>CAJTSP010000026.1 GCA_910578965.1 uncultured Oscillospiraceae bacterium
GGGCGGGGGATGCAGCGGGCCCCTCGCCCTGCCCCGGGGCAGGGGCGCTTTCGGCCTCGTTTTGCCCCGGTACGGCGGAGGGTTCGGGCAAGGCCGGGGGCGTGCTTTGGGCCTCGCCGGCTGCGGCGGCCGGAGGTGCGGCATCCTCCTGCGTGCCGGCCTGCCGCAAAGCGCGCAGTGCGGCGCTGGCCGCAGCGGAGGGGTTTGCCAAAAAGCTGCCGGCGGCCAGCGCCGCGCCGCCCAGGTCCTCCGGGCGCAGCGCCTGCCGTGCGCAGAGGCAGAGTACGCCGGCAACCGCCGCTGCCAAAAGCGCCCCTGCTGCGCGCCGCCCCTTTGTCATCCCGTTCGCCTCCCGCCCCTGCCCGGACCGACCGATCCGGCTCTTACAAGGATATGCGGGCAGAGGGTACGGGTATGCGGGGAGTAGGCTCGGCTTTTGCGGGGGCAGGCCGGGAGGGATAGGTGCGGCTGCCCCGGCCCTTTAGCTGGCCAGGTAGCCGATCTCCGGGATGGTGAGCCGCTGCTGCAGGGCCTTGTTGATGGCCAGCGCCAGCAGGCTTGCGCCCTTGCGCACCACCCCGTCGAGGTCCCGTGGGGTGAGCACCAGCCCCCGGTCGCCGCAGAGCTCTTCCGCCTCCATCATGGTGGGCAGCCCCACCGCCAGTACCGGCGCGCCAATGGTTTCCCGGGTAATACATTTGCCGCTCTCGGGCCGCATAGGCGAAAGCCCGGTATCGGTAAGCTGTACCGTGCGGCCAAGCCGGGCCGGCTCGCTGCTGGACAGGCTGTCCACGCACAGCACTGCCGCCGGGCGCATGCTGCGCACCAGCCCGGCCAGCAGTTGGATAAGGGGGATGCCGGTTGCGCCGGATACCCCGGGCGCAATGGACGCCACCTCCCGCAGGCCGAGGCTCGCCGCAGGGGAGTGCGGCGCGATGTTGCGGGTTACCAGAATCTGCGCGGCAGTGCGGGGGCCGAGCGCGTCCGCCGTAACCCTGCGGTTGCCCACCCCCACCACCAGCACCGGCCCGGCGGGCGGCAAAAGGCCGCGCAGCTCGGATGCAATGGCTGCGATGTACCGCTCATCCTTTTCGTCCAGCACCGCTACGCTGGGCAGGCCAAGAGTAACATACCGGCCCATCGGCCGGGCAAGCCCCGGCCGGGTAACCTGCACCCGGGTGAGGGTGATGGCCCCGCTGCGGCTGGTGGAAAGGCGGACACCCGCCGGTACCGTGCCCTGGCTTTTGCCGTAAATCTCGTCTGCAATATCGGTGTAAACCGCCATCTGCTTTCGCTCCTTTGCCGTGTTTTGTCCCTGCGCCCCCTTGGGCCGGGCAGGCGCCCAAAACGCCTTAACCCAGGGGGCAGGCGCCCTTTTGCCCGCTTTGCAAAGCGGCGCCCGCTCTGCGGGCCCGCCTGGCACGCGCCTGTCGCGGCTCCATCGCGGATATCCTGCCGAAGGCGCTTGCTGCGCGTGCTGTTTTGATTCTTGCCCACCCTGCGTCCCTGCAATCATATACGGGCGCCGCATACGCCAAAAACCGCCCTTATCCCTTTGGCAAAAGGAAGCAATCCGCTGCGGGGCCCGGTGCACGGCGTTTGGGGCGGCTTTTTGCAAAAAAAGCTTGCACAGCGGCAAAGAATGTGCTATTATAAAGTGCACTGTTCTGGGGATTTAAGGAGGTGGTACGAATGCCGAATATCAAATCGCAAAAGGACCGGGTCGTTCAGGCCAAAAAGGAGACCCTGCACAACAAGGCGATCAAGTCTAACCTGAAAACAGTCGTCAAAAAGGCAGACGCTGCCATCGCGGGCAACGCTGCCGATCGGGACGCTGCCATCAAGGCTGCTGTTTCTGCCATTGACAAGGCGCAGGCCAAGGGCGTGTTGCACAAGAACACCGCTTCCCGCAAGGTAAGCCGTATGGCGCGCCGCGCCAACAAGGCCGCCCAGGCGTAAACGGCAGGCCTTTTGACAACCGAATGCACGAAGGGCCGCCCCAGCCGGGGCGGCCCTTTTTGCATATCCCTTGCGCAGGCTTGGGGGATGGTTTTTTGAGGCCCGGCTTTGCGCGCAGCCTTGGAAAAAACCGCGGCCCTCGCCTGCTTTACTCCGCCCCGCCGGCCTGCGGGCTGAAAACCCCGCTCTGCAGGACGTCCTGCAAAAGGGCCTTGGCGCTGGCGCGGATCTGGGCCGAGCGGCAATGGTCGGCGTGGCATTGGTTGACATAGCTCCACAGGCCGTTGCACAAAAAGGCGGTAACATGAGACACCGGGTACCGCAGCCTCACGCCGGCCCGCTCCTTTTCTACATATTCGCTTACCTGCTTGATGAGGTATTTGTAGAGCGAAAAATACAAAAAAGGGCTTTTTTCGGGGGTGGCGCAGGCAAACAGCTCGCTGTGGGCCTCATAGAGGTTGAGGATACAGTCCAGCAGGTTACAGTAGCTAACTACCGCCGCCTTTTGGGGGTTGTTTTTTTGCTGCAGGGCGCGGTACTCCTCGGTAACCAGCCGGGTCATGCCCGCAAAGACCTCCTCGGCCACCTCGTACTTATCGCTGTAATGGGTATAAAAGGTGACCCGGCTGGTAGATGCCTCGGCGCACAGCTCGGTAACGGTAATCTGCTCAAACGGCCTTTGCGCCAGCAGGCGCACCAGGGCCTGCTGGATGTTCTGCCTGGTTTTGCGGATGCGTTTGTCTTCCATGTGCGATCGGCCCTTTTTGTTCAAATTATTTTTCGGCAGGACTTGAAATCCCTCTATAAAACCAATATTATTATAACGGTCGTACAAGTAACTGTCAATCGACCCATCCATTCCATCACAGGGGCGCCCCGTCCCGCACGGGAGGCCGGGCCGTCTGGACCGGGCGTGCGCTCCGTTCATTACTGCATGCAGGGGAGGCCTTTTTGATGCCGGAGTATGTTTTGAGCTGTTGTTCCACGGCGGATCTTTCGGCGGAGCATTTTGCCGCGCGTGACATCCAGTATGTCTGCTTCCACTTTTCGATGGACGGCCGCCGTTATTCGGACGACCTGGGCCGGTCCATCCCGTTTGACGAGTTTTACAGCAGGATGTCCGCCGGGGCGGACACCAAAACCAGCCAGGTGAGTACGGGCGAATATATAGAATATTTTACCCCGTTTTTGCAGGCAGGCAAGGACATCCTGCATCTCTGCCTTTCCAGCGGGATCAGCGGGTCGTACAATTCGGCCTGCCTTGCCCGGGACGAGCTCAAGGAGGCCTTTCCCGGCCGCAGGGTGCTGATTGTGGATTCCCGCGCGGCCTCGAGCGGTTACGGCCTTTTGATGGACAAGCTGGCCGATTTGCGGGACGAGGGGATGAGCCTGGACGAGCTGTACGCCTGGGCCGAGGCCAACCGGTTGCGGCTGCACCACTGGTTTTTTTCCAGCGACCTTACCTTTTTTATTAAGGGGGGGAGAGTATCTAAAACCTCCGGTATGGTGGGCACCCTGCTGGGCATCTGCCCGCTGCTGAATGTGGACAACCTGGGCCGGCTGATCCCCCGGGCCAAGATCCGCTCCAAGAAAAAGGTGATCGAGGAGATCGTGCGCCGGATGGAGGAGCACGCCGAGGGCGGGCTGGACTACGCGGGCAAATGCTACATCAGCCAGTCGGCCTGCCAGGAGGACGCCCGCGCCGTGGCCGACCTGGTGGAGGCGCGGTTTCCCAAGCTGAACGGCAAGGTGGAAATCAACTGGATCGGCACCACCATCGGCAGCCACACCGGTCCCGGTACCGTGGCCCTCTTTTTCTGGGGCGGCGAGCGGGTGGACTGAGCGGACATCGCCGAGCTTTGGGGGCAGGACGCCCCGGTGCCCCGGGCTGCCCCGTCCGGCCCTGCGGCCCCTTCCGTATAACCGTTTGGCACAGCGCCCGCGCATCCCTTTTGGGGATGCGCGGGCGTTTTTGTGCGTTTGCGTAAGGCCGGCAGCGGGCCAGGCAAAAGGCTGGCGCTCCGGGGAGGGGGCTTTGCAGCGTCCGGCGGGTTACGGATCCTCAAACAGCCGGGCCTCCGGCACATCCAGCACCTCGGCGATGGCAAACAGGGTCTCCATCGAGACGCCGAATGCACGGGTAGGGCTTTCGATCTTGGCCAGATAAGACCACGAGATGCCCACCCGCTCCGCAAAGGCCTCCTGGGTCATGCCGCGCAGCTTGCGGTAATACTGTACCCTCAGGCCAAAACGGATATATTTCTGTTCGTACTTCGTCTGCATGTTTATCACCCTCTAATAAGGGTAGCATGCCCCGCAGCGGTGATTTATAGCCTTTACTTGCTATTTATGGCAATCAAATGATATAATTCAGCACATGAAGTACCGGAAAAGGAGGCCGTCGTATGAAAGCCCCAGGCATTGCCGAGCGCCTGTTTGAGGATACCGTCTACAATCGCCCGCACCCGCCCCTTACCGAGGCCTCGCGGGAGCGGTGGGCCCTTGTGGAGGCGCTGCAGGCCCGGCTGTGCACCGCCCCGCCCAACGAAACGGCCGCCTTGCTGGCCGAGCTGATGCAGGCGATGGAGCTTTATCACACCTACGAAAAACGGGACGCCTTTGTGCTGGGCTTTAAGGCCGGCGGGCAGGCCATGCGGCAGATGCTGGAGCAATAGCGCGGTTTCGGGCGCCGTTGGGGGCAGGGCCCCGGGCGGCATAAAACCGGCCTTTTCCCTGTATCCCGTTTCGGCCGGCCCGGGCAGGGCTTGGGGCTACCGCAGGCCCCGCTGCCGGCTTGACAAGCTTTGCGGGGATGGAGTAAACTGTTTGCCAGCGGGTAAAGGCAGGATTATGGGCTTTTGCCTGCTGTTTAGGGGCGGCCCGCCATTTTTGACAGGGCAAAAGGGAGGATTTGTATGGAACGGACGGTTATCAAAAGCCTGTTTGCGGCCCCGCCGGCCGACGGTACCCCCGTTACGGTGTACGGCTGGGCCCGCACGGTGCGGGATTCTAAAAATATTGGGTTCATCGAGCTGTCAGACGGAAGCTGCTTCAAAAACCTCCAGGTGGTTTTTGAAGCTGGTACAATCGGCAATTACAAGGAGGTGGCCAAGGCTGGCGTCGGCTCCAGCATGCGGGTACACGGCAGGCTGGTACTTACCCCCGGCGCCCGCCAGCCCTTTGAGCTAAATGCTGCCTCGGTTGAGCTGCTACAACTCTGCCCGCCCGAGTATCCTCTGCAAAAAAAGCGCCACAGTGTTGAGTTTTTGCGCACTATGCCGCACCTGCGTCCTCGTACCAACACCTTTGCGGCAGCTTTCCGGGTGCGCAGCGCGGCCAGCTTTGCCATCCACAGGTTTTTTCAGGAGCAGGGCTTTGTGTATGTGCACACCCCTCTCATTACCGGGTCGGACTGCGAGGGCGCGGGCGAGATGTTCCGGGTAACCGCTCTGGACGCCGCCAACCCGCCCCGCACCCCAGACGGCGCGGTGGATTTTTCGCAGGATTTTTTTGGCCGTGCCACCAACCTGACCGTTTCCGGCCAGTTGGAGGGGGAGGCAATGGCTCTGGCCTTTGGCAAAATCTATACCTTTGGGCCGACCTTCCGGGCCGAAAATTCCAACACCCCGCGCCATGCGGCCGAGTTCTGGATGGTTGAGCCCGAGATGGCGTTTGCCGACCTTGGCGATTATATGGACACTGCGGAGGCGATGGTCAAGGCGGTGATCCGGTATGTGCTGGACGCCTGCCCGGATGAGATCGCCTTCTTCAACCAGTTCTTCGACAAGGGCCTGGCCGAGCGGCTGAACGCTCTGGCCGAGGCCGAGTTTGCACGGGTGAGCTATACCGACGCGGTAAATATCCTACGGGAGCACAACGACGCTTTCCAGTATAAGGTAAGCTGGGGGGTGGACCTGCAGACCGAGCACGAGCGGTACCTTACCGAGCAAATCTATCACAAGCCGGTGTTTGTAACCGACTATCCCAAGGAGATCAAGAGCTTTTATATGCGCCAGAACCCAGACGGCAAAACCGTTGCGGCGGCCGACATGCTGGTACCCGGGGTGGGCGAGCTGATCGGCGGCAGCCAGCGCGAGGAACGGCTGGAGGTATTGGCCGCCCGGATGGCCGAGCTGGGCATGGATGCCTCCGACTACCAGTGGTATCTCGACCTGCGCCGGTTTGGCTCGGCCCCTCATGCCGGCTTTGGTCTGGGCCTTGAGCGGCTCATTATGTACCTCACCGCCATCCCCAACATCCGGGATGTGCTGCCTTTTCCCCGCACGGCGGGCGGGTTTTGAGCCCTTGGCGACGCATTGCATGCAGGCAAAAAGGAGAAAAAGCACCCGGCAGGCTGGGGATCCAGCTTGCCGGATGCTTTTATTTTGGGGAAAGGCAAGGGCGGGTATGCGCCTGCCGGGTCCGCAGCATAGGGGGCGGCATCTCGCGGGCGTTTGGGGCAGAGGGCCCGGCCTGGGCCTGCCGCCGTTCAGCCCAGCAGGCCCAGGTGCTCAAGTAGCACCTTGCAGCCCATCGCAATCAGCAAAATACCGCCCGCCAGCCCGGCCCGGCGGCCGCCGCGCGCGCCGAACCGGCTCCCAGCCCAGGCCCCCGCCGCGCTCAAAGCAAAGGTGACCAGGCCGATCATGCCGGCCGCCCGGAAAATGTTTACCTGCAAAAAGGCAAAGGTAATCCCCACCGCCAGCGCATCGATGCTGGTGGCTACCGCCAGCGGCAGCATGGCCGCCGGGCCAAAGCCTGCCGAGGCGGCATCGGCTTCCCCGCCGCCAAAAACGGCCTCCCGTACCATGTTGGCCCCGATAAGCCCCAAAAGGAAAAAGGCGGCCCAGTGGTCGATACGCTCGATCAGCCCCGCAAAGCGCACTCCCAGCGCAAAGCCGGCCAGCGGCATCAGTGCCTGAAAGCCGCCAAACCACAGACCTGCCCGCAGGGCGCCCCCCGGCCCGCACCGGCCGGCCGAAAGCCCCTTGCACACCGATACCGCAAATGCGTCCATCGAGAGCGCCAGCGCAATGACAAACAGTTCCCACAGCCGCATGCCTTAGAACCCCCCTTTTTGCCCGCGGCCGGCCTGCCCGGCCGGCGGGGCCTCGGTGATTTTTTGAATGGCTCCATTGTATCATATTTTTATGCCCGCCGCCCGGCATTTTTTCAAAAAGGCCGGGAAACATCGCCTGGCAAAGGGTACACGGGGGCTGGGGGCAAGTGGCAGGGCAAGGAGCACTGATACAGCCGGCCCGCCAATATATGGGCTCTTGGCAAGGGATGCGGGCCTCCGCCCTTGCAAACCGGGAGGGGCGGTGTTATACTGGGCGTGTTTGCTTTGCACAAAAAACGGGAGATGTTTTTATGGAAAAAACCGAAACAGAGCTTTTTTCCCGCGTGGCGCTGCGGCGGCTGATTGTCCCGCTGCTCATCGAGCAGACCCTTGCCGTGACGGTAGGCATTGCCGATACCATGATGGTATCGTATGCGGGCGAGGCCGCAGTGTCCGGCGTGTCGCTGGTGGATATGCTGGTAAACCTGATCTTCCAGGTGTTTGCGGCGCTGGCCACTGGCGGCGCGGTGGTTACCAGCCAGTACCTGGGCGCGCGCCGGCGGGACAAGGCCTGCGATTCTGCCGGGCAGCTTTTGCTGCTCAGCGTGGCGGCCGGGCTGGGCGTTATGGCCCTCTCGCTCTTGCTTGCGCGGCCGTTGTTGCGGGGGCTGTTTGGCCGCATCGAGCCGGACGTAATGGATGCCAGCCTCATCTACCTGCGCATCGGGGCGGTGAGCTTCCCCTTTTTGGCCATCTACAACGCGGGGGCGGCGCTGTTTCGCAGCATGGGCAACAGCAAGATCAGCATGAAGATCAGCCTGCTGGTAAACCTCGTAAACATCGCGGGCAACGCGGTTTGCATCTTTGGGCTGCGCATGGGGGTGGCCGGCGTGGCCCTGCCCAGCCTTGCCAGCCGGGCGCTGGGCGCGCTGCTGATCCTGCGGCCGCTAAGGGATGAAAACGCGCCGGTGTCGGTGCCGCCTGTAGCTGGGCTGCGGCTGGAGCGGCAGATGGTTGGGCGCATTTTGCATATTGGGGTACCCAGCGCCTTTGAGAACAGCCTGTTCCAACTGGGGCGGGTGCTGCTGGTATCGCTGATTGCGCAGTACGGCACGGTACAGATTGCGGCCAACGCGGTGGCCAACAACCTGGACGGTTTTGGTATTATCCCGGGGCAGGCCTACGGCCTTGCGATGATCACGGTGATCGGCCAGTGCGTGGGCGCGCGCGATACGGCCCAGGCCCGCCGCTACACCCGGCTACTGATGGGCCAGGCCTACCTGATTTTGGGCAGCCTCAACGCGGGGCTGCTGCTGTGCCTGCCGCTGCTGCTGCGGCTGTACAGCCTCTCGGGCGGGACGCTGGCGCTGGCCAGCCTGCTGGTTTGGATCCATGCGGGGTTCGCCATCCTGCTTTGGCCCGCCTCCTTTGTGCTGCCCAACGTGCTGCGCGCGGCCAACGACGTGCGATTTACCATGACGGTGTCAGTGCTTTCGATGGCGGTTTGGCGGGTCGGCATGAGCTACTTTTTGAGCGCCCGCTTTGGCCTGGGGGCCGAGGGGGTGTGGGCCGCGATGGTGCTGGACTGGGTTTGCCGCACCATCTGCTTTACCGCCCGGTATTTTTCGGGCCGGTGGCAGACCAAGTATGTGGAGTAGCGCGGCGCGGCAGCAGGCGGCGAGGCGCGGGAGGGCCGCTTGTTTTCCGGCGGCGGTTTTGCGGTGCGGGTTGCCGGGGCGCGGTTTTCTGCGCGGCTTTTAACAAGGCTTGCGGCGCAAAAAAGCCCTTGCTTTTTGCTGCGGGGTATGCTATAATCAATGTGCTTTGGAGGATTAGCTCAGCTGGTTAGAGTGCCTGCATCACACGCAGGAAGTCTGGGGTTCGAGTCCCTAATTCTCCACCAAACGGCCAAAATCCGAACCCGTTGGGTTCGGATTTTGTGCTTTTTCGCGCTGGTATAGGCCCGGGGCCAAAGGCCCCGCATTCTTCCTTTTCCGGGAGCTCTGCGGGCCGCCTTGCCGGCAGTGCTTTGCCCATATTTGGCCCTTTGGCCTCGTTCAAACCACATCCCTTCACCTGCCGGGAGAGGCCGCTTTCCCGGCAGGTTTTCTTTGTTTTTCCCTCCGGCGCCCCCGGTCAGGAAAAATCGATGCCCACCTTGAGCATGCTGCCCGCGTTTGCGCTGAAATCGGCGAAGGCCTTGGGGGCGTCTGCAAACGGGTAAACGTTGGTAAGGACCTTTTCGAGGTTGGTTCCGCCAGCCCGCACAAGGTCGATCAGCTCCAAAAAGTCCCTGCGCTGTGCGTTGCGGCTGCCATAGATGTTTAGTTCTTTTTTTTGGATGTCTGTAAAATGAAAGTCCAGGCTTTTCTTTCCCACCCCGATCTGCACCACCGTGCCGCCAAAGGCGGCGCAGTCGATGCAGTCTTGAAAGGTGGAGGGCAGCCCGACCGCCTCGATGCAGATGTCAAACCCGTTGGCAGCCCTGCCGCCGCTGGTGCCGGAGGTACCGGTGATCCGCCGCACCGCTCGGGCCAGGCTTTCCGGCCCTTCGTTCCACAGGATACCGGCAAAGCCAAAAATGTCCTGGCTGCGCTGCAGCTTGGCACGGGCAGAGGGGATATCACACAGGTAAACCTCGGCCCCGAGCGACTTGGCGGCGTTTGCGGCAAGGACGCCGATCGTGCCTCCGCCCACTACCAGAACCCGGCTGCCCGGCCGTATGCCTGCCCGACGGACCCCGTGGTAGCTGATGCAAAAGGGCTCGATCAGCGCAAGCACACGGGGCGGCAGGCCCTTGCCGTGGTAGACCCGGTCGACAGGCATTACAATATATTCGCAGAAGGCGCCGTCCCGTTGACATCCCATGGTTTGGTTGTCCATACAGGCGTTTACCCTCCCATGCAGGCAGCTATAGCATTTTTGGCAGTTAAAATAGGGGTTGCAGGTAACAATGTCGCCCGGGGCAAGGCCCCGGGCGTTTTCGTCGATCTGTAGGATCTCGGCAGAAAACTCATGCCCCGGGATGCGCGGATAATCAAAATAGGCAAAAGAGCCCCGATAGGAGCCAAGGTCGCTGCCGCAGATGCCTCCAAATAAAACCTTGAGCAGCGCGGTCCCCTGGCCGCTGTGGTATTCCGGCATGGGGATTTCACGGATTTCGACCTCGCCGGGCCTCGTGATATAGATTGCTTTCATGGTTTCTCCTTCTTATAAATGGCGGAACCTTGCCACACGGGCCAGCGTTTCCACCGCCTCCCGCCGGCTCGCGGCGGCCCTGGGGCAAAAACGGCCCAGCGTGTCGCAGTCCATAAACCCATAATAAAGGCTGCGCGCAACGCCGGAGCCAAACGAGGGCAAAATTTCCCCGGCATCGGCGCATACCGGCATGGTGGTGGATGCGTTTTGATACGCCAGCCCGCAGCTTTGCATCGAGATCATCGCGAGCTCCTGGCGTGTTGCCGCGGCTGTGGGCTCCTGCCCTGCGCGCGGAGGGAATACCCCCTGCGCAGCCAGCAGCCGGGCAGGACCGCCCTGTGGTGCAGGCCCGGCCGGGAGGCAAAGGGGGGCCCACAGGCTGGCCAGCTCGGCAAAAGAAACCGGCTGCTCCAGCTCGCATACCGCAAAGGGCAGGCCGATGCCCAGCGCCGCCAGCCAGCCGAGGGAGGCGTTTTGTGTCCCCGGAGGCTGGATACGGTAAGCGCGGCTCCGTGTGGTCCTGTCTGATGCATCCCTTGCCGTAAGGCAAAGCAGCCCGCCGGCACTGCCCGGCGGGAGAAGCGCCGTATCGCCAAAGAAAAGGCGGTGCGTGCCGCCCGCACCCTCCTGCCAAAGCTCCCACTCAAACTGCAGCGCCCCTTGCCCGCCGCTGTACACGGCGCCGGCCTGTACCGTTTGGCCCTCCACCGGCAGCCCCCGTAAAAACACCGCCGTCACGGCAGGGTACTTTACCCCGTTGATTTGCACATGGGCAAAAGAGGGCTCCTGCACACCGCGCAGGTACAGCGGGACATCTGCCTGGCAGATCTCGATATTTTCCAATTCGAGGCCACGGACAAGGCTGTCGGGAAGGGCCTCAAAAAAGATCCCAAACCTCCCGCCCCGGGCCTGCAGCCCGTCCAGACGGATATTGTAAAACGAGGGCCGGTACGGCCCGTTTGCCCCGTCCTCGTACAGCATGGTGGCGTGGACGGCGGCTTCCCCAACCGAATCGGCCCGGGTGTCGCACAAGACAATATCGTGGATGCTGCCCCCGCGCCGGGCGTTGCTTTTGAACCTTAGGACATAGGAAAGCTTCGGGCTTTTGAACCGGTTGCCAACGGCGTAAACATCCCAGACGTCGTTGCTCATCTCGCTGCCGATGGCAATGCCTCCATGCCCGTCCAAAAACAGGTTGTCGCGTATCACGATGCCGTGGCAGGCAAGAGCAGGGTCGCCGGTGCGCACCCGGCCGGACTTGAGGCTGATACAATCGTCCCCCGTTTGGAAAAGGCATTGCTCGATCAGCACGTTTTCGCAGCTTTCGGGGTCGCACCCGTCGTTGTTGGGCCCGTGGGAATCAAAGGTCACCCCCCGTACAACGACATTGCGGCAGCACACCGGGTTCAACTGCCACATGGGGGAGCGCACCAGGGTGACTCCCTCGATCAGGACGTTTTGACAGCGGAGTAGCTGGATAAAATTGGGGCGCAGGTATTCGCCCGGGCCAAAAACCCGCCGCTTTAGCGGGACACCCGCCTCGTCCATGGCCCGCAGCCGGCTGCGCGCAGGGCTCTGCAGGTCGGGCAGGTCGTGCGACCATGCGTTTTCCACCTGATGATGCCAGCTCCACCAGGCCCCCGCCCCCGCCTGCCCGTCCAGGGTGCCCGGGCCGGTCAGCCCGATATTCTTTGCCCCCTCGGCATAGATCAAGGGACTGTAATTGATGCAGGCGGAACCCTCCCATCGGGTTTCCGTAAGCGGGTAGTTGGTTTCGTTGATCTCGGTTGTAAAAACGAGCCGGGAGCCCTTGCTTTGCAGGTGTAGGTCCACCCCGCTCTTCAGCCGCAGCGCGCCGGTAACAAAGCGTCCCTCCGGCACAACCACGTGCCCGCCGCCTTCCTCGCTCATTCGGTCGATAGCGGCCTGGATAGCGGCCGTCTGGCACGCGGCGCTGCCCGCGCGGGCCCCGTATTCGGTAATCTGCACCGCCCGGCCGGCAAAGGCAGCCTGCGCTGCCTGGCGGGCGATCTGTCCGGCCCTTTGCCGGTCCTCCGGTTTCATACGATCCCCTCCTCCAGAAGCTGCCTGCCGCCGGCAAACCCCTGAAACTCGGCAAAATGGGTCTCCTCAAATTTTTGCATGCAGAGGTTCAGCCGGCTGCCCTTGCAGCACAGGCGGATGCGGATGTTCCCGGTAACCTCGCCAAATAGCTGGCAGAGGATCAAAAAGGAGTCCCCGCCCTGCCATCCGCCGGACGCCACGCAGGGGCAGGCGGTGCCGGGAAATACGGTGCGCAGGTTTTTGCCGTAGCCGAAATCCAGCGCCAGCTCCCGGCCCGGTAGCTGCAAAAGCAGCCGGCCCCCGGCCTCTGACACCTCCAACCCCACCTGCAAAAAGGGCAGGCTGCCCGTATCCAGCGCCCACCGCCGGCAAAAGCGGCCGGCCGGCGCCTGACTGGGCCGCACTGCCTCCAGCGCCAGGGCCGGGCGCAGGACCGGCTGCCCGGCGCCCGCAGCAGGCTGGGCCCGCAGCGCGGGGTAAAGATGGCGCTCAAACGCATCGTAAAGCATCTGCGGGTACCCGGTAGCGCCCTGCAGGTCGGCCGTTGCAATAAAAACCGCCTGCTCGCGGGGCAGGCACAGGGCAACCTGCCCGCCCATCCCAAAGGCCGAAAACCCGCCCAGCCGGGTAGTCCAAAAAAGGTAGCCGTACCCGTTGAGGAATACGGGGATGTTTTCAAACCGCAGGTGCCGGAGATCCACAAGGCGGGAGGTGGCCTGGCGGATGTAAGCGGCCGGCAGGATGCGCCGCCCGTTTGCGGCGCCCTGCCCGAGCAGTAGCTGAAACACTCCTGCCACGCAGCGCGGGGTGGTCACCAAGCCGGACCCTCCCTGGCATATGCCGCAGGGGTCCCGCAAAAATGCAAAGGGCTCGTTTTCCAGAGAGAGCGGCCGCAGCACCCGCTCCCGGAAAAACCGCTCCAGCGGAAGCCCGGAAAGCTTTTCTACAAGCGCCCCCAGCGTGTGGACACAGGCGGTGTCGTAAAAAAACAACGAGCCTGCTTCATGGTCCGGCGGCAGCGAAAAAAAATCGCGGACCCAGTCCTTGCCGCCCAGTACCTTATAGGCGTTGGCGCTGTGGGGGGTCTGCATCATCAGCATCTGGCGGATGGTGAGGGCCTGCATTTCGGGATAGGCCGTGCCGCCCGGCTGCTTGTCGGGAAAAAAGGCGACAATGCGGTCGTCCAGGTCCAGCAGGCCCATTTCTGCGCAGCAGCCGATGCAGACCGAAACGATGCTTTTGGAGATCGAAAACATCCGCTGGGGGGTATGCGCGGCAAAGGGCGGCGCGTAGGCCTCGGCCAGGGTTGTGCCATGCTGTATCAAAAGCAGGCTGTGCAAAAAGATTTCCGAGCCGTTCAGCTCCCTTAAAAAATCGCAGACCGCCGCCTCCAGCAAAGGGGCAGCCCCGCGCCTGGCGTCGTTTGTATGCATCATTTTTCGCCACCCAACGCATTACTCGTTTTTCATATCCTGCAAAAGGGCCTGGTTTTCCAAGAGCAGCCGGAATGCGCTGTCCCTCGAGCGGACCAGGTGCTTTTCCATGTCGGCCGCGGCCTGCTCCCAGTCGTGCTTGAGGCAGTTGGAGATGATTGCGCAGTGCTCGGTGTACGAAAGGCTTTGGAAGCAATCCTGCTGCTGGCCAAAACAGGTGCTGAGGCGCTTGTACTGATACTGGATGCTTTGATACGCCTTGATGAGAAAAGCATTCTGGGTGGCGTTTACGATCATCAGGTGAAAATCATCATCCAGATCGTAAATGGCACGGGTGTCCCTGCTGCTTTGGTTTTCCAGCCGCGTAAATTCATCCAGGTATCGCAGCAGCTCGCTCTCGTCCAGCCGGGAGCCGTACCGCCGAAGGGCAAAGGTCTCCGCGAGCAGGCGGATGTCATGGATCGAGTTAAAGGTGTTAAGGCTCAGCTCGGTTACATGGGACCCCTTTTTGGGGTGGATTTCGATCAAGCCGTCCTGCTCCAGCCGGCTCAGCGCGTCCCGCACCGGCGTGCGGGATACCCCCAGCTCCTTGCAGACGCTGTCCTCGTTCAGCCAGGTCCCCGGGGCATACTCACAGGTGAGGATTCGCTGTTTGATGATTTCATAGGTTTTTTCCTTTATGGATACATGACCGGCTTCATTGCGCATGTTTTGGGCCCCTCTCTTGGTTCTGCGTCCTGTTTTCGTGGAAAAATTATACCATAAATCCCCCAGGAGGTAAAGATGCATTTTCATGTTGTATCCAATATGCATAGAGAAAAATGCCAGCAAAAAATAGTGTTTTTGCACAAAATAAGAGGTGTTTTACTATAAAATAAATGGAATAAGCAAAAAACTATTGACACAGACAAGGAACGGGGGATATAATCACAGCAAACATGTATCCAACAGGAACGGATAGTGCCCTATAAGCTTCCCCGATGCCGTGGGCGGCATCAATAAATAAAAAAGAAGGTATACGCACATGAAAAAACTGGCTTGTCTTTTTTTGGCTGCGGTTATGGCGCTTGCGCTCGCCGCCTGCGGCTCCAGCCCGTCTTCCTCCCAGGCGCCGGCATCCGGCGCAGGCAGCACGGCCGGCGCCGGGAGCAGCGATGTGACCATTGAATATGCGGTTAATTTCCAGATCGACGACCAGGTCACCGTGATGCAGGAGCTGGTCGACGCTTTTAAGGAGCAGACCGGCATCACGGTGGAGCTGACCCTTAACGGCACCGATTATGAGGCCACCATGAAAACCCGTATGGCGTCCGGCGATCTGCCCGATTTGTGGAACACCCACGGCTGGAGCGTTGCCCGCTACAGCGAATTCCTGACGCCCCTGAACGACCAGCCCTGGTACCAGTATGTAGATGAGTCGGTCAAGGGCACGGTACAGGACAGCGGCGGCAATATCTACATCCTGCCCATCTGCGAAGGTGCAAACGGGATATTGTATAATGCGGAGGTCCTGCAAAACAACGGCATCGACCCTGCCGCACTGGCGGACATGGCCGATTTTGAGGCGGCGATGGACAAGCTGGCCCAGGCCGGGATCACCCCCATGTACCTGTCCAATGGCGGCAGCCAGACGAACAACGGCCACCTGATGGACGCCTGGCTCCCGGCCTTTTTGACCAATGCCAGCCTGGACACCAATTATGGCAGCCAGCTTTTGGACGGCACCTTTGACTGGAACGATTCCAAGCCGGCCTTTGATAGGATGGCCGAGTGGTGGCAGAAGGGCTATTTCAACAAGGACGCCTCCACCGCCGACCGCAGCACCTGCTTCCGTGCGCTGGCCACCGGCGAATGCGCCTTTATGTTCTATACCAACGACGGCATCAACGCCTGCCGCGATATCAACCTGGAGTGCAGCATCGGCATGCTGCCCATGCCCTCCACCGTTGAGGGCGGCCTTACCACCTGGGGCATCAGCGAGGGCAACAATAGCTGCATCGGCATCTGGAAGGACACGAAGTATCCCGAGGAATGCAAGCAGTTTTTAGCCTACCTGGCCTCTCCCGAGGTTGCCAAGCGGGTGGCCGAGGAGATCGAGGGAGGCATCCCCGCGCTGACCAACCTTGAGGTGGAGGGCTACAGCGTAGAGGCCATCCGCGCCGGGCAGAAGCTGTACGAGGGCAAGGTAGAGTACGGCAGCTATTTCGACCAGGCCTACCTGCCCAGCGGCATGTTCTATGTGCTGCAAAACTCCTGCGCGGCGCTTTTTGAGGGCGAGGGCGGCACCGAAAAAAATATCCAGAACGCTATTGACCTGATGCAGACCAACTACACCGAGATGTACGGCGCCGCGTAAGGGCTGCGGGCAAAGCCGGGGAATCCTGGCGACGCTTTGATGGCAGGGTACGGCCGGGCGGGTTGCAAAAACACGCCGCAAAGCACGAAGGGCGCGTTGCAGGGCTCCTTTTTGCAGCGCGCCCATTTTACTGCAAGAACCTCAGGGAGGAACTGGTGTGAAAAAACTGTTTCGGTCCGGCGCCTGGTTTTACCTGCCGGCATTGCTGCTTGTGGCTTTTTTTGTGGCGTATCCCTTTTTTAACGCGGTTTGCATCTCCTTTGTGCGGTGGAACGGCTACTCGGCCTCCCGCACCTTTATCGGGCTGGGCAATTATCTCACCATGCTTGGGGACCGGGTTTTTCGCAGCACCTTTTTCAACACCCTGGTCTATGGCTTTGGCTCCACGGCGCTCGATGTTGCGTTAGGCCTTGCCCTGGCGGTTTTTTTGGATGCCAAATTCCCCGGCCGCAATCTTACCCGCACGGTCATTTATCTGCCGGTGCTCATCTCGGGGCTCGTGATGGGGTATATCATGTATTTCATGTTCCAGTACAGCCATGGCGCGCTCAACGACATCCTGCTCCTTTTTGGCCTCGAGGCGGTGGACTGGCTGGCCGACCGGCAAAAGGCGGTTGCCGTGATTACCCTCGTCAACTCCTGGCAGTTTGTGGGCAATACCATGATTATCTTTTTGGCCGGGCTGCAAAGCATCCCGCGTAGCTGCTATGAGGCGGCCGAGCTGGACGGCGCGGTGGGCTGGCAGCGGTTCCGCAATATCACCCTGCCGCTGCTGCTGCCCGCAACCTCCAGCGCGGTCATCCTCAATCTCATCGGCGGCCTCAAGCTGTACGAGATCATCGTGGCCCTGACGGGCGGCGGACCGGCCAAGGGCTCGCATTCCCTATCCACCTTTATTGCCGACGAATATTTTTCGTCCGAAAAGGCGGGCTATGCGGCGGCGTTGGGCGTGTTCAGCTTTGTGTTTATCATGGTCGTGGCCAACCTGGTCAACGGATATTTCCGCCGGAAGGAGAGGGAACAGGGATGAAAAAGAAACAGCGTATTTCCAGGCTGTCGCACATGCTCGTTTCCCTGCTGGTCTGCCTGGTTTACCTCATGCCCTTTTATGTGGTGCTCATGGTATCCCTCAAGCCCGTCAGCGATACCAGCTCCCGCCTGGCCCCGCCCGCGTCGCTCTATCTGCAAAACTATGCCAAGGCGCTGCAAAATGGCCAGATCCTCAACGCCATCAAGAACAACGCCGTCATCCTGGTACTGTCGGTACTGGTGATTGTTGTGGTGGGCAGTATGGCCGCCTATCCGCTTGCCCGGGTCCAAAGCCGGGCCAACGAGCTGGTCCGCCGGCTGTTTATGGGCATTATGATGATTACCCCTTTGACCATCCTGGTGGGCCTGTATTCCATCCTCAGCCGGATCAAGGCCATATCCACCTACTGGGGGATCGTTCTGGTTTTGTCTGCATTTGGCGTTCCTATGGCGGTTTTCCTCTATTCCAACTTTATTTCGGCCATTCCCAAGGAGCTGGACGAGGCCGCCATGATCGACGGCGCGGGCCGCCTGAAAACCTTTTTCCTGGTGATCTTCCCGCAGTTGGGCCCGGTTACCGTAACGGTTGTAATTATGCAGGGCGTTACCATCTGGAACAACTACCTGTTTACCCATTACATCCTGCAAAAGCGGGAGCTGTTTACCGTGACCCAGGTGATCCAAGGGTATTTTTCCACAACCAGCTCGGACTATGGCGGGGCGGCCAGCGTTGCAATCTTGGGGATGCTCCCGGTTGTAATCGCCTTTGCGTTTTTGCAAAAGTACTTTATCCAGGGCACGGTAGACAGTGCGATCAAATAAAGGGGGCGTACCAGTGGAAAAGGTTATTGACGCGCACATCCACGTCTGCCGTTATATCAGCGGCTTTGGCGAGGGCGGCGAAATGCAGGCCATCGGTAAGGGCTATGCGCAGTATGCGGACGGCACGGCCTTTCAGATGATCCCGGATTTTCTGGGGGAGTACGGGGTAACTCCCGAGGCGGTGATCCGCCAGATGGATGCCGCAGGCGTGGAAAAGGCCGTGATGCTGCAGGGGCAGTTTTTGGGGATGCAGAACCTGTATACCTGGCAGGCGGCCCAAAAGTATCCGGGCCGGCTGGCGGCGGCCGCCATGTACGACCCCTTCTGCCGCAATGCCGGCGCGGTGCGCCGGCATCTGTTTGAGGAGCTGAAGTTTTCCATCCTCAAGCTGGAGGTGAGCACCGGCAGCGGGCTGATGAGCTATCATGACAGCTTTGCGCTGGATGGCGAAATGATGGAGGAGGTGCTGTGCTATGCGCAGGCGCAGGGCAATGTAGTGGTGTTTGACATTGGCCGGTACGGCAGCGAATGTTGGCAGCCGCAGGCCCTTGCCCGCGCCGCCCGCCGCCACCCGGGCCTGCAGTTTGTCGTATGCCACTTGCTGGCGCCGCAGGGCAGGGCGCACGAGGCAGAATGGCGCGAGGGCATGCGGGCGCTCGCGCTGGAAAACGTCGCGTTTGACCTTGCCAGCCTGCCCTCCAACCAGGGGGAGGCGTACCCCTATCCAAACGCGGCGGAGCTGGTGCGCCAGGCCATTGGCATGGTGGGCAGCGACCATTTGATGTGGGGCAGCGACCTGCCGATGAACCTTTGCCGAGCAAGCTACCGGGAGCTGATCGATTACATCCGGCTGGATTCGCAGATCAACAGCCGCGACAAGGACAACATCCTGTATCGCACGGCCGAGCGCATCTATTTTCAGGAACAGGGAGGAGCTTAGAGGATGCAGGTGGAATGGAAACGCCTGGAAAATTTTTTTCGGCACTTTCTTGCGGGCGGCCTGCCCGGGGGGCCGTGGAACTACACCGACGATATTTTGGCGGTGGGGGCTTATGGCTTGTGGCACGCCACCGGCGACGACGCCTACCGGCAGGGTATCCTGCGCCTGGCCCAAAACCGCCTGCCGCGGCCCTCGCAAAAGGAGGAAATCCCCCACAACCTGGACGCCATCAGCGCCGCCAAGACCTACCGCATCCTGGCCGAGCTGACCGGGCAGGAGTGCTTTTGCCGATGGGAGGGGTTCTGCCGCCAGCGTCTGGAGGACCATCCGAGGACCGAGAGCGGAAATTTTTGGCATAAGGATATCTATCCTTATCAGGTCTGGCTGGACGGGCTGTACATGGCAATGCCTGTTTATATGCTCCGGGAAGACCGGCAGGACGATGCGCTTGCTCAGTTCCGGGTGGTACGGCAAAAGCTGTATGACGGGCAGACCCGGCTGTATCGGCACGCCTGGGACGAGCGCCGGCAGCAGGAGTGGGCCGACCCTGTGACCGGCCAGTCCCCCAATGTCTGGCTGCGGGCTATGGGATGGTATCTGATGGCCCTGACCGATTGCTTCTCCCTGACCGTGAACCCCGCCGGCCGGGAGTATCTGACCGGACTGCTGCGGGAGGCGGTTGAGGGGCTGATGCCCTACCGCGACCCTGCCTCGGGCATGTTTTTACAGTTGGTCGATCTCGGGCCCCAAAACGGCAACTATCCCGAGACCTCCGGCACCGCTATGGCGGCTTACGCCCTGATGAAGGGATGCCGCTTAGGGATGCTGCCCGCGAAATACCAAAAAACCGGCGGCGAGCTCCTTGCCTGCACGGTGCGCCGCCAGCTCTTCCCGGAAAACGGCGCAGACGCCCTGCATGGCATCTGCGCGAGCGCAGGCCTTGGCCCAGGGCCGGACAATCGCCCGGACCGCGACGGGACCGTGCGGTACTATCTCAGCGAACGCCTTGGGCTGAATAATCCCCACGGGGTCGCGGCCGTCATGATGGCCGCCGCCGAATACATCCTTGGGGCACAAAACCCGGCTACATAAGGGGGTATAAGGGCCCGGCTTGTAACGGTCGGGCGGCGCAAAGGAGCGGATCATCCTCCGGCAGCTCTGGGCGGCGGGGCAAACAGGACCTCCGACTTTGTTTTCTTGTGGAACCGCCGCGAATGTCCTGCCGTCTTAAACTTTTTACGGGCCCGTTTTGCGGCTTTTGTCTTGACATTTGGTTTTTTTAGGGTATAATTATGCACGATTTCCCCCTTATTGCATAAAGGGGGACAAAAACCAGCCATGATAGAGGCGCGGCTCGCCATCAGTACCATCGGCAAACCGGCAGGCACCGGCGATGGGAAAGGGGCGGCCGCCGAAACGCCTGTTCCCCCGTGCCCTGCGGGGCGGGCGTTGGGCCGCCGGATAAGATCCGGCGGACTGTCACGCAAGTGGAGCGCTGTCATGCCGCCGCGCGGGAGCCTTCTGTGCAGCCATGACGCTTTGTCCATGGCTGCATTTTTGTTGGGCGCGGGGCCGCCGGCCCCCTGCCCCGAGAGGAGCGTAGCGAGCGTATCATGAAAAAGTCAAGCCTTGTTACCCTTGCGGCAGCGGCTGCCGCGCTGGTCATGGCGGCGGCGGTCGCTTTCAGCGGCGTTGAGACCGTTGCCACCTTCTGGGCCCTGGTGCCGCCCATCGTGGCCATCGGGCTGGCCCTTATCACCAAGGAGGTGTATTCCTCCCTCTTTATCGGCATCACGGTGGGCGCGCTGCTGGCCAGCGGCGGCTCGCTGTCCGCCGCGGTGGATCATGTGGTAAGCGACGGCATCATCGCGGCCATCCAGGGCACCGCCGGCATCTTTTTGTTCCTGGTCATCCTGGGCGCCATCGTGGCCCTCATCAACAAGTCGGGCGGGTCGGCTGCCTTCGGCCGCTGGGCCAAGGCCAACATCAAAAGCCGGGTGGGCGCGCAACTGGCCGCCTTTGTGCTGGGGGTGCTGATCTTTATTGACGACTACTTCAACTGCCTGACCGTGGGCAGCGTGATGCAGCCGGTCACCGACAGCCACCGTATCTCCCGCGCAAAGCTGGCCTACCTGATCGACGCCACCGCTGCGCCGGTCTGCATGATCGCCCCCATCAGCAGTTGGGCGGCCGCCGTGGCCTCCTACACCGAGGGCACCGGGCTTTCGGGCATCGAGCTGTTTGTGCGGGCCATCCCCTACAACTTCTACTCGCTGCTGACCTTTGTGTTTATCATCGCGCTGGTGCTTTTAGGGGCCGACTACGGCCCCATGGCCCGGCACGAGCGCAACGCCATTGAAAACGGCGACCTCTTCTCCACCGACGAGCGGGTAGACGAGCTGACCGCCGAGCAGAACCCCCGCGGCCGGGTGCCGGACCTGGTGCTGCCCATTGTGACGCTGGTGATCATCTCGGTGATCGGGCTGATCTATGTGGGCGGCTTTTTTGGGACAGACATCTGGGGCGGAACCGACTGCGCCGGGGATTTCATCGCCGCCTTTGGCAACACCGACGCCACGGTGGGCCTGCCCTGGGGCGCGATCCTGGCCCTGATCCTGATCGTTTTGTACATGCTGGCCCGCAAGCTGGTGACCTTTAAGGAAGCGATGGACTGTGTGCCCCAGGGCTTTATCGCCATGGTGCCGGCCATCACCATCCTGACCATGGCCGCCTCGCTCAAGAACATCTCCAACGACCTGCTGGGCTCGGCCGCCTATGTGGAGGCCCTGATGCAGAACGCCGCGCCCGGCCTGGCCCGGCTGCTGCCGGCCGTGATCTTTGTGGTAGGCTGCCTTTTGGCCTTTGCCACCGGCACAAGCTGGGGCACCTTCGGCATCCTGATCCCCATTGTATCCCGCATGTTTGGGGCCGAGGACCCGATGCTCTACATCGGCATCTCGGCCTGCCTGGCGGGCGCGGTCTGCGGCGACCACTGCTCGCCCATCAGCGACACCACCATCATGTCCTCGGCGGGGGCGCGCTGCGTGCACGTGCTGCACGTTTCCACCCAGATTCCCTATGCCGCTGCGGTAGCGGCCATCAGCTTTATCTGCTTTATCGTGGCCGGCTTTGTGCAGAACGCCTTGATCTGCCTGGCGCTGGGCACGGTGCTGACCATTGGCTTTTTGCTCTTCATGCGCCGGCGTGCCCAGGCGGGCAAGGCCGGCTGAGGCCCTGCGGCGCGGGGCAGCGAGGGCGGACGGACCTTCTTTCGCCCGGCTTTGGCGGCTGGCTGTTTTTGCAGAACCCGGGGGCGCACATCCCTGTGCGCCCTCTTTTTTTGCGCGTCCGTTGCCTTCCGGCCCGGTTTTTGCCGGTGGGGCCAAAAAAACTCTTGCATTTTGCTCACAGGCGGGGTATAATAACAAAGCATCCAATATTCCTCCTTAGCTCAGTCGGTAGAGCATGCGGCTGTTAACCGCAGGGTCGTTGGTTCGAGCCCAACAGGGGGAGCCAGAAACTGCCCGGTCATGCACATGGCCGGGCAGTTTTGTATACAAAACGAATATCAAAAGCAGATATGTGGGTTCATACAGGCGCCACAAAGCCCGGCGGGGAAACGACCAGCCGGGCTTTTTTCTAAGCGCCTTTATGTTCTGATCGCAGATACTCTCTTGCGGCTTTCTTCCATGCATCCCGGTCAATCTTGGCAAATATAGACAAAAGCCGATCAGACTTCAGGGAACGGATATATTCCTTTGCTACATTGTAGCTTTCTTCAACGGGGACATTCCCTGAAACAGTCCTGCAAAAGTTTTCGAAGATCTCTGGTATAGCCGAGCCAATATCCTCATATAAAAACGGATTGGCGCTGCTCAAAAACGCTCCAAGTTCCGCGTTATGGGTTTTATCCCATTCTGCATCAAGAACAAAAAACACCATGCAATACAACTCAAACGGATTCATCATTTACTCCTTTTGATTGAATGGATTATGATATAGCCCAGTAGATGGATCCCAAGGCCTGGGTGTTTGATTTTGCCCACCCTCGTTAATCATGCTATTTTGATACCGCACCCAGTTTTGGGCGCCCTCCTTTGTGATTTCAACATTCCAACGGTTTCCATACTTATCTGTCCCCATATATTTTGAGTCATCACGTGCCAAATTTTCAAGAAGCGCCCGGTTGGCAGGCGTGTCCGGAAGGTGGCCCGGACGATTACCAAAGATGTGTGATAGCTGTGATTTATCGGTGGGTAAAGAAACGGCTTCGTTTGATGCCCCTTTAGTATTACCAAACCCGCCGTGATAACCGGCTCCCATCAGGCGCTCACCGCCTTCCGGCTGAGGGCGAACTCACTGTCAAACTGCAGAATGGGAATGCCGCTATCCCGATATGATGAAAAAATATCGTCCGGGGCACAGCCGTAGACGATCAGCCTTTGCGGCCGGAGCCTTTCCATCACAGCGGAAAGTCCCTGCTTGAAATACCGCCGGTCCTCCCGCCCTTTGATGCAGCCGTGTGAACCGATGGCAATCGTGCCGCCCGGCTCGATTCCGGCACAGCAGAAGCCGTAAGTACGCTCATCCCCGAATCGGATGTTCGGAATCACGCGCACGCCGTTTTCCTGCAGCCAGTGACCAAGCGCCCGACCGCGATAGACGTTGTTGGCCTGCATGACAAGCGGCATATCCCGGTACAGGCTATAGTCCGGTGAGATCACGCCCGCGTACCGTTTCAGAACAGGCAGATACATCCGGGGCCGGTTCCACAGCCGTTCAATGCTGGCGTCGTCCTCGAAAAAATGAACCCACGCGCAAGGGTCGCTGTGCCGGAGGGCTTTGGAAAAGGAGATCAGCCGCTTCGGCGCGGCATCCTCCGGCTTCATCCGGGGAATTTCCCATCCCCCATCATACTGCGCATTTTTCACCAAAAAAGCGCGAAAAACATCCTTACACCCGCTTCGGGTGCAATTCTTTTTTGCCATATTCTGTTTAACCTCCAGAAAAATTTTTCAAAATGCCGTGTGGGATATTGAAAAATCTTGCCGGATGTGGGATAATGACGGTGTCGTGCAACCGGATATCCACATCCGGCAAGACTATGCCATGATTTGCTGTTAGCGGCAGCATTCATGGCTTTTTTGTTTTCAGCAAGCAATAAGCATCACCTCCTTGTTTTAAATTTTCTCAAAGCCGGAGAATATCCAGCAGATCGAAATAATAATAAAGGCGATTCCGGCGCTTGTTGTCCGCGTAAAGAACCTTTCCTTCCACAAGCTGCGCCAAAAGGCGGTTCATACTGGCTGGGGGAATATTTGTGGCGTCGGAAAGAAGTTTAGCTGTTGCAATGGGAAATTGATAAAGCGCGTTGATCAGGTTAACCATATGAGCAGAATGGGCCATTCCGCAGGCCGCTTTCAGATGCACCTCATATAGGGTATTGATCTCGGTAATAATTTTAATATATTTCTCGCATTGCCGGGTCACAGTGGCAAGGAAAAACCGGATCCATTCATTCCATTCCTTTTTGAAACGGATGTTGTTCAGCAAGGTGTAGTATTTGACTTTATCACGTTCCAAGGCCTCACTGATGAAAAAGCAGGGAAGATCAATCTGCTTTTGCGCAAAGAGATACATGGGAATCAGCATCCGGCCCACGCGTCCGTTTCCGTCCATAAAGGGATGGATCGTCTCGAACTGTGCATGGATTATCGCCGTTCGCACCAGAGGACGGTATCGATCGGAAGGGTTATTCATATATCCGATAAGATTTTTCATTAAATCAGGGACATGTTCCGGCGCAGGCGGAATAAAAGTGACCACATGATCTTTTCCGTTTTTTCCGATATAGTTCTGGTTTTTTCGGTATTCTCCGACAAGAGACGGTTTTCTAACGTTCCCCTGCATCAATGCTTTGTGCAGGTCGAAGAAGAATTCATCGGTAAAGTCGCGGCGTTTGAGCGCCTCATAGCCTTGTATCGTGGCAGTATAATAGTTTTCAACTTCATTCAGGTTTCTATCACGGTCATTGGGAGCAATTTGATTGACCAGGACTCCATCCAATGTTGCCTGTGTTCCCTCGATCTGAGATGATGCAAGAGCTTCCTTTTGCTGCAGCGTGGGCATAAACCATGAAGAATTCAGCTTACTGTCCTTGATTTTTTCCTTATAGACCTCTAATTTCGTAGTGGCGTCGATCAGTTCCTCAAAGAAAAGTGACTGGTCAATGTCGGAGTCCGCGAGGGGCAAAAGGGAGGCATTGTAAGCATTTTTCACGGGTGCATCATCCTTTCCAGAAAATAGTATACAACTAATAAAATCAAAAGTCAATAATTTTGAGCACATATAAACTAAATGTTCAAAATTAAAG
>CAJTSP010000027.1 GCA_910578965.1 uncultured Oscillospiraceae bacterium
TGGTAAAAAAATAAATGCGTCCGGATCGTTCCGCGCCCCTTCGGGCGGGTTCGTGTCCTTTCGCATTTAATATTACAACTTACAAATTTATTCACCCGGCCAAAAAGGTCTTGACTTTTTAGGGGTTATGCCGTATTCTATATAGGCGGTCTTTTGCCGCCGCTCCGTAGCGGCATGCCGGTATTGGGGCCTGTAGCGCAGTTGGGAGCGCGTTCGGTTCGCATCCGAGAGGTCGAGGGTTCGAATCCCTTCAGGTCCACCAGAAAAAGCACGCATTGTCGTAAAAAGCAGGCAATGCGTGTTTTGTTGTGTTCGATAACAAGGCCATATTTTACAAGTTTTTTCAGGATTTATCAATTTCATGTTCATGCAAGTCAAAATGCAAGTCAGAAAAGGCCCCCGGATGCGTTCCGGGGGCCTCCTCTTATTTATCGTACATCCACTGAGAATCCCGCTCTTTTTTCATAAGGCTGCACCCGCGGGCCCAAGAACCATAACCAAATCGATTAGTGCTACATCAAGAGCCCCGGCCACCTTTTCCAGCTCATGCACTGTGGGATTGGCCGTCCCATGTTCGACCCGGCGCAGGTAAGAATTACTGATCCCTGCCTCAAAGGCAAGCTGTTCCTGCGACAGGCCCGCCTGTTTGCGCAGCCGCTTGACGTTTCGACCGATTTCTTTACAGTTCGACATGAAAATCCCTCCTTAGCCCAAGCTTAGGAAGGATTTTCCATCATGGCCAGACGATATACAGGCGTTTTTCTTATTTCATCAACTTGTATAAAAATCCGCCTCTATTTTCTCACTCAAACCTTGTTGCAATCTTGTTGCAAAATTGTCGACCCGGGGTACCTATGCTTTTTTCATTCTTTATACAAGATTTTCTCATTCTTTTTGCAAAGCAACACCCCTGCCGGGCCTTGCTTAGATCAAAAAGCACCGGGGCTAATCCTCCCTGCCGGGCAAAGGGCTTTCGCCGTACAGCGCCAGTACCTCCCGCGCCTGCCGGCAGAGCTGCTGCGCCAGCGCGGCAGGCGAAAGCACCTGTACGGCGCTGCCAAACCCGCGCACCCAGCAAAGCATATCCTCCCAGTCGGAAAAGGCATGGGTAAAGCGCAGGCGCCCGTCCGGCTGAACGGTACAACAGCCCGGGCCATACTCTTCCACAAGGCGGTATTTGAGAGAGGGCTCAAACAGTGCGCAGAGGGTCACTGCCTGCGAAGAGGTGCCGCTGTTAAAAAAAATCTTTTCCCTATCCAGCACGCGCGGCCGGAAGGTTTGGCCGGCGTATTCCAGCCGCCACATCCGGTTTAGCTTAAAAAGCCGGTAAGCCTGGCGCTCCAGGCAGAACGCATAAAGGTACCAGTTTGCCCAGTGGAACACCAGCAGGTACGGCTCTACCTGCCGCTGCATCTCGCCTTTGGCATAGATATAGTCAAAGCGGATCAACTGCTTTTGCTCGATGGCCCGGCGCAGTAGGGTCGTTTTTTGTCGCATTATTTCCCGGTCAAACGAGGAAAGGTCAATCATAACATAATCGTCCGCCTGCAGCATCGAGCCGCGGCCTGCGGCCAGCTTTTCCCTCAGGGCCTTGCGGCTGGCGGTACCGTAAATGCTGTCCAACCCCTGCGCCCCCGCAAGTACGGCCTGCAGTTCCCCGGGGGTAAGCAGAGCGGCGTTCAGGCGGTAACCGTCGGCAATGCGCACCCCGCCGCCCCGGCCCTGCACCGTAACAATGGGTATCCCGGCGCGGCAAAGGGTTTCGATGTCCCGACTGATCGTACGGCGGGATACCTCAAATTTTTCGGCTAACTGCGGCGCGGTAGCCCCGCCGCCCTGCAAAAGGGTGGTCAAAATACCTATGAGCCGATCGATCTGCATAGGGGTACCCTCCTTATCCTCCCGCTTCCTTTACCGCGAGCCCCGGTTTAGAGCGGTACTGCGGGCAGGATTTTTGCGGCCCGGATACCGGCCAACGGCACAAGGAATGCGGCAAGTTTTGTACCAAAGCTCCACCCGCCTTGCAAAGCCGCTGGTGTTCCTGCCCATCTGGTCGGTACGGATGCCCACCGTTCCTGCCAAAATAACAAACGTAAAACAGCAGCGGGCAACCCAGCGCCATACACCGGAAAATCATTTTCCCATTCCTTTGTGCCACCGCGCCCGCGGCTCGACGGCCTGCGAGGTACGGGCCAAGGCCGGCGGCAGGATAGGCTCTGGCTCAGACCAGTTGGCCGTCGTATCCCAGGCGAACCATCTCTTCAAAGGCCCGCCAGGCGGTTTTGGGAATCGCCTGTGGGGCCTGGTACCCCCTCTTTGCGTAGACATCGATGCGCTGGAAATCCCCCACGATTACATCGATGGCCGCCTTTTCCGTCACACCCTGGCAGACGGAGTGGGCAAGATATTCCTCAACCGTTACCTGCGGCGATGTAATCACGGCGTCCACCTCGGGCCAGTATACCTTGAGTGCGGCATAAATCCGCCGCTCCATAAACGGCTGGTGCACGCCAAGGACACGGGAAACCGCGATGCCCAGCTCCCGAAGCCTGCGCCTTGTAAACAGGATGTTTTCGCCCGTGTTGGCCGATTGGGTTTCGAGGATGACAGCCTCCTGCGGTACCCCGGCCTTTATAGCAGCCTCGGCAAAATGCTCGGCCTCGCTCTTGTTCCAAAGCTGCTCGGTGTTGCGGCCAAGCCCGCCGGTAAAAAGCACCCGGCCAGCGTAGCCCTGCCGGTACAGCTCGGCAGCGCGCAGGGCGATCTGGTCATTGTAGTTGCCAAAGCCCACAATACAGTCGGCCTTTTGAGGCTGCATGTTGAGATGCATATAATCCCACAAAACCTTTAAGGGCTCATACACCTGCTGCGTCATTGCGGTCGCCTCCATTATAAGCGGGATCGTATTCGACCTCAAAGCCAGGATGGATTTGTATATCGTTTTTGTATCCCTGTTTAAGGCGCGGCACCATACCGACATAGCTGTCCAACCGATCCAGCCGTATCCGCACATGGCTGACATACCAAAGCATAGGCGCATGCTCCCAAAGGCCCAGGATCCTGGGCCCGCCCCGGAGGGCATTTTCGACATATTCCCGCTCGGCGCCCCGCGCATGTGTGCAGCGCCAGGTATGGGTGTGACAATTGGCAGCCATTGCCGCTTTGCCACCTACATTATTCATCAAAAAAATCATTGTCTATTTGCTTGATAAAATAGGCCTTCTGTGTAAAAACGCCAAGCCCACATTCGATCATCAGCTCGGTGAGCTTCTGCCCATCCACCAGAATGATATGCTGCGCCTCCGCAAACATACGCGCCCCCTGGGAGAAGCTTGCCGTCGATATAAAAAGCCCTTTTTCAATCCGGGGCGGGCCCATCATCGCACCGGCAAACTTTTGGATTTCCGGTTTCCCGATAACCGTATTGGGGTTCCACCGCTTGGCCTGAATATAAATCAGGTTGAACCCGAGCTTATCCTCATGGATGATCCCGTCGATCCCTTCGTCATGGCTGGTCTTTGTTACAAATCCGTCCCCATAATTCATGCATTTCATCAAATCCACCACAAGATTTTCAAAAAAAGACGGGGATTGTTCCATAACCGCTTCCAGCAAATCCTCCGCAAGCTGCTTGTTGATAACCCCGTAAACACGATCCAGCGTTTCCTGCGGGGTCTCGGCTGCTTCCGGCTGGCCCACGCTTTTCCCATCTGCCCGGCCTGCCGTATTCTCCGGGCCCGCCTTTTTCGAGGGGTTTGCTACCTGCCTGCTTGCCCAAAACTCGGCAAAATCGGAATACCGGCCGCAAAGGAGGTCATTGGTAATATCCTCGCCGCTTGTGAGCAAACGATAGCCTTCTTCTGAAATCTGAAAGCTCCCTCTCTTGGGAGAGTGGAGCAAACCTGCTTTTTTCAAATATGTTTTCGCCCAGCCAACCCGATTGCTGAATACTGTCTGTTTACCGCTGGAAAGCTTTTGCTCCAATTCGTCCTGTGTCAAATGCAGCTTTTGGGCAATTTCTGCCCTAATTTCTGCCATCCCATGAACCTTTCCGTCCTGGACGGCAGCGAGAAACAGCGTATAAAGCTCGTTATATTTGGGCAGCGCCATGCAAAACTTCCCCCTTTGCATGTTTTATAATATAAGCAGGCATAGGCATTCCACATGCCGGGTGCGCGGAAAAAGATCGGCCGGCTGCAGGTACTGCGGATGGTAGCCCCGCCCGGCCAGCCAGCGCACATCCCGCGCGGCGGTAGCCGGATTGCAGCTAATCATGACCACCCGGCTGGGCGCCATGGCGCAAACCGCCGCGAGCGTAGTTTCATCGCAGCCCTTGCGGGGCGGGTCCAGCAAAACCACATCCGGGCGCAGCCCTTCGCGGGCAAGCCTCGCGGCGGCCTGCCCTGCATCCGCACAGAGAAACCGTGCCTTTTCCCGGCCCATGCGGGCGGCGCTGCGGCGGGCGGCTTCCACTGATTCGCCAACCACCTCCACCCCCACCAGCGGCTGGTTTGGCCCCGCGACGGAAAGCCCGATGACGCCCATGCCGCAGTAGAGGTCCAAAAGGGTCTCGCCCGGGCCGAGGGCGGCGGCCGTTTGCGCGGCGCGGTAGAGCTGCTCGGCCGCCGGGGTGTTGACCTGGTAAAAGGAGAGCGGCCCCAGCGAGACCGGTACGCCGCACATCTCATCCTCGATGGTGGGGCTGCCGGCCAACAGGGTGCACTCGCTGCCCAGAATGACGTTGCCGGGCCGGGTGTTGCAGTTGAGCTGGATTGAAACAAGGGCCGGGAACCGGCTTTGCAGCGCGGCGCAGAATTCTGCCGCGTGGGGCAGGCTGCGGCCGTTTGCCACAACGCAGAGCATGGCCTGCCCGGTGCGGGCGCCCAGGCGCAGCAGCAGGTGGCGCACCAGCCCGGCATGGGTCTTTTCATCATACGCGGAAATGCCAAGCCGCTCCATCAGCCCGCAGGCGGCCGCGGCAATTTCGTTGAGCAGCGGCGGCTGGAGCAGGCAGTCTTTACAGGGGACAAGCCGGTGGCTGCGCTGTGCGTAAAACCCGGCCCGGATGCGGCCGTCCGTCCCCTTTTGCACCGGGAACTGAGCCTTGTTGCGGTAGCGGCTTGTTTGGGGCGAGGGCAGGATGGGCCGCACCGGCAGCTCCAGCCCGCCCAGCCGCCGGAAGGCGTCCCGCACAAAGCCCTCTTTTGCGGCAAGCTCGGCCGGGTAATCCAGATGCCAAAAGCAGCAGCCCCCGCAGGCGGCGCAGGCCGGGCAGGCCGGCGGGATGGCCTGGGCCGAACGCTTTAGCACCCGCTGGATTTTGGCAAAGGCGTACCGCTTGCAGGGCTTGACAACCAGCACCTCCAGCCGGTCGCCCGGGGCGGCGCCTGGCACAAAGATGGCCTGGCCCTCAAAATGGCCCACGCCGCTGCCGTCGCTGGATATGCTTTCGATCACAAGCGGGATGCACTGGTTTTTTTGCACCGGCATGCGCCGTCCCTCCTTTTATGTTTTGCCGGGCCGGGCGCGCGGGGCGCTTTCAGCCGGGCAGCAGGGCCTTGTAGGGCAGCAAAAACTCGCTGCCGTTCGGCTCAAGGCCGGTATCCCGCGCCACAAATTCGTGCTGCGCGGCGTTGACGGCCATCCGCGCCAGCGCCCGGGATACCCCCTCCAGGTCGTAGTAGCAGCAACCCGCAAGGCCGCTGGTTTCCAGCAGGGCGCGGGCGGCAGGCTCGTTTGGCGCGGCGCAGAGGATGGGAATCAGCTCCTGCCCCTCCGGCCCGGCATGCCAGCCAAGGCGCTGGGCCGCCTGCCGGGCGGCTTCGGCGGCCTCGGGGCCGCTGCACAGCAGAATCTCCGGCCTTGCCGCAAGCTCGCCCCACTCGGCCAGCGCCTGCTCGTACAGGCTGCCGGCTGGGCCTTCCAGGCTGCCCAGCTCGTTTGAGTAGACCCCGTAATGCTCGCACTCCTCCAAGATATACCGCCGCAGCACCCCGCGGTGGGCGTCCGCCTCGTCGGCCAGCCAGAGGTATTGCAGCAGATGATCCTCGTTAAAATCCGGCGCGCCCCCCTCCCGAAAGAGCATCGCCGCCCGCTGGCCCAGCACCTCGCCGGCCAGCGCGGGGTCGCTGCCAAGATACCAGGCCAAGGCTTCCTGCCCCAGGGCTCCCTCGCCCGGCTTCTCGCCGGTATAAAGCAGCGTGACCCCCCACTCCCGCGCAAGAGCGAGCATCTCGGCGGCCGTACCCTCGCTTAGGGGCTCGCCCAGGCTGATGACAAGGGCCTGCACCCCCTCCTCGCAGAGCTGCCGCGCGGCGGCGGCCAGCTCGTTTGGCAGGGCCTGCCGCTGGCAAAACCCAAGCTGTGCGTCGGCAGCGCCCTGCCGCAGCAGCTCGGCGTCCACTGGCGGCTCCCCCTGGGAGGCGTCCAGATAGCCCACCATGGCCGGCGGGTCGAACTGGCCGGAGAGATAGAGGGTAAGCTCATAACAGCCAAACAGCACGGCCGCCATCAAAAAAATGCGCAGCACCCACACAAAAAAGTGTTTCATCAAAAAACCTCTCACACATTTTTAGTTTAGAAGCTGTTGGGCAGGGAGCAAATCGTCCGCCCTAAAAGAGCCCGGCAAACACCCAATGCCATGCCTTGGCCCTAGGATGCTTCGCACCGTGCGCAGGGCCGGTTTGTCTGCCCGCCTTTACCTTTTAGGCGCCTTGGGCATCCCGGGCGCAGGGCCGCCCGGGCGCGGGGCCGCCTCGCCGGAGGGCGGCAGGCCGTCCTTTTCAATACTTACGAGGTATTTGCTGGGCGGCACGCCCTTGGCTTTTTTGAAGACCCGCGAAAAATAAAACTGATCAAAAAAGCCTACCGAAACAGCGATTTCGGCAATGGAAAGCTGCGAATTCCTAAGCAGGTAGCAGGCCTCGCTGATGCGGTAGCTGGTAAGGTAGTCGATCGGGCTTTGGCCTACGTTGCTCATAAAAACCCGGTAAAGGTGGCTGCGGCTGACCCCTACCGATTTGGCAATGTCGTCGATGCTGATGTCGTGCGAAAAGTTGAACTGGATATACTTGATGGCATTAAGCACATACTGGCTGCTGGAATTGGCCGAGCGGGGCTCCAGCTCGGAAGCCTCCTTCATCAGGCCGGCGATGAACAGATAGAGATGGCCCACCATCAGCGCCTCGCTGGCCGGATCCGGCCCGCGGGACAGGTAAATGTTGGTCAGCGCCTCAAGCGCGGCAGTCGTATTGCGGCAGTGATGAATCGGGGACGCCTCGGTAAAAGGCAGTTGCTGTACCAGCTTGGTGGCACAGGCGCCGTTAAAGCCCACCCAGTGGTATTCCCAGGGAGCCTCCTTGTCGGCCGAGTAGAGGATGAGCTGATTGGGCCGCGCCAAAAAAAGGTCCCCTGCCTTAAGGGGAAACTGCGCGCCGCCCGTTTGGTAGACCCCGCGCCCTGCCGTGACAAGGTGGATGAGATAATGGTCCCGGATGCCCGGGCCCCAGGTGTAGCCCGGCTCGCAGTACTGGCGCCCACAGTTGAAAATAGACAGCTCCACATTGTCGGTCTCGTTCTGCTTGAAGGATTGCTTGTAAACAACCGCCATCGGCATCCCCCTCCCACGCGGCGATCCGCCGTGATTTCCGGCCGCCCGCCCCTTTTGAGACGCTGCGGCAAAAACCGACAAACATAATTATAGCAAACTGCTCAACAAAAGTCCATATTCCAGATGAGAAAATCAGGTTTCGCTTGCCCCGTGAACCTGTTATAATAGGGAAAAAGGGCAGGCTGCGCCTTGTACGGTCCGCAGAATGGGCCTTATAAGCCCATGCGCTTTTTGTTTATTCTGCGGGATTTGCGGCGGCATCGCCCGCAGGCCGCCGCACCCCCCTTGTTTTGCTGAGTTTGCGGGCAGAAAGGGCAGAAAAGCTATGGCAGACGCAAAGGCACTGTGCGCGGCAATTGAAGCGGGCGCATACGACAAGGCATTGAACAACCTATATGGGACCGCCGACGGGATGCTCGCCCGTCAACGCAGGCGGTATTGCGACGCCTTGGCCGAATTTGAACGATATTACGGCGGAGGGCGGCAGGTGCGTCTTTACTCGGCGCCCGGCCGTACCGAGATCGGCGGCAACCATACCGACCACAACCATGGGATCGTGATGGCGGCCGGGGTGAACCTGGATGTAATTGCGGTGGTAAGCCAGAACAAAGACGGATTTGTCCGGGTCAAGTCCTACGGGTTTGATAAGCAGGATGTAGTTGACCTGTGTGTCCTTGCCCCTCAAACGGAGGAGCAGGGCCATTCGGCTGCGCTGATCCGGGGTGTGGCCGCCGGCATCCGGGAGCGGGGCGGCCATGTTGGCGGGTTTGACGCCTACACCACCTCGGATGTGCTGCGCGGGTCGGGCCTTTCCAGCTCGGCCGCCTTTGAGGTAGTGATAGGCCAGGCCTTTAACATGGAGTTCAACGATGGGCGCTTTACCCCAGTGGAGCTTGCCCAGATCAGCCAAAAGGCCGAGAACCTCTTTTTTGGCAAGCCCAGCGGCCTGATGGATCAGACCGCCTGCGCGGTGGGCAGTGCGATCACCATCGACTTTGCCGACCCGGACCAGCCCCAGGTGAGCAAGGTGGCCTTTGACCTTGCCGCGCAGGGGCACGCGCTCTGCATCACCGACACCAAGGGCAGCCATGCCGACCTCACCCCGGATTACGCCGCTATCCGCACCGAGATGGAGGCGGTGGCCGGCTTTTTTGGCAAGAAGGTCCTGCGCGAGGTGGACGAGGCCGAATTTTTTGAAAATATCGCGGCCATCCGCGAAAAGCTGGGCGACCGCGCGGTGGTGCGCAGCATCCACTTTTTTGCCGACAGCCGCCGCGCCGGCCAGCTTTGCGAGGCTGTAAAGCAAAACCGCTTCGCAGATTTCCTCAGCCTGATCCGGGAGGGCGGGCACTCGAGCTTTGAGTACAACCAGAACGCCTACAGCATCAGCCACCCGCAGCAGCAGGGGGTGCCGGTAGGGCTGGCGGTTTCGCAGAAGGTGCTGGGCAGCGAGGGCGCCTGGCGGCTGCAGGGCGGCGGCTTTGCGGGCACCATCCAGGCGTTTGTGCCACTGCACCTTTTGGATGGATACCGCACCGCGATGGAAAAGGTGTTTGGCGAGGGTTCCTGCTATGTGCTGAGCGTACGCAACTACGGAGCGGTAGAGGTAACTCCCGAGCTTTCCTGAGCAAGGGCCCCTGCCGCGCGGCCGGATTGCACGCAGCACAGGACAAACGGCCCCGCCGGCTGCGCGCCGGCGGGGCTTTGCGTTTTTGCGCGGCTTTGCCATATCCTTGCACAATAATGCAGCAAACGGGCCGGCCCGCGAGGCGGCATGGCCGGCTTTGTTTTTTGCTGTATGGAACGGCGGCCCCCCACAGATTGGCAGGTGAACCAAGATGAATACAATCCGCGGCATCGAGCTGTGCACCGGCAGCCGGGAGGAGCTGCTGCCAGGCTTTGCGCGGGATTTCCCCTACATTGCCACCCGGGCCGAACTGGATGACTATCTGGTGCCCTGGCACTGGCACAAAACGGTGGAGCTTTTTTATGTGGAAAGCGGCAGCCTGGAATACCACACCCCCGGCGGCAGGGTGGTGTTTGGGGCCGGCAGCGGCGGAATGGTAAACCGGGACGTGCTGCACATGACAAAGCCCCTCTGCCGCACCCAAAAAAACATCCAGCTTCTACACATCTTTGACCCTTCGCTGCTGGGCGGGGAACCGGGCAGCCGGATCGAACAAAAGTACATCGTTCCCCTTACCGCAAGCCGGATCGAGCTGATCCCCCTTTTTCCCGGCAGCGCGGTACAGGATGCCATTTTGCAGCGCATGTTGCAGGCATTTGCCCTAAACAGCCAGGAATTTGGCTACGAGGCAAGGCTGCGGGCCGCCCTGACCGAGCTGTGGCTGATGCTGCTAAAGCTGGCCCGTCCGTTGCCGACAGGAAAAGAACCGCCCGGCAGGGGGGGCGGCGAGGCCGTTAAAGCCATGCTGGCCTTTATCCACGAGCATTACCCGGAAAAGCTCTCGGTCCGGCAGCTTGCGGCAGCGGCCTGCCTGAGCGAGCGGGCGTGCTACCGGGCGTTTGCCGGCTGCCTGCACACGAGCCCCGTCGAATATCTGAAGGCCTTTCGGATGCAGGCGGCCTGCCGGATGCTGGCGCAGGGAAACGCGCCAATCACCGAGATCGGCCAAGCCTGCGGGCTTGGCAGCAGCAGCTATTTTGGCAGGCTGTTTCGGGAATGCATGGGCTGCACCCCCTCCCAATACCGCCGCAAATGGCAGGATCGTGATACTTAATGGCGGAAATAGGATAGCTTTTGCGGGCAAGGCTGCGCTATCATGATACCCATAAGGTTTACCCATGGCTCCGGCGCTTTGGGGCCGCAGGCAAACCGGATGGGAGTGACAACCGATGTATTATGAGCAAAGCGACTTTTTGGAGACCGCCGGCAGCGATACCCTGAAGATGATTGCCCGCGCAAGGGAGCTGACCCGGCAGTACTATGCCTGCGATTACCGCGACGCCGGGGGGCGGGCCGCCATCCTACGGGAGCTGCTGGGCGGGCTGGGCGAAAATGTGGCGATCGACACCCCCTTTTACTGCGATTACGGCAAAAACATCTTTTTGGGCGATGATGTGATCATCAACATGAACTGCACCTTTGTGGACAATAAGCCCATCCGCATTGGCAGCCGGGTGCTGATCGCCTCCAACGTGCAGATTTACACGGCCTCTCACCCGGTACTGCCGCAGGAACGCCTTTGGCCGGACTGGCCGGCGCGCAAAACGTGCGGAGGCACCTTTTTCAGGACCTATGCGCAGCCGGTACAGATTGAGGACAACGCCTGGATCGGCGGCGGCAGCATCCTTTTGCCGGGCGTTACGGTTGGCAAAAACAGCGTGGTGGGGGCCGGCAGCGTAGTCAACCGCCCGGTACCGCCAAACTGCGTGGCGGCAGGCAACCCTTGCCGGGTGATCCGCTTTTTTGAATCGGGCGAGCAAGGCTGAGCCCCACGCCCGGCCTTAGGCTTTTGGGTGGCGGCTGGCTGGCCGCTGTGCACGCGCGGTCCCGGCGTTTTAGCCCCCTTATACGCCCCGTTTTGGGCCGGCCTGCGCTCCGCCGCATTTTGGAGCAAACCCCTGCCAAGGCAAAGGATTTGGGCGGATTGCAGCTAAAAACGCCCTGCTTTTTTAGAAAAAGCATAAAATCCGCCGCTTTTTAAGCATTTTTGCTTTATTTTGCAAAAATCTATTGACAAGCACCCCCCCTATTAGTATAGTTAGCCTTGTGTGTTGCATCTAAGGCTGCCGGGATACCGCGCAGCCTGACACATTGGCGTTGTATGTGTCGCTGTAGCTGCCGGCCTTTGGGCCCATCGCAGTGTAACAAACCTTTGCGGGGCGGCATAATTGGCGCTGACCTGCGGCAGGCTCTCTGCCCGCGGGAAATTTCCGCAAAGGGGGATGCATGTATATGGATCATTCTGTGATCGTCTCGCTGAAGAACATTGTTGTCGATTTTGACGCAGAGCCGGTTCTCACCGGCCTCTCGCTCGACATCCATGACAAGGAGTTTGTTACCTTCCTGGGGCCTTCGGGCTGCGGAAAGACAACAACCCTCCGGGTTATTGGTGGATTTGTTGAGCCAAAGTCGGGCAGTGTTTTTTTTAATGGCGAGGACATCACCTCCCTGCCGCCCTACAAGCGACAGGTCAACACCGTCTTTCAGAAATACGCGCTGTTCCCGCACCTCAACGTGTTTGAAAACGTGGCGTTTGGGCTGCGGCTAAAAAAGCTGGAAGAAAAGGAAATCCGTACCCGGGTGCTGGAGATGCTGGAGGTGGTGGGCCTTAAGGGCTTTGAGCGGCGCAGCACCTCCACCCTTTCGGGAGGGCAGCAGCAGCGGGTGGCCATTGCACGCGGGCTGGTGAACCACCCACGGGTGCTTTTGCTGGATGAGCCGCTGGGCGCCTTGGACCTTAAGCTGCGCAAGGATATGCAATTAGAGCTTAAACGCCTGCAACAGGCCATGGACATCACCTTTGTGTATGTGACCCACGACCAGGAGGAGGCCCTCACCATGTCCGACACGGTAGTGGTGATGAATGACGGCGATATCCAGCAGATCGGCCGCCCGGAGGATATTTACAACGAGCCCAAAAATGCCTTTGTAGCAGATTTTATTGGCGAGAGCAACATCTTGGACGGCATTATGCAGCGGGACTTTATGGTAGAATTTGCCGGCTGCGAATTTACCTGCGTAGACAAGGGCTTTGCCAAAAACAGCCCGGTGCAGGTGGTGGTGCGCCCGGAGGATATCCAGGTAGTGCCCGCCATCCAGGGCCAGTTGACCGGCATTGTCAAGGAGGTCATTTTTAAGGGCGTACATTTTGAGATGCATGTGGAGCAGGCGGGCTACGAGTGGATGATCCATTCCACCCAGGCCAGCCAGCCGGGCGAGTTGATCGGCATGAACATCGGCCCGGACGAGATCCACATCATGGCCCGCACGGAGGAATAGCCAATGCTCAAAAACAAACGCCTTGCCACGCCGTATTTGGTTTGGATGGCCGCGTTTATTGCGGCGCCGCTTTTGATCGTTGTGTACTTTGCCTTTACCACCCGCTCGGGGCGCTTTACGCTGGACAACCTCACCGGCCTGGGCGAGTACACCTCTGTTTTTGCCCGCAGCCTGCTGCTGGCAGCGGTGGCCACGGTAATCTGCCTGCTGCTGGCTTTCCCGGTAGGGTATTACCTCTCGCGGCTGCGGGTTTCCAAGCAGCGCATCATGCTGATGCTGGTGATGCTGCCCATGTGGATGAACTACCTGCTGCGCACCTATGCCTGGATGAGCCTTTTGGAGAACAACGGCATCATCAACCGGCTGCTGGGCCTTGCCGGACTTGGCCCGATCTCGATGATCAACACCGGCGGCGCGGTGGTGCTGGGGATGGTATACAATTACCTGCCCTATATGATCCTGCCGCTGTACACCGTGATGGTCAAGATCGACCAGAGCGTCATTGAGGCCGCCGAGGATTTGGGGGCGAACCTCTTTCAGATCGTTGCAAACGTACTGGTGCCCCTGTCGGTGCCCGGCATCTCCACCGGCATCACCATGGTGTTTGTGCCCAGCGTCTCCACCTTTATCATCAGCCGAATGCTGGGCGGCGGCGCAAACCTTTTGGTGGGCGATTTGATCGAGCTGCAGTTTTTGGGCAACAGCTACAACTATAACCTCGGCAGCGCCATGAGCCTGGTTTTGATGGTGATCGTGCTGCTCTGCATGAGCCTCACCAACACCTTTGCAGGAGAAGATGGGCTGGAGGGCGTAATGTAATGAAGAAAGCGCATTTTCGCGCGTTTCAGCGCGTGTTTTTGGTTTTTGTGTTTTCGTTTATGTATCTGCCCATTGCGGTGATGGCGGTGTTCAGCTTTAACGAGAGCAAAAGCCGCACCCTGTTTACCGGTTTTACACTGGGCTGGTACAAGAGCCTTTTTTCCAATGAGATGATCCTGAGCGCCCTTGGTCTGAGCCTGGCGGTAGCCTTTATTTCGGCGGTTGTGGCAACCGCCATGGGCACCCTGGCCGCCATTGGCATCAATGCGATGGGCAAGGGCAGCCAAGCGCTCATCAACAATATCAGTTATATGCCAGTGGTAAATCCCGAGATCATTACCGGCGTCTCGCTGATGCTGCTGTTTGTGGTGGCCAAAAACGGCATCGGCTGGGCCAACGCCCATCTGGGCTGGCAGTTGCCCGAAAGCATCTTTGGCCTGCCCACCCTGCTGATTGCACACATTTCCTTTTGCCTGCCATACGTCATTTTTAATGTCGCGCCCAAGCTGCGGCAGATGGACGTGCGGATGTACGAGGCCGCGCTGGATTTGGGCTGCAACCCGCGGCAGGCATTTTTTAAGGTGGTGCTGCCCGAGCTGACGCCGGCCATCCTCTCGGCCTTTTTGATCTGCCTGACCTATTCCATCGACGACTTTATTATATCCTATTTTACCTGCGGTACCCTGCAGACCCTTCCTATTGCCATCTACAGCATGACCCGCAAAAAGGTAAGCCCGGAGATCAACGCCCTGTCTACCATCATGTTTTTGGTAATCCTTTCGATTATTTTGGTTTCCAATTCCGTCGACAGCCGCCAAAAGCGCTCGGCCCGCCGGTAAACAAGCACAACTGTCCCAGACGCGCGTTTGTACGGTACGCGGGCGCCGGAAACCATAAAATATGTCGCGGTTCCCCGCGCGGGGAACCGCGTAACAATCGGGAGCCGCGCAAGGCGGCGAATGGAGGAATGACTGTTATGAAAATGAAGAGGCTGCTTGCCCTGGCCGTGTGTGCCGCCCTTTGCGCCGGCCTGCTGACCCTGCCCGCCGCCGCCGAGGGCGACACCATCCAGGTGACCGAGGACATTTCGGTTTCGGCCGATTATGATTGGGACCGCTTTCGCGGCGCGGGCGTTACCCTCAATGTGTACAACTGGGGGCTGTATATCTCGGACGGCTCGGACGAGAGCGTGGATGTACTCACCGCCTTTGAGGAGCTGACCGGTATTGAGGTAAACTACACCACCTATGATACCAACGAGAGCCTTTATGCCAAGCTGAAAAGCGGCGGGGCAGACTATGACGTGATTGTACCCAGCGACTACATGATCGGCAAGATGATTGCCGAGGGCATGCTGGAGCCGCTGGACTACAGTAATATTCCCAATGCCGCCAACATCGGCGAGGCCTACCGCGGGCTGGATTTTGACCCGCAAAACGCTTATAGCGTCCCTTACACGTGGGGCATGGTAGGGCTGGTATACAACACGGCCATGGTAGAGGAGCCGCCCACCTCCTGGCAGGCCCTTTGGGACGAACGGTACCAGGGCAGCGTACTGATGTTCAACAACAGCCGGGACGCCTTTGCGATCGCCGCCAAAAAGCTGGGTATGAGCCTAAACCCCTCCAGCACCGCGGATATCGACCGCATCGCGCAGGAGCTCAAGGCCCAGAAGGGCGTTGTGCAGGCCTATGTGATGGATGAGATCTTTGATAAGATGGAAGGCGGCGAGGCGGCCCTTGCGCCCTATTACGCAGGGGATGCCATCACGATGATCAGCGAAAACCCGGACCTTGCCTTTGTGTTCCCCAGCGAGGGAACCAACTATTTTGTCGATTCACTGTGCATCCCCGCAGGCTGCAAAAATAAAGAGGCGGCCGAAATGTTCATCAATTATATGTGTGAGGCCGACGTAGGGGTGGCCAACTGCGACTTTATCGGTTATTCCACCCCCATCCAGACGGTTTGGGAGCAACTGGACGACGAGCTCAAATACAGCGAAATCGCCTATCCCAGCGCCGAGGTGCTGGCCAACACCGAAACCTTCAGCGTGTTGCCGGACGAGATCAACGCCGCAATGGACAAGGCCTGGAGCGACATGAAAAGCTATGACGAAAACGGCAACGGCTGGCTGATCCCGGTATTTTTGGCACTGGCCCTTGCGGTGGTTGTCCTGATGTTCTGGCGGCGCAGCGTCAAAAAAAAGCGGGACGATTATTAAGGGACGGTTCCGCAAGAAAACAAAGCCGCCCATTCTACTGGGCGGCCCCCTTTGATGCCCCGATACAAAGCGCCCGCCTTCCCCCATGGGGAGGGCGGGTTTGTACCAGATAGGGCGGCGAAACCCTTGTTTTTGCCGCCGCCCAAAAAGCATTTTCTGCGAAAGGAACACTGCCTATGCAGCCAACCACCTATACCCAAAAAAGCATGGTCAACAGCGTCGACTGCGACCTTGCCCGCCGCATGACTCCCGGCGCGCTGCTGCGCCTGTGCCAACAGGCCGCTACCGACCACTGCACCTCGCTGGGGCTTACAAACGAGTACTACGAGCGGGAACATGTGGCCTTTTTGCTGGCCAAGCTCGCCTGCCGCTGGAACCGCCCTATCCGTCTGGACGAGGAGCTGACCCTGCTTACCCGGCCCGAGACCGCAAAGCGCGCGGTGTATAAGCGCATTACCGAGATACGGGACGCCGACGGCCGCGAGGTCGCCTTGGTGGACAGCCGCTGGGTGCTGGTGGACACCGAAAGCCGGCATATCCTGCGGCGCCCCACCCCGGCCATAGCTGCCGTCCCTTTTGCCGAACAGGTAGAGCGTGAGCTTCCCTTCATCCTGCCCCGGCCCGAAAGCCTGGAGCCCTTGGGAGAACAACGCGCGCTTTACAGCCTGTGCGACCAAAACGGCCACATCAACAACACCCGTTATATCGACCTTGCCTGTGACGCTTTGCCTCTGGATATGCTGGCGGGGTCGCCGGTGGCTTACCTCTGCGCCAATTACCACAGCGAAATCCCGGCCGGGCAGGCCTTTGCGGCCGGCCGGGCCCGGCTGGAGGACGGTTGGTATTTTGCCTGTAGCCAACCCCAAAAACGATGCTTTGAAGCTTTTTTAACTTTTGCATCCCTTGGCAAAAGCCCACACGCCGGCCCGGCGAGAGCCTCTGGCACAGATTAAGGCAGGGCAGGGTTTCCGGTTTTTCAGGCCTGTACCGCTAAAGCCACGCCTAATAACCCTTAGCTTTTTGAGGCAAAAGGGGATTTTCCATAAAAAGTTAAAAAAGAATTACAAAAAGCGCTTGACAATCGGTATCAAAAGAGTTACAATTTAATTGCAAGAAAGTTACAAGCCTTTTTCATGTGTCAGGAGTTCCGGGGCGTCCTTCTCCTCCTGCCGCGCTCTCCACGCGGTTCTGGCCGCCCGGCCAAAACGGAACTCCAAAATCCTGTGGCAAAAGTCATCTGCTGTCCCTCCAGCAGATGACTTTTGTTTTTGCGCGTTCTTTGGCAACCGCCGTGCCGGATGTTTTGCCGGCACAGCGGTCGCCAAAGGTCTCGGGATGTTACACGGGCAAAACCCGTAGTACATCCGACGCCTGCCGCCGGGAGCGAACCAACAGCTCTCGTCTGCATATAACGGGGCCGCTTTCCTACAGCGGTTCATGCAAAGGCGTGCCGCCCCGCCGCCTGCTCGGCCCGCAGCACCACTTGCCCCTGCTCCACCGCAGCGGTAAAACGGCCGCCCGGCCTCGCCTCGCCGGACGCAATGCTGTCTGCCAGGGCCTGTTCCACCGCACGGCTCACCCTACGGCGCAGTTCGCGTGCACCATAGGGGGATTTTGCCTGGGCGGCAAGGGTCTGGGGCAGTTCGGGGGTGTGCCGCAGATGATAGCCGCTGCTTTCGGCGCGCGCTTCCAGCTCCCGCAGCAGGTTTTCGGCAATGCGGGCAAGGTCCGTCTCGCCTAAGGGGTGAAACACAACCACCTCGTCCATACGGCCCAGCAGCTCCGGCCGGAAATAGGCCTTTGCTTCGGCCAGGGCCTGCTCCTTCTGCTTGGCAAACGCGGCGTTTTGCCCGGCGCCAAAACCCAATGCCCCGCCCTGGCCGGCCAGATAGCGCGCGCCGAGGTTTGAGGTAAGCAGGATGATGGTATTGCGAAAATCCGCTTTCCGCCCGGCCGAGTCGGTCAGTTGACCATCCTCCAAAATCTGCAAAAGGATGTTTTGCAGCTCGCCGTGCGCCTTCTCCACCTCGTCAAACAGCACCACGCTGTAGGGGCGCCGGCGCACTGCCTCGGTAAGCTGGCCGCCGTCGTCGTGCCCTACATAGCCCGGCGGTGCGCCAATGAGCTTTGCCACCGTATGGGCTTCCATATATTCGCTCATATCAAAACGTAAAAGCGCCTTTGGGCTGCCAAACCAATGCTCGGCCAGGGCGCGGGCCAGGTGGGTCTTGCCCACGCCGGACGGCCCTAAAAACAGCATGGCCCCCATGGGGCGGCCGGCATCCCGCAGGCCGGTGCGGCTGCGGCGTACCGCACCCGCCACTGCTGCCACCGCTTGGCTCTGCCCTACCACCCGCTCGCTTAAACGCGCTTCCAGCCGTGCCAGCTTGAGCCGCTGTTCCTCGCTGATCTGGCTGGCCGGCACCCCGCTTGCCCGGGAAACCACCTGGGCTACATCGTCCGGGGTCACAACCCGGTGCACACCGGACGCCTTTTGCTCGCACCGGATGCGTACCGACGCGGCGGCCTCGTCCAGCAGGTCGATGGCCTTATCCGGCAAAAACCGGCCGGGCAGATACCGTACCGACAATTCTACCGCGGCGGCAATGGCCGGCTCGGGCAGCAGCACACCGTGAAAGGCCGCGTATCGGGGGGCCAGACCCCGGATGATGGCCTTGGCGCTTTCGGGGGACGGCTCCTCTACCAGCACCCGGCCAAACCGCCGTTCCAACGCGGCATCCTTTTGGATGCAGCGGCGGTACTCCTCCTGGGTGGTGGCCCCAATAAGCTGCAGCTCCCCCCGGGCCAACAGCGGCTTGAGGATACTGGCCGCGTCAATCGCCCCCTCGGCCGCGCCGGCCCCCACAATGATGTGAATCTCGTCAATAAACAAGATGGTGCTGTGATCCCGGCAAAGTTCCTCCAGCAGGCTTTTGAACCGCTCCTCAAAATCGCCCCGGTATTTGGTGCCCGCCACCATGCCGGCCATATCCAGGCTAAGCAGCCGCTTGCCCCGCAGCGCGGCCGGTGCGGCTCCTTTGGCAATCAGGTCGGCCAGGGCCTCGGCCAGGGCCGTTTTGCCCACCCCGGGCTCACCGATGAGACAGGGGTTGTTTTTTTGACGGCGGCAGAGGATTTCGGTCATGCGGGCCAGCTCCTTTTCACGGCAGAGCACCGGGTCGAGCCGGCCCTCCTGGGCAAGGCGGGTCAGGTCGCGGCCGTATTTGTCGCTGGGGCGGGCGCTGCGCCCGGGCGCGGCGGCGCGCGGCGGCAGGGGCAGCACAAGCTGGCCGGAAAGCTGCCTGCATTCCCGCGCGGCATCGGCCACCTCCAGCCCCAACTCCTGCAGCCAGCCACTGGCGGTACAGCCTGCATCCTCCAGGATAGCGCAGAGCAGGTGCTCGCTGCGCGCCTCGGCCTGGCGTGCCGTACGCGCACCCAACAGTGCATACTCCATGGCGCGGCTTGCCTCGGGCGCAAACGCCTGTGCCGCGAAACACTGCGGCGCGCCCCGGCCGGCAGCCCTCAGCTTTGCCTCTACCGCGCCGGCCGTGATCTGCCGTGCGTTTAAAAACAGGGCGGCCGGCTCGCTCTCCTGCTGTAAAATCGCCAGCAAAAGATGGCTCGTATCCGCCGCCGGCTGCCCATTACGCCCGGCCAGGCGCAGCGCCTGACGCAAAACGCGCCCCGCCCGGCGCGAAAACCCTTGGTATCGGTTCATCCTGCATCCCCTTTCGCACAAAAGCACTTTTTAGAGTATGGGTCCGGTGCAAACGGGATTATGCGCTCCGGCGCAAAAAAGCCGGTGGCCGGATTGTACAAGTGCAGCCAAACCGTGTATAATAGGGTTGTATCTTTACGATGAATAAGCCACTGCGTCATAAAAGCCGCACGGCAACCCCGCGCGGGAAAGGAATTGTATGGACAACGAAAATAAGGTCATTGCACTTTTAATCGACGCCGAAAATATCTCGCCCAAATATATCAAAACCATCATCGACGAGGTAAGCATGTACGGCACCCCCGCCTATAAGCGCATCTATGGCGACTGGACCAGCCCGGAGATGGGCAGTTGGAAAAAGGTCCTACTCGAGCATAATCTTACCCCTATCCAGCAGTTCAGCTATACACAGGGCAAAAATGCGTCCGACTCGGCCATGATTATTGACGCCATGGATATTTTGTACGCCAAAAATGTGGACGGCTTCTGCCTTGTAAGCTCAGACTCCGACTTTACCCGCCTGGCCGCCCGCCTGCGGGAAAGCCGGATGTTCGTGATCGGCATGGGGGAGAGCAAGACCCCCACCGCCTTCAAATCGGCCTGCGACACCTTTAAGTATCTGGACGTTTTGCAGGGGCTTAAAAAGGAAGCCTCGGCCAAAAAGCCCGAAAAGGCCTCCAAAGCGCAGCCTGCCGCCAAAAAAGAAAAACCGGCCGACAAGGAAAAGCCGGCCCGTGCAAAGCAGGCCGGCAGGGCAAAAGTTGTGGCCGCCGAGCCGGTAGCCTTGCCCGAGCCGCTACAGCCCGAGCCGCACGACGGCGCCGAGCCCGCTGCCTTTGTCCCTCTGGATGAGATTGTAGAAAAAATACGCGATTTGATCGAACACGATTCCGATGAAGACGGCTACATGCCGCTTTCCCAGATTGGGGTGATGCTCAGCCGCATCTATGCCGATTTTGATTCCCGCAACTATGGGTTTTCCAAGCTGCACAAGCTGATCGACTCCACCAAAGCCTTTGACACCAAGTATGAGCGGCTGCCAGGGGGTGGCAAAAACCTGGTGGTACGCAATAAGCCCGCCGGCTGAACCGTTGCCGGTCCTAAGCAGCAGGATGTACGCGGCCTGAAAGCCGCTGAAGGAGACGCTGTAATGCAGGAGGATTTTTTGCAAGCTGCCCGGGCGCACGCCGCGCGCTGGCCCAAAATGCAGCCGCAGGACTATGCAAAGCTCGCCTATCAAAGCGAGTACGGCCCCGGACACCTGATTGCGGATGAGGCAGAGGCTGCGGCGGCAATCCGTGCCGAATGGGAAGGGCTTGCCGCACAAGGCGAGACGGGCGGCTGCAGGGCCGAGCCGATTAGCGGCGGGCTGTGCCGGCTGCATCTGGCGGGCCCGGTTTTGCCCGACGCACCCGAGTGCCTGGCCTGGCTTTTTTGCCGCAGCGCCCGGGAGCATGCCGGCACGCCGGAAGGGCTTTGCCGCCGGCTGGAGACACTGGAAACACTGCGTATCCCCCACATGGTCGGATGGCTCACCAGCTACCGCACCCGCGGCATGCCCGCAGTACGCCACAGCCCCATCTACCGTGCGGCCTATCGGCCGCACTACCGGGTGCTGCTGGCCGATTACGCCTGGTACTTTCCGGTGCTGCTGGCGGTTTACCGGCTCTCGCAGGCGGGAGCGCCGGCCCTTGTGGCCATCGACGGGCGGTGCGGCAGCGGCAAAAGCAGCCTTGCCGCGCTTTTGCAGCGGCTGTTTGGCTGCCGCGTCCTGCACGGCGACGATTTTTATCTGCCCCCGGCCCAGCGCGCGCCAGGCTGGGAATCCCGGCCGGGCGGCAATATGGATTTTGCCCGCCTGCGCCGCGAGGCTCTGGAGCCGGCGCTGGCGGGCAGGCCAATCGATTATCGGGCCTATAGCTGCCGGCAGAACCAGCTCCTGCCGCCGCAAAGGCTCGCCCCCGCGCCGCTCACCGTACTGGAGGGGAGCTATTCGCTTCATCCGGCGCTGGATACACCCTATACGCTGCGGGTATTTTTGCACTGCGAGCCAAAAGAACAGGCCCGCCGGCTGCGGGAGCGGGAGGCAGGGTATTTTGAAGCCTTCCGGCAGAGGTGGATCCCGCTGGAAGAGGGATATTTTGCCCGGTACAATATTCCACGGAACTGCGATATATTTTTGGATACCACCGGTTTTTTTGCCGCCGGGCAGGCGCCTTAAGCCGGGCCTTGCACCGGGCTGTCGGTTTTGCCTGCCTACCCTCAAATGCCTTTTAGGAACAACTGCCCATTGCCTGGCGCAATTGCCGGGCGGACGCATAGAGCGCGGCCTGTTCTCTCTCGTTAAGCGGGATTTCCAAAACCTTTTCGATTCCTCCTCGCCCTACAATGGCCGGGATGCTCAGCGCCAGGCCCTCCAAACCATACTCGCCTTCCAACGCCACCGAAACCGGCAGGACGGCGTGCTCGTCCTTTATTATGCAGGCCGCGATACGGCCCACCGCCATGGCAATGCCGTAATAGGTTGCGCCCTTGCGCCGGATGATAGCATCGGCGCTGCCCTGTATCTCCTGGTAGATGCGCTGCATATCCGCCGGGCGCAGTGTTTTTTGCCGGATGCGGCAAAAGCTGTCAAGGTCCAGCCCGGACACATTGGCCCCGCTCCAGACCGGGAGCTCGCTGTCCCCGTGCTCGCCAACGATAAAGGCATGGACATTGCGGCTGTCTACCCGCAGCTCTTCCCCCAAAAGCTGTTTGAGCCGGGCAGTATCCAGTACCGTACCGGAACCGATCACCCGCTCCCTCGGCAGGCCAGACAGCCGATATGCCGCATGGGTAAGCACATCCACCGGGTTTGAGACAATCAGCAGGATACCTCCAAACTCCTGTGCAGTAAGCTGCCGAATGATGTCCCGCATAATCGCTGTATTTTTGCCAATCAAATCAAGCCGCGTTTCGCCGGGCTTTTGGTTTACGCCGGCCGTAATGACCACCAGCATGCAATCGGCAAGGTCGCTGTAGCCGCCGGCTGTAATATCCATAGCCGTACCATAGGGCAGGCCGTCGCTGAGGTCCATGGCCTCCCCTTCGGCCTTGTTATGGTCAGCATCCAGCAACACCAGTTGCGAAAACAGACCCTGCTGCAGAAACCGGAACGCAATTGACGCCCCCACCGCCCCGCAGCCGATAATGGCCGCCTTGCGCGGATTTGCTTGCATTCTTTTTGCCCCTTTCTTTTTTGGGCGGGCGGCCCGCCGTTTTTTACCGTTTTATTGTGCCCGATTTTTTACACCGTATCCCGTGCCGTGAAGGAGGCAGTCTCCATGTTCCATCGCCGCAAAAGGGGCTCTGTGCCCCCCATCCCCTTTGATACCACCGGTAAGGCGCCGACGCTGCGCTCGAGTATCTGCACCGGCGAGCAGGTTGCGGGCTTCAAAGATGTATGGAGCGGAAAATTTACCGAGATCATGCTTATCCGCACCCCGGACGACCTTGAGGAGTTTTTGCGCGCCTACGATCTGCGCGGGGAAGAGCTGCAGCGGGAGTGGTGAGGCGCCCGGAGATATTTTGCCCAAAAACCTGCCCGGCTGAAAAGGCTGGACGGGCAGCAAGGTGTTTTGTGCTGGTGTTTTTTCAGAAAGATAGCACAGAGGACGGCTGTCGATGGTGTTTAACCTTTGACAGCCGTCCTTTGCTTTGGCATCAGAGCCACATCATCACGGCAAAGCCGCCTTTGAAATAATAGGTGTTCGCCCAGTGTCCGATTGGTGGGACAAAAAAGGATAGAAAGCACAAAATCCGAACCCATTGGGTTCGGATTTTGGCTGTTTGGTGGAGATGACGGGAATCGAACCCGTGTCCGAAAGGAAGTCCGCGAGAGTATCTCCGGGTGCAGTTTGTCTACAAAATTCCCGCCGCGCCAGGCCGGCAAACAGGCCGGCGTTTTGGTAGCTTCATGAGTTCATGGCCGCCCGCAAAGCTTAGGGCTGCTCACGTTCAGTGCCTAAATGATGCCCTGGCCCCACACGGCACTATTGTGGGCAGGACAGCCGCCTGTAATCAGGCAGCGACAGCTAATTCGTTGTTGTTAGCTATTTTTTTGGAGGCGTTTATAGTGTGGCCCCCGTCCACTACCCGCTGCTCGCGCTTTCCTCCCCCCGTCGAAACCTTTACATCCCCATATCTTTAGGGCCGCCCGGCCCCGGAATACATTTTTTGCCTTTCGCGCGCTCAGGCGCGGCTCTGGCTTTTGAGGGCGCGGTCGATGTCCCGCTTAGCGTCCCGCGCCGCCGCGCTTGCCCGCTTGTCGTACAGCTTTTTGCCCTTACAGAGCCCCAGCTCCAGCTTGACCCGCCCGTGCTTGAAATAAAGCGAGAGCGGCACCAGGGTGTACCCCTGCAGCTTGACCTGCTGGGCAAGGCGGCGAATCTCGTTTTTGTGCGCCAGCAGCTTACGGGGGCGCAGAGGGTCCCGGTTGAAGATGTTGCCTTTTTCGTACGGGCTGATGTGCATGCCCTGCACCAGCAGCTCGCCGTTTGCCACCTCGACCCAGGCGTCCTTGAGGTTGACCGTGCCCGCGCGCAGGCTTTTTACCTCGGTGCCCACCAGGGCAATGCCGGTTTCCAGCGCCTCCACAACAAAATACTCGTGCCGGGCCTGCCGGTTGACCGCGATGGTCTTGGTTTTTGCGGCCTGGCCTGCCTGCGGCATCCCGCTCACCCCCCGTAAATCCGGCCCTGCGCACCGGTTTTGATGCTCCTTTATAGTATAGGCCAGAATGGGCGGGCTGTCAAACCGTTTTGGCGGTCTGTCATTATTCTGTAAAGCAAAAAGCCTGTGCAGGAAGGTTTCCTGCACAGGCGGGCATACGCTTGGCGCTTGGGTTATTTGCTCTTTTTGGCCGGGGCCTTTTTGGCGGGCTTGGCAGCCTTGGGGGCCACGGGCTTCGCTTCGGCCTTGGGAGCGGCCGGCTTTGCCTCGGGCTTGGCGGCAGCGGGCTTGGCCTCAGCTTTGGGGGCGGCGGGTT
>CAJTSP010000028.1 GCA_910578965.1 uncultured Oscillospiraceae bacterium
ATATAGGATATAATATTGATTGTCAATACACTATTGTAAAATTTGTGCTTTTGTTTTCAAGACGAGGAAAGGGGCCGGATGGATTCAAAAAAAGGGAAAAATCCTGCGATTTGCGGCCTGCCGGCCGACGAGGGGAACCCTTTTTTAAAAAAAGAAAAAACGCCCCCTGCCTGTCCAAAAGGGACGGGCAAGGGGCAAGCAGAGAGGGGCTGGCTGGTCAGCCAGGCAGGTCCTGGATCATGGGAAGGTCAATGGGGCCTTTGGTCATGCGGGTCTGTTCCTCCGAGATGGTCCAGATCTGGGTGGTCACATTGGAGATGCCGGGGCGCTCCTGCAAAACCCGGACACACTGGTGGGCGTACCCTTCGGCCGCCTGCCGGCTGGCAAACAGGTAAAAGCCGGCGGCCTGGCGGCGCTCGGGGTCGGTGGCCCAGATTTTCCACTGTAGGGTGGGCAGCTTGAGCATGCGGGCGACCCCTTCCATCGGGAAGGCCTCGTTGGTGACCTCGTCAAAGGTGCGATCCTGGATGTTTACGTCCATGCGCACGGCAAGAAATACAGACATGGCGGTTCCTCCTCTCAATCGTCCAGCAGGGCGTCAAAGCCGTAAAATGCGTAGGGCAGGTAGGCCTCAGGGTCGATGGGGTATTCGTCCGCGGGCTCGCGGGTACCGGACAGGCCGATGCCGTTGTGGGTCATGATCGCGCCCAGCGTGTGCTCCACCGGCAGGGCGCACCAGGGGTCGTGTTTGGAGGGCTGGTAGAGCACCTCGCCCGTGCCGACCTCGGGCGGGACGTTGCAGGGGTGCTTGGATTTCCAGACGGTATAAAGGATGGGCTTGGGCGCCTGGCGGACATCCTTTAGATGGACCCAGGTGCAGGCCGGCCAGAGGTAATTGTAGATGATGGTGCAGCCGGGGTGGTTTTCGGGGTCCGGCGGGGTCATGAGCTCGGCGATGGCGGCCATCAGGCCGGGATCGTTGGGTTTGCCGCCCAGCTCGGCCTTGACCGTAAAATACTGGATGCCATGACGGGCCGCGCTGCCCTCAAAATGGCTGCCCTCGCGCTTGCAGCGCAGTTCGCCCACCTTTTTGGGGTAACCGCCCACCTCGCGGCCCAGGATGGTGCCCATATCCCGGTCAAGGGTCATGGCGGGGACAAAAAAGCCGGGCCGGCCGGTCTTTTCGTGGACGCAGGAGACGTAGAGCGCGGCCTCAAGGTAGGGCTCCTCAAAGTTGACCCGCTTGAAATCGTTGAAGCCGGCCACGATGATCGGGCGCTTGTAGGGCAGCAGGCCGGGGGGAAGGATCGCCTTGACCGCCTCTGGGGTGGTCTCATAAAAGACAGACAGGATGTCCGCTTCCATAAAATCGGTCAGGCCGCCGTTTAATGTTTCGCACACCTCGGCGCGGGTACGCTTGAAATCCATACAAAAACCTCCTTTTTAAGATAGGCTGCAAGCCGCGGGGATGCAGCGCGGGCCTGTGCGGGAGCAGCGGGCCTTCCCCACAAAAAAGAAGCCGCCCTCCCTGTTTTGCCCATCGTATCACAGGCCGCGCAAAAGGAGGTATCCCCTGCTGGTTATAGGGATATTGCTCAAAAGATATTGCTTGTAAAAACATAAAACTATACAATTGCAACAAGAAAGGCCCTGTTTGAAAGCGCCGAGAAAAATACGATGGTGAGGTGTATCAACATGTCAAAAACGACCGGGCATCTTGTATTGAAGGGATTTGCATACGAGGAACAACTGCCCTGCTACCAGGGGGATCTGAACGGGGAGGGTTTCCCGGTGCTGATGAGCGCGCAGCGCATCCCGCAGGCCAGGCTGTGGGTCTGCGCCGCCGCCCGCCGGATCACCCAAAAGGACGCCGACGCGGCGGCGCGGGGCGGCTTTGGCCGGGCCCTGCCGCACATCCACACGGCCGACAGCGCCTACCTGCTGATCGGCGAGGCCGGCGCTGTTACGGCCGAGGTGACGCTGGGGGCCTGCCGCTTTACGCTGGAATCCCCGGCCGCCGCGTTTATCCCGGCCGGCATGGCCCACTCGATCCGGCTTGTTGCCGCAGAGGCGGGGCGCTGGGGCGGGGTGGTAAAAATCTGCTACAACGGCCGTTACCATGCCATGCCCGCCCCTGAGGCGGCGCTGGCCGTGCAGGATACCGAACGGTATGTCTGCCGGGGGTATCACTGGAGCGCGGAGCTGGCGGGGCACAAGGGGCAGGTGGCCGAGAAGGGCTATCCCATCCTGCTCAGCACCCAGTTTATGAGGGAGGCCAAAACCTGGATCTGCCCGGCCCTGTCGGCCCGCTCGGAGGCCGAGTGCGCGGCGCTGCGCGCCGGGGCCGGGGCGGGCGCGACCCCGCATTATCACGACAATGGCGACGAGATGTACATGATCCTGGGCGAGGAGGGCAGCGTTACCATCCGCACCACCCTCAACGGGGAGGAGCACATCGTTACGCCGCCCGCCGCCGTTTACATGCCGGCCTATGTTTCCCATACCCTTGACGGCATCGACGGGGCTGCCGGGCTGTACGGGGGCCCCTGCGCCATCTTTGAGGGGCCGCTGTATTTCCCGATCCCCACAAAATAAAACGGCGGCGGGCAAAGGCAACCGGGCGTGAGCCCCGCCGGCGCAAACGCGGCCCGCAAACAGCAAACCCTGCCTGCTTTGAGCAGACAGGGTTTTGCGCGTTTTATCCGTTTTAAAACAGCCGCCGGGGCCGGAGGCGGCGGGCGTTAAAGGGCCTGCGCAAAAAGGCGCGGGGGCAGGGGCCCAAAAAACAGAGAGACGCTATACGACGTCCTCGGTCCAGTCGATCTGTTTCATCCGCCGCAAAAGCTCACTGGCTGTTTTGGAGAGCGGCGCGTCCGCGCTGCAGATGCTGTATCCCAGGTTGCGCACCTTGACCCCCTCGCACCGCCGCAGCACCAGCTGTCGCTCCCGGAGGGTGTCCGGATGCAGGCCGGTGATCCACATATAGGAGGTGGGGCAGCGGCTTACGGTTTCCATGGCGGTGGCCCGGTCGTAGACATAGACCCGCCGGGAGGAAAAGAGGATGCTGCTGGTCTCGGCCACCGTCTGATAGGAGGCGGCGCGGGCCTCGTAATCGCCGTACACGACCACGATCTAGCCGGCCAGCATCTCCCGCGTGAGGACGGGGACCTGGGCCAGCGGATTTTCGGCGGACATCAGGACCAGAAAATCCCGCTCGTAGTGTTTTTCAAAGCGAAGGCAGTAGGTCTTAAAGCAGTTGAGGAAATATTCCTTCTGGGCCTCAAAAAAATGGAGCACCCCCAGCTCGGACTCATGCGTGCGCAGGTCCTTGAGGACCTGGAAAGGGTTGGTTTCCTTGATGCGCAGGAGCATGTGCGGCTTGTGGGCGTTTTCATTGATGAAGCGGGTGATGCAGCGGTTGATCTGGTAGGAACGGGTCACCGAGAGGTTGACCCGGACCGAGTCGGCCGGGCGCAGGCGGAAAGAGGCGCCCAGGTGATCCACCTGCTGCAAAATCTTTTCGGCCTCCTGCACAAAGCGGGCGCCCTCTTCGGTGAGCACGACCCCCTTTGCGGAGCGGTAAAACAAGGAAATGCCCAGTTCGTTTTCCAGCCCCTTGATGGTGTTGCTGAGGTGCGGCTGCGACAAAAGGAGGTTTTGCGCGGCGCGGGAAATAGACCCCGCCTTTGCAACCTCCAAAACATATTCCAGGGTCCACAAATTCAAGCGGGGCTCACCCTCCTTTTGGCAGAACAGGCGGGAACACGCCTTACTCCCCGATAAGCTCGACGGTTTTCATCACCACCGGGGTGCGGGGACGGTCGCTGTAATCGGTGGGGACGGCGGCGATCTCGTCCACCGTCTCGATGCCCTTGGTCACCCGGCCGAAGGCGGCGTACTGGCCGTCCAGATGGGGGGCGTCGCCGTGCATGATAAAGAACTGGCTGCCGGCCGAGTTAGGATCCATCGAGCGGGCCATGCTGATGACCCCGCGCTTGTGCAAAAGAGGGTTGTCCCAGCCGTTGGCCTTAAACTCGCCCTCGATCTCCCAGCCGGGGCCGCCCATGCCGGTGCCCTCGGGGCAGCCGCCCTGGATCATAAACCCGGGGATGATACGATGGAAGGTAAGGCCATTGTAAAAACCGGCCTTTACCAGCTTTTCAAAGTTTTTTGCCGTTTTTGGGGCGGCCTGTTTGTCCAGTTCCAGCTCAATGACCTGGCCGTTTTCCATGGTAATGCGGATCATATCGGTTCTCCTTTATCGTGTATTTATCCTCGTCATCGCCCCACCGGAACCCGTGCGGCATGAGAAGGCTTGAGGCGCGCGGCCCCGGACCAGCCTGAAGCATCCGCCCTTGGATCGGCCCGGAGCCTTTATCCTCCCCCCGGCCCGGGGCCGGCCGCCTGCGTAAAACAAGGGGAATATCCTGCCGACGGCTCAGCCGCGCGGCGGAAGCCCGGCCAAGGCCTCCTCGGCCCAAGGGCCGTAGCAGGTTTTGCCGGCAGACTGCCGCAGCGCCTCCAGATGCTCCCGCGCGCGGCCCGGGCGGCCTTTTTTGAGCTCATAAAGGGCCAGCACCTTTAACAGTTCGAGCCGGCGTAGCTGGTAGGGGGCTTTGGGCAGCTCGGAGGCCAGCCACTCCCCCTCGACCCTGCCGCCCGCAAGGCAGGCCTGCCAGTTTTGATAAAGCCGGAGGTTGGCCGCCATGTTTTGGGCAAAAGCGGGCTTGGCCGTGCGGCATTGCTCCACGACCCCGGCCAATGCCTTTAGGGCGTCGACGGCTCCCGCCGCGTCCCCGCCGCCCAGGCGATAGGCTGCCAGGTTGTTATAGTACAGCCCCTTGAGGGCGAGGTCTTCGCCCTTTTTGCCCTCAAAGCTTGGGCAGAGCGCCGCAATGGCCCTATCGTATTCGCCGGCCGCCGCGTACCCGTCGGCCAGATAGGCGCAGGCCACTGCGTAGCCCTGGCTGGCCCGGTCCAGCCGGGGCGGCACCGGCTCATACCGGGCCAAAAAGGCGGCCGGGTCCAGCCGGACATGCAAAAGGGCCAGGCACTTGGCGTTGAGGTGGCTTGCCAGGATGTTGCCGGCCAACCTGCCCGCAACAGCGCCCAGGGCCAGCAGCAGTATGGTGGCCAGCAGCGGGATGTAGGCCGGCATGCCCTGATCCCGTACCCAAACAAGCACCGCCACTCCCGCCATTGCCGCAAAAATCCCGCCGGCCGCCAGCCGGCTTTGCCAAAACCCGCGGATCATGCCAAAGCCACCCTTCCTGCCGCCTGCTCTGCACCGCGCGGCGCAAAGCAGGCTTCTTACCGCTTATTATACACGCGCCGCAGCCTTGGCACAAGCACTTTTGCCGGCTGCCTGCCGCCCCTTTGGCAGGGGGCGGCGTCCCAAAAGCCCGGATAAGGCCCGTTGAGACCGGTATACCCGTTCTCGGGAGCATCCTTTATTTGGACTGTAGGCTTTCTGCGTTTGCCCGCCCGGAGCAGAGGAGCCTTGGCGAAAGAAAGATTCTGCCTGCAAAACAAACCTTTCTTAAAAAATTGTCCATATTTTATTTTGCGTACCAATACGCAAGGGTTCCATTTTGCTGGATTATCGGCTATAATGTCATATATACTTCATCATGCGACATAAATATTGGAAACAATCGACAAATCCATGAAAAGGGGCAGGCGCGGCCAATGGTACGGATAACAGCCTTAATGGACAATATAAGGTCGGAAAACAAGGCCCTTACAGCCGAGCACGGGCTGAGCTATCTGGTGGAATGGGAGGAGCGCAGCATCCTGTTTGACTGCGGCGCGGGCGCCGCGCCGCTGCAAAATGCGCGCCGGCTGGGCCGGCGGCTGCACGGCCTGGATGCGGTGGTGCTGAGCCACAGCCATTACGACCATGCTGCCGGTTACCGCGATTTGATCGAGGCGGGGCTGGGCAGCCGGCTTTTGTATACCGGCCCCCACTTTTTTGAAGCGAAATATGCCTGTGAGGGAGTGCGGTACACCGACCTCTCGGCGGGGTTTGGCGAGGGCTTTCTGGCCGGGCACGGTATCGTGCACCAGGTAGTGGACGGGATGAGTGAGATTGCCCCGGGGGCTTTTTTGGTAGGCGGCTTTGCCCGCACCCATGCTTTTGAAACCATCCCGGCACGGTTTGTGCGCCGGACGCCGAGCGGCTTTGTACCGGACGATTTTGCCGACGAGATCTGCCTTGCTTTTACAGCGGGGGACGGCCTGGCCGTACTGGTGGGCTGCTCCCACCCGGGTATCCTGAACATGGTCGAACAGGTGCATACCGTTTTGGGCAAGCCGGTGCGGGCGGTGTTTGGCGGTACCCATTTAGCCGAGGCAGACGCCGGGCGGATCGATGCGACGGTGCAGGGCCTGCGGCAACTGGGCCTTCGGACGCTGGGGCTTGGGCATTGCTCGGGCGAGGCGGCCGAATGCGCGATACGCGCAGCGGGGGCCAGCGGCTGCCACCTGGCGGTGGGGGATTGTGTGTTTTTGTAAGCTCCCGTACCCGCCGATGCGCGGGCCGGCCGAACGGGTTTCCGGCGTTTTAGCTTAGGGATACCGGCCCTGGGCCTTTGCCAAGCAGAGCCTTGCCTGCGGCGGGCGCAGGGGGCGGCTGAAGACTGGGGATAACGCATGCTGCTGGAGGAACTGGCAAAGGAACTGGTGGACATTACTGCAAGCCTGGTGGGCGGGCGCACCGTCAACATTATGAACACCGAGGGCATGATCGTTGCATCGAGCGACAAGAGCCGGGTGGGGACCTTCCATGCCGGGGCGCTCGAGGCGGTGCAGACCGGCCGGCCGGTGACCATCCGGCCCGACCAGTTGGATCAATACCCCGGCGCCAAAGAGGGCTGTAACATGCCCCTGCGGGTAAACGGCGCCCTGTTTGGGGTGGTGGGGCTGTATGGCGACCCTGCCGAGATACAATCCCTTGCGCGGCTGCTGGAGGTGTATGCTGCAAAATACATCCAACTGGAAGCGATGGCCAGCCCCCGGCTGGCCGCGGCCGAGCTGCGGGTGCGCCTGCTGCGTTTTTTGCTTGCGCCCAGCGAGGATTCGATGGCCCGTGCCCAGCGGCTGATGGATACCCTGGAGCTGCGGCCCCAGCCGCCGTATACCGTGCTGGTGCTGAGCTTCAAGGCGCCGCTGCAGGACGGTGGCCAACCGCAGCTACTGGAGCTTTTGAACCGCCAGGGCCTCTTGCGGGCGGGGCAGGATATTTACGGCATGCTGGACGACCGGCTGGTGATCGTGCGGGGCGGGACGCTGCCGCCGCGCCGGCTGGACGGGGCGTTGCTGGCCCAGTGCCGGGTTTCGGTGAGCGATAGCTGCCACAGCCTGTGGGAAATCCCGTCCCGTTATGAGCAGGCCTGCCGGCTGGACGAGCGGTATGCCGGCCCGCTGAACGACCTGCGGGAGCTGTCGGTGCGCTGCGGGTATATGCTGTGCACGGTTTCGGCTGACAACACGCCTTTTTTGGAGGAGCTTTACGCAGGGCTGGCAGGGGCGTTCCGTGCCGGCGAGCTGGATGCCGTACTCCAGACTGCCCGCAGCTATTACGACTGCGAGCGCAGCGTAGCCCGGGCGGCCGGGCGGCTGTTTATCCATAAAAACACTCTGCAGTATCGGATGCGCCGCTTGCTTGAGGCAATGGGCGCCGAAAACTGCAGCGGGTTTGAGCAGGAGCTGCTGGTGCGGCTGCTGCTGGAATACCATCGGTCCGGCAAACGGGGGGCGTCCCGGCAAACGCAGCCCCCTGCGCCCGCAAAGGAGGGCGGGCCGGACGCTGAACAGCGACAGGGCGCAAAAGCGTGAAAAAGCAGCCGCAGGGGCCCGGCTTTACGGGCAGGCGCCCTTGCGGGGCCGCGGACGGGCGGGGGACGCGGCGCGAGGCACGTTTTTTGCCTTGCAAGGCGGAAGGACGCCTTTTGGCAAACGGCCGGATAAGCGGGCGGGGCGGGATAGCATTGGGTCCGCGGCCCGCAAGGCGGCTGTGCCCAGAGGCAGGCTTCCGGCCATTATCCGGGGAGCGGCTTTAGCCTGCGCGCGGACAGACGCGCGGGCGGCGGCAGCCCATCCCAAACCAAGCAAGAAGGAGGAAACATCATGCAAACATTCTTTCTGTTCGCGCTGATCATTGCATCGGTGCTGCTGATGGTGTATGCCATCTCCAAGCTCAAGATGCATCCCTTTATCGTCATGACCCTGATCGCCATCCTGGTGGGCCTCGTCTGGGGCATCGCGTTCCCCGAGTCGGAGCTGACCCCGGCGGTCGTCATTGACACGGTCAAGAGCGGCTTTGGCAGCATCATGACCAGCATCGGTATCGTCATCCTGTGCGGCACCATCATTGGCACCATCCTGGAGAAGACCGGCGCCGCCATCACAATGGCCAACACCATCCTCAACATCGTTGGCAAAAAGAACAGCGTTGTGGCCATGGGCGCCATGGGCTATGTTACCGGTATCCCCGTCTTTTGTGATTCCGGCTTTGTAGTGCTCTCGCCCATCAGCCGTGCGCTGGCGGCCCAGTCCAACATCTCGCTGGCCGTCATGGCTACCGCCCTGTCCGGCGGTTTGTACGCCACCCACTGCCTCGTGCCGCCCACCCCCGGCCCCATTGCGATGGCCGGCACCCTTGAGGCCGACCTGGGCCTGACCATCCTGGTAGGCCTGATCGTCTCGATCCCTGCAACGGCGGTGGCCATCCTCTATGCGCTCAAGGTTTCGAGCAAGATCGACATCCCCGCCAACTCGGAATATACCTACGAGGAGCTGCAGCAGAAGTACGGCAAGCTGCCCGGCGCCCTGCAGAGCTTTGCGCCCATCCTGCTGCCTATCATCCTGATCGCCCTGGCCTCGGTGGCCTCCTTCCCGGGCGACCCCTTCGGCACCGGCTTCTTTGCCACCCTCATCAAATTCATCGGCAAGCCCGAGGTTGCGCTGCTGGGCGGCGTCTTCCTCTCGATCTCGCTCATTCCCGCCAGTGAGAAGGACAACACCCTCAAATGGATTACCCAGGGCGTTACCGACTCGGCCGCCATCCTCGCCATCACCGGCGCGGGCGGCTCGTTTGGGGCTATCCTCAAGCTGCTGCCCATTGCCGACTCGGTAGGCGGGCTGGTGAACACCGGCATCGGCGTGCTGATCCCCTTCATCATCGCCATGATCCTCAAGCTGGCCATGGGCGCTTCTACCGTTGCGATGATTACCACCGCCGGCATGATGGCTCCCCTGATGGCCTCGATGGGCTTTACCAGCCCGCTGGCCCGCGTGCTGGTGGTGCTGGCTATCGGTGCCGGCTCGATGGTTGCCTCCCACGCAAACGACTCCTATTTCTGGGTGGTTTCGCAGTTCTCGGATATGAAGACCGAGGAGGCTTATAAGTGCCAGACCGGCATGACCGCCGTGATGGGCATTACCATCATTATCCTGCTCTTTATTCTTTCGCTGTTTGTATAAGCTGCCCGCGCGGGGCGGAATACCGCCCGCAGAAAACGGTGCAGGCGTCCCCTCTCGGGGGATGCAGGCTTTGACAGCGGCAGATTGAACAAAAGGCCGCCGCGGCCCGACCGGTTGCAGAACCGGGAGGCCGCGGCGGCTTTCTTTGTGCGCCGGTCTGAGGGCAGGTCGTAGGCCAATCTGGGGGGCACGCCCCCCAGACCCCCGATTTGGGCCAATCGCCAATTTGGGGGATACGATCCACCATGATGGATGCGCTGTTTCTGGATTTTTTGCCCTTTGCAAACTGGTTGGCAAAAAATGCGAAACATCGGACCAGACCCCCATCATAAGGGGAATGTATAAAGTGCGAACATAAACATCGCTTGACAAGGGCATACATGGTTTTTGGGGCAAAGGAGCAAAAACAAAAAAAGGTAAAAAGCTCTTTTGCCCAAAAACTCCGCAGGACCGACAGGGCAAGGCCAGCGGCACGCTGGCCTTGCCCTGTCGGCGTGTGGGCCCTTGTTAAGGGATGTAAATTAATCCGGCGCTACCTTCACCAGCACCACCGGCTCGTCCGGCTTTTCCTCCTGGTTCTCGCTGTGGCATCGTCCCCAGATGGCAAACACCTGGCTAACTACCTCAAGCTCGCTCGGTGAGATACGGCCCAAAAGGTCAAAGAGCTCTCCAAAACGTTCTTTTTTGGATTCCTCGGCGTATTTTTCGTACTCCCGGAGCCCGGCGGCGGATACCATGAGGATGATGTTTTTGCGGTTGCCTGCCGCGTGGTATTTCTCCACCAGGCCCTTGTGCACCAGCCGCTGCACATATTTGGAATAGGTGGCCTGGCTCAGGCCCAGATGCTCGGCGTACCATTTCATATTTTTATGCTGGTCGGCATATTCCAGGATATGCTCCATGATCTGCACCTCGTAGGGCGAAAACTTGATTGCATCGCCAAACAGCTCGGTTTTGCAGATCTGTGAGTATCCGTTGGCAGACCGGTAAAAATTCCGGACGATCTCCCGGTAGGGATCCATCCATTCCAGCTTCATTGTGCAAGACCGTCCTTTCTGCCAAGGGTGCGCGGCGGCTGCCGCTGTGGTGGTTGCTGTGGTGGCTTTAGTATAGCACACAGGGGGGATGGGCGCAAATAAAAAAGGCCGGGAGGATTGTTGATTGTAACAAACGAACATATAATTTTTTATACACTATATATAATTGCCAATAGAAAGTATTTGAAGTATACTTGATATAGAATTCCCCGCAGGGCGGCGGTGCGGTACAAAGGCGGAATGCGTAGGGGGCCTGCGGTGTTTTGGCCGGCGGGTACAGCCGCATGGGGCCAGTTTTAGGGCGTATTTTTGGAACCGCCGCTCAAAAGGGGAGCGTTTTGGCCGGCAGGGCGCCGGGCCGCAAATCGTGCGGCATGCCGCCCTGCAAGAAAGGAGAGGATATTGTGGAACGAGTGCGAAAAACGGCAAAGCTTGGCCTGTGCATCTCGCTGGCTCTGATGCTGCTGTGCGGTATTGTGGTGTCGGCGGTGCAGACGAGCGGCGGCCAGGTAACGATGAAGGAGCTGACCTTTGAGACGGACAGCGGCTATACCATGTCGGCCTACCTGCTGGTGCCCAAGACGGCCACGGCCGAAACACCGGCTCCGGCCATCGTAACCAGCCACGGCTACCTGAACAACAAGGAAATGGCGGACGCGAACTATGTGGAGCTGGCCCGCCGCGGCTTTGTGGTGCTGTCGGTGGATCAGCCGGACCACGGCGACTCCGAGGTAACGCCGAACTTTTTCATCCTTGCGCCGGACGGCGTCTACCAGGGCGTGTTGGCCCTGAGCCGGATGCCCTTTGTGGACAACAGCCGCATCGGCGTGACCGGCCACTCGATGGGGAGCTGGTCGGTGAATGCGGCGGTGCAGGCAGACAACGCCAGCGATACCCGGCTGATTGCGGCGGCGCTGATCCACTGCAATGACCCCCTGTACCAGGACGAGACCGGCCAGTTCGCCAACCCCTACGGCAGCCGGGATGTAGGGGTGGTTTCGGCGGTGTACGATGAGTTTTTTGGCACCTCCCGGGACGAGAACGGCGGCCTTTTGAGCTCGCCCTACTTTATGCAGACCGATACGGCCCAGAGCTTTTTGAACTTTGGCGCCGACCCGGCCGGAGCCGAGGTGCGCAGCGAATATACCGAGTACTGGCAGGAGGTGGAGGGCAAGAACACCCTGCGCATCATCTACCGCCCGCCCATCATCCACCCCTGGTCGCATTTTTCTGCCCGATCGGAGTCCTATATCATCGATTTCTTCGATAAGACCCTGGGCTCGGTAAACCCCATCGACCCCAACAACCAGGTGTGGCAGTGGAAAGAAGCCTTTAACTTTGTGGGGGTCATCGGGTTTGCGCTCTTCCTGTGCTCGTTTGCCACCCTGCTGGTGTTTACCCCCCTGTTTGCACCGCTGCGGGCCGCAGAACCGGTGCAGCCGATGGAAAAACCAGACAAAGCCGGCCAGCTTTGGTTCTGGCTCTCGCTGGCGGCGGGCGCGCTCTTTGGCTCGGTAGCCTACCTGAGCCTGGTAAACCTGGGCAACTCCATGAGCGTTGCACAGGGCGAGGCGATGGGCCTGGGGCTCTGGTCCGCCTGCTGCGGGCTTTTCTCGATCCTGAGCATGCTGGCCTATTATTACGGCTATGGCAGGAAACACGGCTTTGACCTTGCCGGGCGCGGCGTGGTGATGCCTCTTAAAAAGCTGGGCCTCAGCGCCCTGCTGGCCCTGATTGTGGTGGCGGTGGCCTACGGCATCGTGTTTGCGGTGGATTATTTCTTCTTGGCCGACTTCCGGCTCTGGACCCTGGCCATCAAGGCGTTTGAGGCGCCCATCCTGCGCTATCTGCCCTACATCCTGCTTTTCTTCCCCTATTACATTGCCAACTCGGTTGCGGTAAACTGCTTTAACGACAACCGCATCGGCGGCAGGCTGAACGGGGTCATCTGCGCCGTCTTTTCGGCCGTGCCCGCGCTGGTGCTGCCTTGGATCCAGTACGGGGTCTACTACTCCACCAACCATATGATGTGGCCCCAGGCCACCATGGATTCTCCCAACTATCCGATGTTTGTGCTGTGGCTTTTCCCCATCGTGCTGATCCTGATCGGCTCGACCCTTATCTCCCGCGCTGTTTACCGCAGCACCAAAAACCCCTACATTGCGGGGCTGGCCAATGCGGTGATTGTGGGGCTGATGACTATTACCAATACCTGCACCGTCTTTACCTGATGTGCCCCAACAGCCCACATGCGGCCCCTGCCGCAAAGACGGCCTTTTGCGGCAGGGACGGTTCGGGTAAAGCCTGAAAAGCGCCGCCCGGCGGGAAATTTTCCCGCCGGGCGGCGCGCTTTGCCTGCCGGGGCAAGGGGCTGTGCCGGCTGCCTGCGGCTGGCCGGAAGATTTATTTTGCGCCCCTTACAAACTGCTCCACGCTGCCGGCAATGTCCGGGGCCGTTAGGCCGTACTCGTGTAGGACGTCCTCCGGTTTGCCGGACTGGCCGAACCGGTCCTGCACGCCGATCTTGCGGAAGGCGGCGGGGGCGCAGATGCGCAGCAGCACATCCCCCACGGCGTCCCCCAGCCCGCCAATAACCGAGTGCTCCTCGACCGTGATCACGCAGCCGCAGTTTTTGACGCTGTCCAGGATCATATCCTCGTCGATTGGCTTGACGGTATGCATGTTGACGACCCGCACCTGAAGGCCGCGCGCAGCCAGCAGCCGGGCGGCTTCGAGACAGGTGGCGACCATAATGCCACAGGTGATGATCGCGGCGTCCCGGCCTTCCCGCAGGAGGTTTGCCTTGCCTACCTCAAACGGGGATTCCTCTTCAAATACCGGGGAAGGAAGACGGGCCAGCCGCAGAAAAACCGGCCCGTCAATGCGGGCGGCCGCGCGCACAGCGCGGAATGTTTCGCGGGCGTCGCAGGGCACAAGGATGGTCATGCCCGGAAGGGCCCGCATCAGGGCCATATCCTCAACCGCCTGGTGGCTTCCGCCGTCCTCGCCCAGGGTGATGCCCGCGTGGGTCATGCCAAATTTTACGTTCAGGTGCGGATAGGCCACCCCGTTGCGAATCTGCTCAAAGGCACGCCCGGCAAAAACGGCAAAGGTGCTTGCAAAGGGGATATAGCCCATTGAGGCAAGCCCCGCCGCCATGTCCACCATATTGGCCTCGGCGATGCCGGCGTTAAAAAAACGCTTTGGGAATTCGGCGGCAAAGGTGGCGGACATGGTAGCGTGTGCAAGGTCTGCGTCCAGCGCCACAATGCGCGGGTCTTCATGGCCCAGTTGTGCCAGGGCCTCACCATATGCTACACGGATCGCTTTCATTTCAGCCATTGTTGCTTCCCTCCAGTTCTGCCACGGCTGCCTTGCGCTCGGCCTCGCTGGGGGCCTTGCCGTGCCAGCCCACCTCGTTTTCCATAAAAGATACCCCTTTGCCCTTGACCGTGCGGCAGAGCAGTGCACGCGGCTTGCCGGGCGCGCCGGGACGCCTTAGCGCGGCCATGACCTGCTCGATGTCATTGCCGTCGGAAACCTCGGCCAGGTCATAGCCAAAGGAGAGCAACTTGCCCGGCAGGTCGCCAAGGCTCATGACCTGGCTATTGGCGCCGTCAATCTGCAGGCCGTTGTGGTCGATCAGGACGGTGAGGTTATCCAGCTTGTAGTGAGCGGCGGCCATAGAGGCCTCCCAGACCAGCCCTTCCTGCAGCTCGCCGTCGCCGCACAAAGCGTACACCTGCACGCCGTTGCCGGACAGCTTTGCTCCGAGGGCCATGCCCACGGCAATCGAAAGGCCCTGCCCGAGCGAGCCGGTGGAGGCATCTACGCCGGGGCATTTTTTGGAGTCTGGATGCCCTTGCAGGATGCTGTGTATCTGCCGGAAGCCGGCGAGCTCCCGGCGCGGGAAAAAGCCCTTATCGGCCAACACGGCATAATAGGCGGGGGCGGCGTGCCCCTTGGAAAGGACAAACCGGTCGCGCTCCGGCCAGTTGGGCCGCGCAGGGTCTACCCGCATTTGGGTATAGTACAATGCCGCAAGCATCTCCACGGCAGACAAAGAGCCGCCCGGGTGCCCGGACGCCGCTTTTGCCGTCATGTTGATGATGTCGCAGCGCAGGCCGACACATTTTGCCTTTAGTTCGGATACAGTCATAAGAGACCCGCTCCTTTTTCTGTTTGAAGGTTGATTGCCCGGTATGAACGCCGGGCATGCAAACGCGCGCAGAAATGTACAACATCATACAATCATACAATATGATAATGTACGTTTTTTGCGGTTCTGTCAAGAGAAAAATACATTTTTGTTGGAAAAGCATTAAACCAAAGGCAACTTTTTGTCGAAAACATGCAAGATTGTAGGACAAAAGACAATTGACTTTCCCGCAAATGGCCTATAAACTTATAATTACAACAAGCGCAAGAAAAAAATGGTTGGTGGGAAAATGAAAGCAGTAGAACGCATACCGGTTGTGCAGCAGGTCGTAACCAGCCTGAAGGCTTACATTCAGGAGGGAAACGTAGAGGTGGGGGACAAGCTGCCCACCGAAATGGAGCTGTGCGAGATGCTTTCGGTGGGGCGCGGCACCGTGCGCGAGGCAACGCGGACCCTGCAGGCAACCGGCCTTGTAGAAATTCGGCCGGGCCGCGGCACCTTTGTGATCCGCACCAGCGAACCGGAACGGGAGGATATGCTCAGATGGTTTGCAGAGAACGAGGTAGAGCTGCGGGATGTAAACGAGGTGCGGCTTGCCATTGAGCCGCTTGGTATAAAACTGGCAATCCAGCGGGCAAAGCCGGCGGATATCAAGGTCCTTAGGGCCATCCAGGCAAAATCGGAGGAGGCGGCCGGCCATGGCGATACCGCACAGCTTGCGCTGTGTGACGAGCAGTTCCACACGTATATTGTGGAGTGCAGCCATAACCGACTGCTGTGCAGCATCAACAAACAGATTACCGCCTGCCTGAAAAGCTTCCGCAGCAAGACCTTCCGCATCCCCAACAATGTCGAGAACTTTATTCCGGCGCACGCCGCCATTTTGGACGCCTTTGAGCGCAGGGATCCCGCACTGGGCGAGCGGTATATGATCGACCATCTGGAACGGGTGGATATGGATCTCGAAAACAGCAAAAAGGGTTAGGTTTGATCCGGCGGCTGCGCATTTGGCAAAGCGCATGCTTTTTGATGCCGGCGCCAGCCGGCAGGGCAGACCCTGCCGTTAAGGGAAAAGGCAAAGGGCCGGCGTATCCGGGGCGATGGAAAGCCCCGGGTACGCCGGCCCTTCGTATGCCCTGGCCCGTGTGGCGATTCTGCTATGAGACAGGGCAGGGTTGCCAAAAAAGAGGGGCATAAAGGGGCGAAGCATATCCGTTTTTACAAAATCCTGGCACTTTTTTTATAAAATCTGTCAATTGCAATGCCGGATGTGATTTGTTACAATAAGACCACAGAATGTTAGACATCATACAATACTACCTTATCGGGGCCTGCCTTTGAAGGCGGGCGAAAAAGCGGAGGAGAGAAGGCCATACTATGAAAATAGCGCTCATCAATGAAAACAGCCAGGCCGCCAAAAACGGCGCTATCGAGGCCGCGCTGCGTAAGGCAACCGGGCCTATGGGGCATGAGGTGTGCAACTATGGCATGCTTGGGGCGCAGGATGACGTGCAGCTTACCTATGTGCAGGCGGGGATCCTGGCGGCTATCCTGCTAAACAGCGGCGCGGCGGATTATGTCGTTACCGGCTGCGGAACCGGCGAGGGGGCTATGCTCGCCTGCAACAGCTTCCCGGGCGTGCTCTGCGGCCATGTGGAGGATGCTGTGGACGCCTACACCTTTGCCCAGGTAAACGACGGAAACTGTGTGGCGATGCCGTTTGCCAAGGGCTGCGGCTGGGGCATGGAGCTGAACTGGGAGTATGTGTTTGAAAAGCTGTTTGGGTTTGGCAGCGGCAAGGGGTACCCGCAGGATCGCGTTGTGCCGGAGCAGAACAACAAAAAAATCCTGGACCGGGTGCGGGCCTGCTCGATGAAAGAGCTGCTCCCTGTGCTGCAGGAGATGGAGGCGCTGGCCCCGGAGCAGGGGGTTACCGGGCTGGACCATCTGGTAAGCCGTGCGGTTGCGGGGCGGGCTTTCCGCGCCCAGTTCCAAAAAAACTGCCCGGCCGGCCCCATCCGGGATTATGTGGAGGGGCTGTGGCCCCGTGGATGAAGCGCCGTGCGGCAAGGCTGCGCAGACGGCTTATTTTGGACACGGCAAGGGAGGCAGGCAATGAAAACCAAGAAGCGGATAGGCTCCGTATTGAAGGGCCTGGCAACGGCCGTGCTGCTGCTGGCGGCGCTGTTTCCTATTTACTGGATGGCAACCATCGCCGTGCGTGAAAACGGCGAGATGAGCGGTACCCAGATGATCCCGCTGCTGCCGCAGTCGTTTACGCTGGAGCATTTTAAGCGGCTGTTTGTAGAAAAAAACTTTGTGCAGGCGCTGCAGAACAGCGCGGTCGTTACCCTGCTTTCCATGGGCATTTCGCTGGCCTTTGGCATTGCCTGCGCCTATGTGCTGGCCCGCCGCCGTTTTCGCTTTCGGGGCAAAACAGGGCTGACCTACTGGGTGCTGCTGGTACGGGTGCTTCCGCCCATCACCTTTGCGGTGCCGCTGTATGTTATGTTTTCGCGCATGGGCTGGCTCAACAGCCTCGCGCCCGAGATTTGCGCCTGCATTTTTGTCAATATCCCGCTTACCATCTGGTTCCTGGTCAGCTTTTTTCAGGAGCTTCCCCTTGAGCTGGAGGAAAGTGCAAAAATCGACGGCGCAACCGAATGGCAGCTTTTTTTGCGCATCGTGGTGCCGCTGGTTCTGCCGGGCATCGCGGCGGTGGCCATGCTCAGCTTTGTATATGCCTGGAACGAGTATACCTACAGCGTGATTTTTGTGCAGAGCCCCGGCAACTACACGGTTCCCTTAAGCCTGGCGATCCTGAATACCGAGGACAACATCATGCAGTACGGCCTTGTAGCCGCGGGCAGCATCATCTCGATTATCCCGATGGCCCTGTTTGTGATCTTTGCGCAGAAATACCTGATCGCGGGCCTGTCCAGCGGGGCGGTAAAGGGATAAACGGGGAATTTTTGTGAGGAGCAGCGGCACAAGCCGCCGCTGAGGATTTATGCAACAAAACAAAGGAGGAGACCCTGCAATGAAAAAGATCGTATCTGTTTTGCTGGCCGTTTTGATGATGGCCGCTTTGCTGGCCGGATGCTCGGGCGGTTCGTCCAGCGCGCCCGCGCCCTCGGCGGGCGCCGGCTCTGCAGCCGGGGCCGGCCCGGACGCCGCCCCCAGCAAATTGACCCTGGTGCTGCGCGCCGGCAGCTACAGCGATGTGCTGAAGGCGCTTGCCCCCGCCTTTGAGCAGGAGCACAACTGCACCATCGAGATCCTGGACCTGGATTTTTCGGATATGTACCAGAAAATTGCGCTGGACTCGCAGAACGCACAGGGCGCTTACGATGTTATTATGGTTGACGGCTCCTGGTTTACCGAGTTTTTGACCTCCGGCGTCCTGAGCAACCTGTCTGCCATGGGCTATGAGCTGGACGACGACTTTATCGAGGGCACCACCAAGGGCGGCCTGGATGAGGGCGGCGATGTTTACTGCGTGCCCTTCTTTGGCAATGTACAGCTCTTTTATTATAACAAGGATGTGCTTGCTAAGTATGGCCTTGACGCCCCCCCTACCGATTGGCAGAGCGTTTTGGAGCTGGCCCAGAAGATTAACGCGGACGGTACCTACGGCTTTTTGGCGCGCGCGCAGGCCGGCGAAAACATCGTGACCGATGTGGACCCGCTGGTGCTGTCGGCCGGCGGGCAGATCCTGGATGCCGACAACAAGGTAACCATCGACACCCCCGAGTACAAGCAGGCCCTCGAGACCTATCTCAAGCTGATTGAGGCGGGCCAGATCATGAACAAGGACGACATTGTGGCCGCCGTAAACAACGGCACCGCCGCCATGAGCCTGATCTGGCCGGGCTGGTATACCCCCGGCGAGGGCGAGCCCACCAGCTTTGCCCTGATGCCGAACCGGATGACCCCGGACGGCGAGGAGCATGATTCGGCCTGGTATGGCCTGTGGTACCTGGGCGTTACCGGCAACTCGCAGAACCAGGAGCTGGCCCTCGAGTTTATTGAATACGCAACCAGCGCGGAGTCTGAAATCGCCACCGTACAGTATGGCCTGACCCCTATCCGCCACAGCCCCTATCAGGATGCCTCGGTGCTGGCCCAGAGCCCCCAGCTATCCATTGTATATGAGGCGCTGAAGAGCGGTGTTTACCGCCCGGCCGTCCCGCAGTGGACCGATATTACCAACACCCTCGGCACCGAGCTGGACAACGCCGCGCAGGGCGCTAAAACCGTAGAGCAGGCCCTGGCGGACGCCCAAAGTGCCTGCGAGGCGGTTATGGCCCGCTGAAAAACGCGCAGGCCCTGTTAAAACCCAAGCAAACCATAAAAGCCCGGCGTGCTGCTGCACGCCGGGCCCTTACAAAGAGGTTTTGCCTATGCCCAACACTGCAACCAAACTCAAGCCAGCGCCGCGTCGCGGCGAGCGATGGTTCGCGCATAAAATGGTTGCCCCCACTGTGGCGGTGCTGCTGGTAATGAGCGCGTTTTCCATTGCCTTTACGCTGTATTACAGCATTACAAACTATTATTATATCTCGAAGGACCCGGCGCAGGTCATTGGGCTGAAAAACTATATCAACCTGTTTAAGGACCCGTATTTCCGCAGCGCCATGTGGAATACGGTCAAGTTTACCCTTTGGTGCGCGCTGCTGGAAACGGGCCTGGGGGTGCTGATTGCGGTATTTGTGAACAGCCTGCGGCGCGGGCGCAACCTGGTGCGCACCCTGACCCTGCTGCCCTACCTGCTGCCGCCGGTTACCGCAGCGCTGATCTGGCAGGTCATGCTCAGCAACAACTATGGCATCATCAACCAATTGCTCACAGCGGCGGGGCTGCCCGCCTTCAACTGGTTTTTTGACACCCGCACGGCCATGGGGGTCATCATTGCGATTGATGTGTGGCAGTGTACCCCCTTTTGTTTCCTTTTGCTGTATGCGGCGCTGCAGTCCATCCCGGGCGAGCAGTATGAGGCCGCCCGCATTGACGGCACCGGCAGGCTGCAGGAGTTTTTCTATATTACCCTGCCAAACCTGAAAGGGACCATTGTACTCTGCCTTTTGCTGCGCACGATCGATTCCTTCCGCATGTTTGACAAGATCAATATCCTGACCGGCGGCGGCCCGGCCAACACGACCGCCACCATCACCCAGTATATTTACACCTATGGCGTCAAGAGCCTGAAATTCGGCTTTGCCAGTGCGGGCGCCATTGTTATGGCGGTGCTGGTGCTGATCCTGTCCTCCTTTTATATCAAGCGGGCGCTGCAGAGCTGAGCCTGCTTAAAATCCAAACAGACAGGTGGTATGCGTTATGACCCATGAAGAACGGATGTCGGTTTTTGAAAGGATAGACATTGGCTGCGTAACCGATGCATTGATCCACTATGGGGTGGGCGGCTGGACAAAGGGCCTGTTCCCGGTTTGCCCCGCGGCCCGCATCTATGGCCGGGCAGTGACCGCCCGCTTTGACATTGTGACACCGCCGCGGGTTGAGATCACCCCGCTGGAGGTGATCGAGCTGTGCCGGCCGGGCGACGTTCTGGTCTGGAATGCCGACCTTGAAACCAACCTGATGGGCGGCAATATCTTTGCCTTTGCCAAGCGGCAGGGGGTGGGCGGCATTGTGTTGGAGGGGCACTACCGCGACAGCGATGAAATAGCGGCCCTGGGGGGCGAGGTGTTTTCCCGCGGGCCGTCCTGCGGGAGCTCGCCGGTCAATTTCAAGGCCACGGCCGAGACGGTCAATGTTCCGGTAACGGTGGGCGGCGTTACGGTGCGACCGGGCGATTATGTCTGCGGCGACCGGGACGGCGTAATGGTGATCCCGGTAGAGTATGTGGACGATGTGCTGCGGCAGGCTTTGTGCCATATGGACTGGGAAAAAGCGGTAAAAGAGGCGATTGCCAAGGGATATACCGCGGCCCAGATGAAGGAGGTATACGCCGGCGGCGTTAAGCTGCCCCGTACCGGGCAGTAAAAGAAAAAATACAACAGAAAGGCGTGCGGATATGACACACGAAGAAAGATTGGCCCTGTTTGAAAGGCTTGAGACCGGCGCCGTGACCGATGCGATGGTGCAGCACGGCGTTGGGAGCTGGATGGAAGGCATCCGCCCCACCGGTAAGGGGATGCGGGTGTTTGGCCGCGCCGTAACGGCGCAGTTCTCCATTGTGGTGCCGCCCCGCCAGGTGGTGGACCAGTTTGAGCTGATCGACCGCTGCCGGCCCGGCGACGTGCTGGTGTGGAACGTGCCTTCCAAAGCAAACATCTGCGGCGAGAACATTATGCACTTTTTGAGCAACCACAAGCTGGGCGGCCTGGTGATCGACGGGTATACCCGCGACGGCAGCGTGATTGAGGAGATGGGCGTGCCCCAGTTTACCCGAGGCCTGGCCATTGCGCCCGCGCCCCGCAACTGCCGCTGCACGCCGGACGACATCAATGTCCCGGTGAGCTGCGGCGGCACGGTTGTAAACCCGGGCGATTATGTCTTTGGCGATGACGACGGGGTTTTGGTCGTGCCCGAAAAGCATATCGATACGATCCTGCTGCAGGCCGAGATGAACATGGGCTACGAAAAACGGATGGAGCAAGCCCTTGACAGCGGCGCGGATATCCCAGCCCTGCAAAAGGTGTTTGCCACCAAAGCGCTTTACGAGCCCAAGGAGTAAAGCAGGGGGCTTTTGGCCCGCTGCGCACAGCCCGGCCAAACGGTTCGGCCGGCCGGAGCAAGGCCTTTGCAAATAATATAAAAACAGGGGGCCCCGGATGATTTTATCCGGGGCCCCGCTTTGCAATCCGGCTGGGTTGTGCTATGATGATATACAAATTGCAGTACGCTTTGCAGCCCCAGGCAGCCCGTACCGACGGGCGGGGGCGCGGCCGGCAGGGAGGTGTGCGGGATGTCCAAAAAACGCTTGGCGGTGGGGCTGCTGGCCCATGTGGACGCAGGAAAAACTACCCTTACCGAGGCGCTGCTCTACCGTGCGGGATGCCTGCGCCGGCTGGGCCGGGTGGATCACCGCGACGCCTTTTTGGACAACGAGGCGCTCGAGCGGGAGCGCGGCATCACCATCTTTTCCAAAACCGCCCGGCTGGCCCTGCCGGATGCCGAGATTGCCCTGTTGGATACCCCGGGCCATGTGGATTTTGCCGCCGAGGCCGAGCGGGTGCTGCAGGTGCTGGACTATGCCGTTTTGGTGGTGAGCGCGGCGGACGGAGTGCAGGGGCACACCCTGACCCTTTGGCGGCTGCTGGCACGGTACGGGGTGCCGGTTTTTGTGTTTGTAAACAAGATGGATCTGCCCAGCCCCGGGCAGGACGCCCTTTTGGAGACGCTTCGCTCCCGGCTGGGGGAGGCCTGTGTGGATTTCACCTCCCTGGCTGACCCGGAGGCCGGCGGGTCGGCGGATCTTGCCGGGCGGGAGGCGGCATACGAATCGCTGGCCCTCTGCGAGGAGGAGGCTATGGAGGAGCTGCTGGGCGCCGGCACGCTGTGCGACGGGACGGTGCGGCGGCTGGTGGCCGGGCGGCGGGCTTTCCCCTGCTATTTTGGCTCGGCCTTGCGGCTGGAAGGGATTGGGCCGCTGCTGGAGGGGCTGGATCGTTTTACCCGCATGCCGGCGTATGGGCCGGAGTTTGCCGCCCGGGTATATAAGGTTAGCCGGGACAGGCAGGGTGCGCGGCTGAGCTGGATGAAGGTGACCGGCGGGGAGCTGCGGGTGCGGGCGATGCTGGAGGGGGAGGATAAAAACGGCCGCTGGCGCGAAAAGGCCGATGCCCTGCGCCTCTACTCGGGCGAAAAATTTACCCTGTTGGAGGCCGCGCCGGCCGGCACCGTCTGTGCTGTGGCCGGCCTGAGCCGTAGTTGGCCGGGCGAGGGGCTGGGCGCGGCGGGGAGCGCCGCCGCGCCGCTGCTGCGGCCGGTGATGGCCTATGAGCTGCTGTTGCCCGAGGGCTGCGACGCCCACGCCGCGCTGGAAAAGCTCGGCCAGTTGGAAGAGGAAGACCCCTCTTTGCAGATTGCTTGGGATCCGGCGCGCCGCCAGATTTGCCTGCAGCTAATGGGCCAGGTGCAGTTGGAGGTGCTGGGCCGGCTGATCCGGGATCGGTTTGGCCTTGCGGTAGGCTTTGGGCCGGGCCGGGTGCTCTATCGTGAGACCCTTACCGGGCCGGTGGTAGGGGTGGGCCATTTTGAGCCGCTGCGCCATTATGCCGAGGTACAGCTCCTGATCGAGCCGGGCGCGCGGGGCAGCGGGCTGCAGCTTGCCAGCCGCTGCAGCGAGGATGCGCTGGACGGTAGCTGGCAGCGCCAGATTTTGGATGCGCTGGCCGGCAAACAGCACCGGGGGGTGCTGGCCGGCGCGCCGCTGACCGATGTAAAGATCACCCTGCTGGCCGGCAGGGCCCACCTTAAGCACACCGAGGGGGGCGACTTCCGCCAGGCGGCCTGCCGTGCGGTGCGCCAGGGGCTGATGCAGGCCCGGGCGGCCGGGCAGTGCCTGCTGCTGGAGCCCTGGCTGGGCTTTCGCATCGAGCTGCCCGCCGCGGCGGTGGGGCGGGCGCTGCTGGAGCTGCAGCGGATGGGCGGCGAGGCCGGCCCGCCCGAGCCGCTGCCCCCTGCCGCGGGCGGGGAGGAGCCGCTGGCCCTGCTGGCCGGGGCCGCCCCGGCGGCGGCCCTCGGGGAATTTGCCGGGGCTTTGGCCGCCTTTACCGGCGGGCGGGGCCGGCTGAGCTGCGCACCGGCCGGCAGCCGGCCCTGCGGCGGGGAGGCGGCCGGTGCGGCCTGCGCCGACTACGACCCCGAGCGGGACGCCGACAACCCGGCCGACTCGGTGTTTTGCAGCCACGGGGCGGGGGTGCTGGTGCGCTGGGACGAGGCCCCCG
>CAJTSP010000029.1 GCA_910578965.1 uncultured Oscillospiraceae bacterium
CCCGCCAAATGCCCCCGCCCTGGCCGAGTGCTGGCTTTGGGAGCGGCACTACCCCCTGCCCGAAGACGCCTGCATCCTGCGCTGCGCCGCCGGGGAGCTGGAGGATATTTTTACCCTCTGCAAAAACGCGGTGCGCTGCGGCTGTCAGGAGGGCTACCTTGACTGCCCCACCCGCGAGAAGGGCCAGTACCTGGGGGACGCGGTGATCACGGCCCGGGCACAGCTTTGGCTTTCGGGCGAAACCGCCCTTTTGCGCAAGTGCATCGGGGATTTTGCGGCCACCGCGCCCATCACCCCCGGGCTGCTGGCGGTGGCCCCCGGCGGGCTGCGGCAGGCGGTGGCGGATTACTCGCTGCTGTTTGCGGCCCTGCCCCTGACCGACTATGCCTTTACCGGCGATGCGGCCTTTTTGCAAAGCTGCTGGCCGGCGGTCTGCGGGGTGGTGGACCACTACGCCCGCTACTGCCGGGAGGACGGTCTGCTGGAAAGCGTGTCTTGTAGCTGGAACATGGTGGACTGGCCCGAATCCGCCCGGGACGGCTACGACTTTGCCCTCACCCGGCCGGCGGTGGCCCCCGGCTGCCACAATGTGATCAACGCGCTGTGGGTGGGCGCGCTGCGCATGCAGGCCAGGATGGCCCGGATTTTGGGGCTTGCCGCCCCCCGCGCCGGGCTGGAACGGCGGGCGGCCGAGGCTTTTTGCGCCGCCTTTTACCGCCCGGCCCAGCGCCTGTTTGCCGACAGCGAGCAGAGCGACCACTGCTCGATCCACGCAAACGCCTTTGCCGCCTGTTTTGGGCTGACCCGCCCCGAAAACGCCGACGCCTATGCGGCGCTGCTGTTTGCGCCGGGCCGGTACTGCGGGCCCTGGGCCGCCTATTTTGCGCTGCGGGGGCTGGCCCGGCTGGGCCGGTACCGGGAGGTGTGGCGGTTCATCACCCGGCAGGACGCCCACGGCTGGCGCAGCATGCTGCGCCAGGGCGCCACCGCCTGCTTTGAGGCCTTTGGCAAGGAGCAGAAATGGAACACCAGCCTCTGCCACCCCTGGGCGGCCGGGGCGCTGCCGGTGCTGGTGGAGGAGCTGGCCGGCCTGCACCCGGACCCCGGCGCGCCGGGCGGCCTCGCCTTTGCCCCGCAGTTGCCAAACGAGCTGGGCGGCTTTTGCCTGGCCGTGCCCTTCCGGGGCGAGGCCCTGCGGGTGGAAAAGCCCGCTCCCGGCCAAAGCGCGCGGCTGGTACGCGGCCCGGCGCAGCCGCTTTGAAGCCAAACGCAAAGCCAAACCCCCGGCCCCGCCGCCCGCGCAGGGAGCCCTTTTCTATCATTTGACAAGAGCGCACCCGCCCTTGTCAGGCGATGTTGGTGGGAATGACCCGCACAAAAATTGCCCCCGGCCAGAGGGCGATACGCCACAACACCAGGCAGACTGTCAAAAAAGTCGCGTCTGCCAAGAACTTCGGCAAATTTTCCGCCATATTTCACCAAAATGCTCGTTAATCCACCAAGGATTGCCTGCGCTTTTGGTTTTATCTGACGACTGCGCCCGCAGGCGCGTCCAGAGGGCTCCGCCAAAGGCGGGTTCCAAGCCCGGAGGAAAAATTTGCTCTCGTCTTGTGCATCCGCTTTGTTTTTCGATAGTCTCACAAAGGGAGGAATGACCAATGCTTTACCCAAGGATGAACGAGGCCCGGATGCTGCTTGATTTGGGCGGCGTGTGGGATTTTAAGCCCGCCGGGGCCGAAAGCTGGCCCAGGGAATGGGCCGGCGCGCCGCTGCCCCAGCCCCTTTCGATGGCGGTGCCCGCCGCCTACAACGACCAAAAGGACGATCTGGACCTGCGCAGCCACTACGGCTGGGCGGTGTACCGGCGGGTGTTCAGCCTGCCCCGGGCCATGGCCGGCCAGCGGGTGGTGCTGCGGTTTGCCGCCGTGACCCACGCGGCCGAGGTCTGGCTGAACGGCCAAAAGCTGGGCGAACACAAGGGGGGCTTTCTGCCCTTTGAGTTTGAGCTGGGAGAACTGGCCAGGCCCGGCGAAAACCGCCTGACCGTGGCGGTGGACAACCGGGTAAGCTACTCCACCCTGCCGGTGGGCAACGAGGGCGCCGTCGCCTTTTTTGGCTCGGACAACCCCGGCATCCCCTCCATCGAGCTGGCCAAGACCCGGGCCAAACCCCAGAACCGCCCCAACTTCGACTTCTTTAACTACGCCGGCATCATCCGGCCGGTGCGGCTCTACACCACCCCGGCCGCGTATATCCGGGACATCTCGCTTGTCACCGGTTACGAGGGCAGCACCGGCTTTGTGGAGTACAGCGTCGCGGCAGAGGGCGCCGGCGCCGTGCACGCGGCGGTGCTGAACGCGAACGGCGTCCCGGTGGCCGGGGCCGAGGCCGACGGCGCGCAGGGCCGCATCGCCATCCCGGACGTGACCCTCTGGCAGCCCGGCGCGGCCTACCTCTACCGGCTGCGGGTGACCATGGGCGAGGACGTGTACGAGCAGCCCTTTGGGGTGCGCACGGTGCAGGTGGACGGCACCCGCTTTCTCATCAACGGCCGGCCCTTCTACTTTAAGGGCTTTGGCAAGCATGAGGACAGCTTTTTCCGCGGCCGCGGCATGGACGAGTGCCTCAATGTCAAGGACCTCTCGCTCATCCGGTGGCTGGGGGCCAACTCCTTCCGCACCAGCCACTACCCCTATGCCGAGGAGATGTACGACCTGTGCGACCGGGAGGGCATCGTCATCATCGACGAGGCCCCGGCGGTGGGCATCAACGCGGGGGGCAGCGCCGACCCCTACAAGGCCATGCGCATCCGGCAGCACCACGAAGAGGTCATCCGGGATATGGTCGCCCGGGACAAGAACCACCCCTGCGTGGTGATGTGGTCGATCGCCAACGAGCCGGACACCGAGCACTTCCCCCAGTCGGCCTACGACTATTTCCGCCCGCTCTACGAGCTGGCCCACGCCTGCGACCCGCAAAACCGCCCGGTGACCCTGGTAGCCTGCCAGAACGACTACACTAAGGACCTCATCACCCGCACGATGGACGTCTGCTGCATCAACCGCTATTACGGCTGGTACAACCTCAGCGGCGACCTTGACGCCGCCTGCGACGCCTGGAACACCGAGCTGGATTTCTGGGCCGCCCAGGGCAAGCCGCTGATGGTGACCGAGTACGGGGCCGACACCTACCCCGGCATCCACAACACGAACGGCGAGATGTTCAGCGAGGAGTTCCAGGCCGATTACTACGCCCGGATCAACGCCGAGTTTGACAAGCGGCCCTTCTTTATTGGCGAGCAGGTCTGGAACTTTGCGGATTTTGCCACCATCCAGGGCCCCATGCGGGTGGACGGCAATAAAAAGGGCCTTTTGACCCGCGACCGCCGGCCCAAGCTGGCCGCCCACTACTTCCGCAGGCGCTGGCGGGCCATCCCGGATTTTGGGTACAAGGGATAACGCGCCGCGGCCGCCGGTGCTGGTGCTTTCGCTGCAGGGCTGCATGGCCGTGGGCAAGACCACCGCGGCCCGCTGGCTGGCGCGCAGCGCCCCCGAATTGACCGTGTTTTTGGAGGACAGCGCCGCCCCCATTGCCGAGGTGCGGCGGCGGGGCCTGGACAAAACCCGCTTTGAGGACTATCTCGAGATCCAGCGCATCTGGATCGCGCACGAGATCGCCCGCTGGCAGGCGGTGCAGCGGCAGGCCCGCGGCTGTGCGCTGCTGGACTACGGCGCGGAGGAGATCGAGTTTTACACCCTTTTTTACCCCCAAAGCATCGGGGCCGGCTGGCCGGTGGAGCAGGCGCTTGCCGGCGAGCTGGCCGACCTGCGCCGCTGCATGCCCGCCCGCACCCTCTTTTTGCGGGCCTCGCCCGACACCCTGCGCCGCCGCAAGGCCGCCGACCCCGCCCGCGGCCGGCCGTTTTTCGAGCACACCCTCACCGCCCTGCTGTCGGCAAAGCAGGCCTGGTTTGCCGGCCGGTCCGGCACCGATTTTTTGGACACCGACCTGCTCACCCCCGAGCAGACGGCCCGCCGCGTGCGGCTTTGGGCGGCGGATGCGGCCGCGGCCTTGGGCAGGGCCCGCGGGCCGGAGCCCCTCTGAGCGGCCGCCCAAAAGCCGTGCGTATCCCCCCTCTCACGCAGCGCTTTTCCCCCTTGCCTCATGCCTTACTTTGCATTTTTAGGCCGCCCTGCGCATAGGCTTGTAACAGCATCGCGGGCCGCCGGGGCACCCTTTTGGCGCGGCCCCGCGCAGGGAGGAATGGCGGATGAAGGGCAACCCCGAGGACCGGGCGGTGCGGCTGGGCGAATACATTGTGGCCCACAAGGCCACGGTGCGCGGCACGGCGCAGGCGTTTGGCATCAGCAAATCTACCGTACATACGGAAGTGATAAAATAGAACGGCCCATAAGGGCGATCCCACCAAACGGCAATCAATGGAAAACGCGCCCCTGCTATGCTTTCAGAGCATTCCAGGGGCGCGTTTTCCATTGATTACCGGCCATATTATTAAGCCATCCCGCGGCGCCGCAGCCGCGCCCTTTTGGGGTGCAAGAATGTTTTCGCGTTTTGGGGCATACCGGGGCCCCCTATCGCTCCCGGAGCGCGTCAAAAATGTTTTCGCCGTCCTGCATGCCCGGGATCAAGAGCCTGCCCCCGTTTTGCAAAACGAGCAAAACGCTGCCGCTGCTGCCCGCCCCCCGGTACATGACCATGCTTTTCAAATACCGTGCACTCCTGACCTGGCCGCGGGGGATGCAGACGGTTTTGCCAGGCCGCCCCAGCAGGTTGATTTTTTGATAGAGAATCCGCCTCGAGGTTACCAGCGTATACGAACGCTTTGCAAAGCAGACGGCCCACACCCCGCCGGCTGACAGCAAGGCCCCGGCAAGTATCACAAAAGCGCCCGGCAGCATGCCGCCAAAAGCTTCCGGATGCAGCGCAAAATCCCCCAAAGCTGCCACCCCAACAAACAGCAGGGATATACCCGGCAGGGTTTCCGGCTCTCTGTAAGAAAAGGCAATGAGGGTTTCCCCCTCCTGTAAAAGGCCGCTCAGCCACGGATGCTGCCGCAAAAGCATTCTGGAGTAGCTGCTCCCTGGCCCGCTGCCCGGCAGGCTTTTCCCTGTCATATTCGGTCTCCTTTCCGCTTGGGCCCGCGGCTGCCCGCAAAGGGCAGCAAATGAATGGGGATGGAAAATATTGTATACGATAACCAAAAGCTGTGTCAATCGTCCAACTGCAGGGCAAAAAGGGGGCTTGTACGAATTTTCTCAAAAGAATTGTGCTTTTTTCTTGTTTTTAGCAATTTTTACCCTCTATTTTTGTGCCATAAGATGCATTTTGAGCAGAATTTGGCAGAAAAATCAGATTGTTTGGTTAATAGTTCTAAAAAGAGCCGCTAAAATATGTGAAAATGCAAATTTACAAGCGCAGCAAAATTGTATACAATATAGGAAATCGCCGGCGGTATGCCACACAAACTGCCGCCGGGCGGACAATTCCATAAACAGGAGGAGAAAAGAATGAGCAAAACACGCCTTTGTAAGCTGCTGAGCCTTGTTTTGGCGCTGGTTCTGACCGGCTCCATGCTGGCAGGCTGCGGCGGCAGCGGCAGCACCCCCCCGGCAGGGAGCGGGGGCAGCCCCGCCGGCGGCCAGGATGCCGCCGCCAAGGACAGCCTGAACGTCGTAACCTATGCCGACCCTGTGGGAGTTTACCCCCTGCACAAGGATTACAGCGCCGATAAAACCCGCGACGGCGTTTTCTTCCAGCAGGTTTACGATACCCTTTTCCGTCTTGACGAGGCCGGCAACCCCACCCCCTGGCTTGCCACCGATTACGAGGTCTCCGAGGATGGCCTGGAATGGACCTTCACCCTGCGCGACGACGTCTATTTCCACGACGGCGACAAGATGACCGCCGAGGATGTCGTGTTTAGCTGGGAGACCGCGATTGCCGAAAACACCCCCGCCGCCACCTCGATGCTCAACGGGCTTGCCTCGGGCGAGGTGATCGACGATACGCACTGCAAGGCGATCCTGTCCCATGTCAGCCCCGCTTTTTTGAACATGCTCTGCACCCAGATGGGGGTTGTCATCAGCAAGGATTACTACGAAAAAGTGGGCGCCGAGGGCTATGCGTCCAACCCGATCGGCACCGGCGCGTATAAATTTGTTTCCCGTACCAGCGGCGAAAAGATCGTCCTGGAGGCCAACGAGCAGTACTGGGCCGGCGCTCCTGCCATCAAAAACGTCACCATCACCATCATCAGCAACATCAGCACCCAGTTTATCTCGCTGGAATCCGGCGACGCCGATGTTGTCATCAACGCAGACCTCGCCTCCTGCACCCGCCTGCCTGAAAATTCCATCGCAACCTGGGACAGCGCCGACTCCACCACCCGTACCCTGATTGCTTTTGGCTGGCCGATGGACTATATCCGGGACGACCTGAACCTGCGCATGGCCATCCAGTCCGCCATCCGCAAGGAGGACCTGCTGGCCGGCGTGCTTTACGGCTACGGCAAGATTCTGGACATCGATGTTGTCACCGGGTTCCCCACCTCCCCGGAGGAGGGCAGCTACACCGTGATCCCGTACGACCAGGAGGCCGCCAAAAATTACCTGGCCGCTTCGGATTACGACGGCCGGGAGCTTGAGATTTATGTGATTTCCGGCTCTGCCTGCGAAAAGGCCGCCCAGATCATCCAGGGCCAGCTTGCCGAGGTGGGCATCAATTCTGCGGTTATCCCCTGCGACAACGCCACCTTTACGGCGGCGCAGCGGGCCGCCACCCCGGACGCCGCGGCGGATATGATCATTTATGACAACACCAACGTCTGGTTTGATTTCTGCAACCCCGGCGCAAGCTACAACCCGGATATGGAAAAAACCTATAATCCGGAGCTGTACTTTAAGGATTACGCCGTCCTGAAGGATTACTATGCCCGCATCGCCGTGGAGCAGGACCCCGCCGCCCGCAAGCAGCTCATGGCGGAGCTGATGTCCTTTGGCGTCGAGAACGCGTACCAGCTCCCACTGTATGCCGGAGTCAACGCGGTTGCCTACAACAAAGACCTGCAAGGCGTTTCGGCCAGCCCGGTCGCCGACTTCTACATCCATAAAATGAGCTGGAGCTAAACCGAACCGCGCCCAGGAGCGCTTCACCCGCACTCCTTCGGCGCAGCCGGCTTGAGGGGGCAGAGAGAAAAAACGTAAAATGCGTTTTGCCTCTGCCCCCTTCTTTTTTATTCTGCCCCCTTCTGCGCCCGGTATGCCGCACGGGGGCTGCCCCGTATTTTGACAGGAGGCGCGAAATGCTTAAATACACCCTAAAGCGGGTTCTGCTGCTGATCCCAACCATCATCGGAATTACGCTTTTTATCTACCTGATCATGTCGCTTGTCCCCGGCGACCCTGTGGAGATGCTTTCGCCGCTGGAGGCAACGTTCGAAGAAAAAGAGGCGCTGCGGGCCGAGCTTGGGCTGGACAAGCCGATCCTGGTGCAGTATGCAAATTACATGTGGAACGTCCTGCACGGCGATTTTGGGGTGTCCTGGTTTACCAAGCAGCCCGTAATCAACGAAATCAGCAACCGGATGCCGTATACCCTTACCCTCGGCGTCCTCTCAACCCTGATTGCGAGCCTGATCAGTATCCCCCTGGGCACCCTCACCGCAGTAAAGCACAACAGCCTGCCGGACTATGCTATCACCTTCCTGTGCCTGCTCCTGGCCGCGATGCCGGGCTTTTGGCTCGGCCTTTTGCTGCAAATCTACCTCAGCCTGCAGGCCGGCTGGTTCCCGGCCTACGGGGTTGGCACCATGCAGCACTATGTGCTGCCGGTCATTGCGGTCTGCGCGGCAAGCGTGGCCACCAACATCCGCTCTACCCGCACCTGGGTGCTGGATGTTATCCGGTCGGACTATGTGCGCACGGCGCGGGCAAAGGGCGCCAGCGAAATCATTGTGATTATGAAGCATGCGCTGCGCAACGCGCTTTTGCCCATCGTAACCGGCTTTGGCTCCTCCTTTGCGATGGTTCTTGGCAGCTCGGTGGTTATCGAAACGGTCTTCGCCATCCCCGGCACCAGCACCTATTTGACCAGCGCGGTAAAAACGCGGGATATGCCGATTATTATGGGATGTATCCTCGTTATCTCGATCTTTGTCGGTATCGTCAACCTTCTGGTCGATCTGACCTATTCGGTGATCGACCCGCGGGTCAAGTATGAATAAGGGCGGAGGTGAAGGTATGAACACACAAAATGTGGCGGCCGCTTCCTCCACAAAAGCAGGACAGCCGTTCAGGCCAAGCAAAAAGGGCCGTTTCAAGCTGATTTGGAAACGCTACAGGCGCAACAAGCTGGCCATGCTCGGCATGGTGGTGCTCCTTGCCCTGCTGGCTGCCGTTTTCAGCGCTCCGCTCTATCTCGACTACCAGGAGGCCATCACCCAGCACATCGTCGACGCCTTTGCAAAGCCCGGCAGCGACGGGCACATTTTTGGCACCGACCAGCTCGGCCGCGACCTTTTGGCCCGGATCATTTACGGAGGCCGGATCACCCTCGGCGCCGGCCTTGCCACCGTAGCCCTCTCGTTTGTGGGCGGGGTTGCGCTGGGCGGGATTGCCGGCTATTTTGGCGGCAAGGTAGACAACATCGTCATGCGCCTGTGCGACATGCTGATGGCGATTCCCGGCACCATGCTTGCGATGGCGCTTGTTGCGGCGCTCGGCGCCGGCCTGGACAAGCTGCTGATCTCGCTCGCCATCGTGCAGATCCCCAGCAGCGCGCGCACGGTGCGGGCCGCCATTATGAACCTGCGCAACTCCGAGTTTATCGAGGCGGCAAGATGCTACGGCACTGGCAGCGGCCGGATCATCGCCAAGCACCTTTTGCCAAACATCCTTGGCCCGCTGATTGTTACGACCTTTATGCACCTTGGCAGCATCATCCTGTGCATTGCCGCAATGGGGTTCCTTGGCATCGGCGTCCAGGCGCCCACGCCGGAGTGGGGCAGCATTATCTCCGAAAACCAGAGCAATATCCGCTATTACCCCTATCTCGGCCTGATCCCCGGCCTTTTTATTATGATTTCCGTGCTTAGCCTGAACTTTATCGGCGACGGCCTGCGTGACGCGCTTGACCCGAAAATGAAGAATTGAGGGAGCCAAATGGAAAAAATACTTGAGATCAAAAACCTGAAGGTGCAGTACAACACCGATGAGGCCGTGGTGTATGCGCTGAACGATTTTTCGCTTGATCTAAACAAGGGCCAGATTCTCGGCGTCGTAGGCGAGACCGGCGCGGGCAAAACGACGATGGCGCTGAGCATTATGAACCTTTTGCCCGAGCGCGTGGCCGAGATTACCGGCGGCAGCATCCGCTATCGGGGCGAAAAGGTTTTTGAGATGTCCAAAAAGCAGTTGCGGGAGCTGCGCGGCGCAGAGGTCTCGATGATCTTTCAGGACCCGATGACCAGCCTGAACCCGGTAATGACCGTCGGCGATCAGATCGACGAGGTGCTGAAGCTGCACAACCCCGATATGTCCAAGCAGCGGCGGGACGAAAAGGTAGCGGAAATTCTTACCCTGGTGGGCATCCCGCCTGAGCGCAGCATTCAGTTCCCACACCAGTTCTCCGGCGGGATGAAGCAGCGCGTGGTAATTGCGATGGCGCTTGTGGCCGAGCCGAACCTACTGCTGGCAGACGAGCCGACCACCGCGCTGGACGTTACCATCCAGGCGCAGATCCTCACCCTGATGAAGAACCTTCAGGAAAAGTTTGGCACGTCCATGATTCTGATTACCCACGACCTTGGCATTGTGGCGGAATTCTGCGAGGACGTTGCCGTTGTATACGGCGGCGAGGTAATCGAGCGCGGTACGGTAGAGCAGGTGTTTGCCCGCACGGCAAACCATCCCTATACCGACAGCCTGTTCAAGTGTATCCCGGACCTGACCGGCAGCGTAAGCCGGCTAACCCCCATCCCGGGGTTTGTGCTGGACTCCCGTACAGCCCCTCCCGGCTGCCCCTTTGCAGACCGCTGCGGTAGCTGTACCGAACGGTGCAGGGCCGAGAAACCCCTTGTGCATTATGTGGAGGATGGCCATTACATCAAGTGCCATCTCTATGAAAATGAGGTGAGCAAATGAGCGGAACCCTGATCGAGGCCGTAAACCTTAAAAAGTACTTCCACACCAATGCCGGCGTTGTCCATGCGGTGGACGATGTGTCCTTTACGATCAACCCGGGCGAAACGCTGGGGGTTGTCGGCGAATCCGGCTGCGGGAAATCCACGCTTGGCCGGGCGCTGATACGTCTGTACGACCCGACCGAAGGCAAGGTGCTGTACCGCGGGGAGGATATTGCCGCCATGGGCAAAGAGGAGTTCCGCAAGGTACAAAAACGGATGCAGATGATTTTTCAGGACCCATACTCCTCCATCAACCCGCATTTTTCGGTGGGCGAAACGATCCTGGACCCGCTGAAGGTATCCAAAACCATTGCCGACAAGGGCGAGCGGCTGGCAAAGGTGGCCGAAACGATGGAGCTCTGCGGCCTGCCGGAACGCTATTTCAACACCTACCCGCACGAGCTGGACGGCGGGCGGCGGCAGCGGGTCGGCCTGGCGCGCGCGCTTGTCCTCAACCCGGAATTCATCGTTTGCGACGAGCCGGTTTCCGCGCTCGATGTATCGATCCAGGCCCAGATCCTCAACCTGTTGATGGACCTGCAGGAGCAGCGCGGGATCGCGTATATGTTTATTACGCACGACCTGTGCGTTGTACGCCACATCAGCCACGACATCATGGTGATGTATATGGGCCAGGTGGTGGAATATGCGCCGCGGGACGAGCTGTTCCAGCATCATGTCCATCCGTATACGGTCGGCCTGCTCAACGCCATCCCAACCGTCGACCTGGCCAAGCGCAGCCGGGAGCGGCACCTGCTCACCGGCGAGGTATCCAACCCCATCGACCCGGCGCCCGGCTGCCGCTTTGCAAGCCGCTGCCCCTATGCATCAGAGAAATGCATGCAGCCGCAAAAGCTGGCCGAGGTTGCGCCAAACCATTTTGTGGCCTGCCATGAGTGCACAAAACAATAACAAGACGAAAGGGTGAAACGGATGACCGGCACACGCGAGGTTGCGTGGCGCCAGCTTACGCTGGGCCATCTGTCGCGCAACAAGTTCTGGGGTGAGGACCCCGACACGCAGTACCATTCGGTCGTGGCATCCTCTACGCTGCTGCGGGACGGCGATATCAACATCCTGGTTGACCCAACCCTGCCCGCGGGCGAGATGGAACGCCGTTTGCGGCTGTACTGCGGCCTTGGCCTGGAGGATATTGACATTGTATTTGCAACGCACTTTCATACCGACCACCGGGTCGACGCAGAAAAATACCCCCGCGCAAAGCTGTATATGTCTGCGGAGTCGGTCCAGGATGTTGCAAGCCTGCGCAAGCAGGGCGGCCCTTTTGCGGACGCTTTTTTGAACGGCGCCGTATACGATTTTATGCCCGCCCCCCGGCAGCTATCCCCCGGGGTTACGGTATGCCCCCTTGCCGGGCACACCCTGGGGCTTGCGGGCCTTGTTTTTTCCAGCGGCGGCAAAAGGGTCCTTTTGGCCGGCGACACCATTATGAACCGGGAATTTTACCACGCCCGCGAGGGCTACTTTATCGATGCCAGCCAGCAAAAAACCGCCGCCTCCATGAACTGGGCCGCAGAGCATGCGGACATCATTGTCCCCGGCCATGGCGACTGGTTTTTTGCCAATGAAACCAACGAAAGCACGCTTAAATACAGAAAGCTGAACCTCTGCGCAGACGGTGAGGAAACGGCGGTGCTTGTGCAGGCAGGCAGCGAAAACATCCTTATCAACCCGGCCCTGAAAGGCCCGTTGCTGCGGCAGGCGCTCTACGATGCAAGAGGGCTTGACCCTGCGGATATCACGCGGGTGATCTGCCTGAAAAACGACCCGCAGCATATGCTGGACCTGCCGGTAATGAAAAACGCACAGGCTTACCTGCCAGAATTTGAGGCTGCCCGGCAGGGCGACCCCAGCTTCCCCGTCTGGGAAAAGGTCCCCGGAATCCCCATTGAAATCATCGAGATCGAATCCTGCGCCGTCTGCCTGTTTGAAAGCGGCGGGCACAGGGTCTCGGTAGCCTCCGGGTGCTGCAGCGAGCAGCGTTTGGCCGATCTGGGCGTACAGGTATCCTTCCAGGGCGGCAGGGTATCCATCCTCGGATAAGATTACTGTTCCGAGGAGTGCCCAAGCGCGCATGCCCGGCACTGCCGCGTGCGAGCAACAAAAGAAAGGACAGCAATTTATGAGCAAACCGTATTGGTGGCAGGACCGTGCCTGGAGGATTGTCCAGACCAACCTGCGCGAGATCGACATGGCGGATATGGACGCGGCGCAGTATGTCCGGGAGCTCCGTGAGTTCAACGCCAACACCGTTATTATCAATACCGGCGGGATCGTTGCCAGCTACAGCTCCCGCATCCCCTACCAAACGCCAAACCGGTACATGACCGGCGACGACCTGAAAACGGTGGTAAAGGCCTGCAAGGACGCCGGCATCCGGGTTATCAGCCGGGTAGATTTTTCCAAGGTGCGCACCCCGCTTTATGAGCAGCATCCGGAATGGGCCTATCTAAGCCCCAAGGGGGAGATTATCAATTACCACGGCCTGATCCACGTATGCTTCAACAGCGAGTACCAGCAAACGACCGCGCTGGATATCCTGCGCGAGATCATCCGGGAAATCGACCCGGACGGCATCTTCTTAAATATGGGCGGATACTCGGTGGCGCTGGATTATACCAGGGGCTACCAGGGCATCTGCCAGTGCGAAAACTGCCGCAAGCGGTTTGGCGAGATGTTCGGCCTTGACCTTCCGACAAAGGACGACCCCGACGACCCGGTATACCAAAAATACAAGCGGTTCCAGGAGCTTACCGTGGGCGCGTACCATAAAGCCATCAAGGAGCTGATTGCGCAGGAAAAACCCGATCTGCTCTTTTTCCCCATCGATATGCTGCGCGGCGAGATCGGCACCTTTTTTGACGGGGCAGACCGGAACAACTATATGTACAAGGGCTCCGAGCTCCTCAAGCTGGAAAAATACTCCAGCCCCGATAAGGTTGCCTCGGTCACCAGCGTGGATTTTATCGACATGTGGTACCGCCACGCGGCCGTCTCGCCCCACGAGCAGGAGCTGCGCCTTGCCCAGATGCTGGCAAACGGCGGTTTTGCCGATTTTTACCAGGTGGGCCGCCTGGACAACCACCCGGATAAATCCGGCTATGCGGCCCTAAAAAAGATGTTCCGCTACCATCTGGAGCACGAGGAGGATTACCACGCCAACCTCTCTGCCGCAGACATCGCGCTTATCTGCCCCAGGGAAACCTACTGGAGCAAGGGCGAGCTTGGCTTTCCCGCAGAATACTACGGCTGGTACCACCTGCTGACCCAGCAGCATTATCTCTTTGACTGCATCAGGATGAACGCGCTGGAGCTTGTTTCGCTAAAAAAATACAAAACGGTTATCCTACCGGACATCCAGAACGTAAGCGATGCCGCAGCGGCGATGCTGGACGCCTTTGCCGCCGCCGGCGGCACGGTTATTGCCACCGGGGAAACCGCCCTGTGGGACGAGCAGCGCAAAAAACGCCGGGGCATCGCTTTGCAGTGCCTCGGCATCGAGAAGCTGGGCTATATCGGCCGCGGCTATCTGTCCGCCTACTTTGAGATTGGCGGCAGCAGGGAGCTGTTCCCCCGGTTTGCCGATACCGAGTGGATCTACCTGCACGATGTCTACTGCTATGCAGAATACAAGCCAAGCGTCCGGCAATACATGCGGTTTATCCCGCCGCACCGCCACTCGCCTCCGGAGGACGCCTATCCCACGAGCATTACCGAATATCCTGCCTTTACGGTCAGCCCGGCCGGAAAAGGCCGCGGCGTATATATCCCCTGGAAGCCGGGCGCAGACCATTACCGGTTCGGCTTCCCGCACATGGGCAATTTTATGGCGGACCTTCTGGAGCAGGTCCTGGGGGTCGAGCATGTAACGGGCAACCTGCCGGAGATGGTCGAGGTGGAGCATACCGTGCGGAGGGACGGCAGCATGGATTATGTGCATCTCATCAACTACACCGGCCACAGCCTGAGGTCTTATTTCCGCCCGGTCCCCCTGCATGGCCTGGAGATCGGGCTTGCCTGGAAAAAGCCGGCCCCCAAGGCTGTTTTCAGCATGGTTCGGCAGGCGCCCGTGCGGTTTGTATGCGAGGCGGGGATCCTGCGCCTTTTTGTGGATGAGCTGGAGCTTTTCGAGGCGATCCGGATAGGCTGAGGGGCAAGGTATTGACGAAACCCTAAATTAAAGGTACATTTATTGTGAGATTGAAAAGCGTCGTAAAATGTGATGGTTGGGGTTTGATTTTATGGGAACGCAGCAGGCAAAAACACCGGTTGGAACGCAAAAAAATACAAATGACGTTACCACGCAGCAGATTGTAAACGGCGTGCTGCATCTGATCCATCAGGGCGTGTTCCGCCCGGGAACGCCGATTCGGGAGATCGAGCTCTGCAAGCGCTTTAAGGTCAGCCGCACGCCGGTACGCGAGGCGCTGCGCCTGTTGCAGAACAACGGCGTCGTGGAATACATCCCGCGCTGCGGCGTGCAGGTGGTGGACCTCACAGAGCAGGACCTCGCCTACATCACGGATACCCGCACGGTTTTAGAGGTGCTGAGCGCCCGCGAGGCCGCGCTGTGCATTACGCCGGAGCAGGTAGAGGAGCTGCGCCGGATCAACCGGGAGCTCCTTGCACAGAAAGAAACCGGGCTTGGCGGCAAGCTGGACGGCAGCTTTCACATGATGATTGCGCGCTTCAGCGGGAATCCCTGCCTTGTCGAGTACATCCGCAACCTTTTGATGCGCCAGGCGCTGTTTGCTTCCACCATCCCCATGCAGCCGCAGCGGATCGTCTGCGCATACGAGGAGCATGAGGCGATTATCCGGGGGCTGGAGCTGCAGGACCCGGAGCTTGCCGCCATGCAGGCCCATATCCATTTCCATACGAGCCAGCGCTCCCTGCAAAACAAGCTTCATAAATACCTTAAGGCAAAATAGGGGCCGGCAGGCCCCCCGCCCGCTGCCATGCGGCCAAGCATCGGCAGCGGGCATTTTTTATGCCTTTTTGAAAGCACTTTGGAAAAAACGACGGATTTTCCCCTTGATTTTTATAAAAGATGGCAAATGGACAAAAAGGGATGGATGGAGTATAATTGTATACAATATATCAAATATATCTCGGTATTGCAGGGCAATAACGGGTTTTTTGGTAAAAATTGTATTCAAATTGGAGGATTCGGCATGAGCTGGTGGATGGAAAAACCGTTTCGCATGGTGCAGAACAACCTACGGGATATTGACGGTGCCATGGATGTGGATTACGAGGTGGCGATGCTGAAAAAGCTGGGCGCCAACGTAGTGCAGGTGGGGTGTGGCGGCATCAGCGCCTTTGGCCCCTCCAAGCTTGCCTGCCAGCGCCCCACGCCGTATCTGCAGGGCGATAAGTTTGGCGAGATCATCGAAAAATGCCACGCCGCAGGCATCCGGGTAATTGCGCGGTTCGACATCAGCAAGGTACATAAGGATTACCTGGAAACCGACCCAGACTGGTTTACCCGCCGGGCCGACGGCAGCCCCGCCTATTTTGAGGACTGCGCGGCGGTCTGTGTCAACGGCGCCTACCAGCAGGAACGGATCTTGGAGGTTTTGCGCGAGGCCATGGCCAACTACCCACTGGACGGCGTCTTTTTTAATATTCCCGGCTACCCCACCACCGATTACGACGGCAATTATGTAGGCATCTGCCAATGCGAAAACTGCAAACGGCGGTTTTTTGAATGGTCCGGCGGGATGGCGCTGCCCGCGGTGGAGGACGAAAACGACCCCGCCTACCGCAAATACGAAGAGTTCAAGGTATATACGGTGGCGGATATGCTGCGCCGGGTGCGCGAGCTGGTAAAGAGCATCAACCCCAACGTACCCCTGAGCACCTACAGCGACGACGGCATTGACATTGTGCGCTGCGAGGCGCAGTCGGCCGTGCGGGCCAAGCATTTTTGGCTATACTCCGGCTCGGAGGACCCGGCCGCGATTAAAACGACCTTCCCGGACAAGGCTCCCAGCAACTGTGCCATCAATGCGGTGGATATCCCCTACCGGTTTATGGGCGTTTCCTCCTGGCTCAATCAGATCCGCCTCTACCAGAACGCCGCGGTGGGCGGCAACCTCGACTGGTGCATTGTGGGCTCGTTTGAAGATTACCCCGACCGCGCCAATTTTGCGGGTGTCAGCGAGGTGTTCCACCTGCACGCCCGGCACGAGGAGTTGTTTGCCCGGCTGGAAAGCACCGCGCGGGTCCTGCTGGTCAACCCGCGGCCCTTTTACCAGTTCAGCACCAACCTGACGTACAATGTGCTGGAATATCGCGGTATCGTGCACATGCTCAAGGAGCGGCACATCCCCTTTGACACGGCCATCCTCAGCGCCATGGAGGATTTTGCCGGCCGGCTGGACGATTACGACATCGTTGTGCTGCCGGACCTGCCCCGGGCCCCCGGCCCCAGGCTGCGCGAGGCGCTGCTTTCCACCAGCGCAACGGTCGTTGGGACCGGCCGTACTTTCCAGGAGGACCCGGCGCTTCTGGAGCGGCTATTCGGCGTGCGCATCCTCGAAAAGCTTGCGCCGGCGGCGGCAAACTACCTGCTGGCCCAACCAAAAGGCCTCTTCCGGTCCTTCCCTGAGCGAGACTGGGTGTTTTTGTGCGGGGACAGCTATCGGCTCGAGCTGACGGACGCCGAGGGGTATCTCCCGCTGGTAGGAGCCGCCCCCTACGGCCCGCCCGAGCGCGCGCACGGCCACCGGGTAACCGACAGCCGGATGGCCGCCGTTAAGGGCGGGAAAAACCTTTACCTACCCTGGGCGCCGGGCACCCTTTATTATAACCTTGGTTATGAAGATCATAAGGATATTTTCCTTGACCTGCTCAAAAAGGTACGCCCGCTGCGGCTGCCGTTTGAAACCGATGCGCCCGGCTGCGCGGATATTTTCTTTTACAGTACCGGGCCAAACGAGTATCTGGTACAGGTGGTCAACCTCAGCGGCTTTAACGGCGTCACAATGGCAAAGCCGCTGCCCCTTGAACAAATTCACCTAACCCTCAACGGCAAGGAACCAAAAGCCCTCGCGCTGCTCACGGCCGACGGCTTTGAGCCGCTGCCCGTTTCCGGCAGCCGCCTGACCCTTCGCTGCCCCGGCTGCTATGCCGGTTACCGCATTACCTGCTGACCGTTCCCTGCGGCGCCGTGCGCCGCACCGTATTTTTACCGACCGTAAGGAGGAAACAAAGCATGGACATCAAACAGGCAATCGAACAGGCAAACCAAAAGGCCGCCGAAATTTTAACCAAGGGCCGCCCGGTATGGGTGGATGTACAGCCGGCCGGAGAGGCCATCCCGGGCATGACGCCGGATACCATCCTCATCGCGGGCCCGCCCATCGCGGCGGAGGATATTCCCCTGCCGGTCAAAAACGCCATCTGCGGGGCTTTGCTGTACGAGCAGCGCGCCAAAACTGCCGAGGAAGCCTGGCAGTTAGTAACCAGCGGGCAGGTCCGGGTTGAGGCCGCGCAGGACCATGACGCCGCCTGCGGCGCAGCCATGGCCACTTCGGCCTCCATGCCGGTCTGTGTCGTGGAGGACAAAACCTATGGCGGCAGGGGCTTTTGCGGGGTGCATCCTGGCAACAAGCAGAATGTGCTGCGCTGGGGCTTTTACAACGACGAGGTGCAGGATGACCTTGTCTGGTTCCGCGACCATTACGGCCCGGCGCTGGGCGAAACCGTACGCCGTATGGGCGGTATCGACCTGATCCAGGTAATGGGCAAGACTGCCGGCATGGGGGACGAAAACCATAACCGTCAGCCTGCCGCCTCCATGTATATGGCCCTGCAAATGATCCAAGCCATGATGGATATGGACTTTCCCCACCGGGACGAGATCGTAAAGCAGTTTGCCGCCAACGACCGGTTCTTTCTGCATGTGATGATGGCCGGTGCCGAAAGCGTGCTGGCCTCGGCCAAAAAAGTGCCGCACAGCACCGTGATGGTTGCCATGGGCGGCAACGGCGTCAGGTTCGGCATCCGGCTTGCCGGTACCGGCAAACGGTGGTTTACGGTTGACGCGCCGCTGATCGAAGGGCTGTTCCTCAAGCCTACCTATACCAAAAACGACCTGCTGGGCTTTTTGGGCGACAGTTGTGTCACCGAGGTGTACGGCCTGGGCGGCATGTCGGCCAGCGCCGGCCCCGGCTATGTGGTGCTTACCGGCTCCACCTTTGCCGATTCGCTCCAGCGCGCCGCCGACGCCCGCAAGGTCTGCGTGGCCGAACACCGCTTTGCCCCCATCCCCTGGGACGGCGGGCAGGGCTTTCCGGTGGGGGTGGACGCGCGCAAGGTCGTTGGGCTGAACATCCTGCCTACCAGCCACGGCGGCGGCACCCTCAAGGCCGGCGGCCAGGGCACGATGGGGTCGGCCAAGCTGCCGATGGACTGCTTTAAGCAGGGCCTGGTTGCGATCAATGAAATCATGACGAGTGAGGCGAACGACTGATGGAGCTGTACACCGTCCTGCAAAAGGATACCTATATCGACTCGCTCGCGTCCCTCTTTACAATGTCGGTGCTGATGGACTGCGAGGGGATCGAGAGCGCCTATGCCGGCATGGCCACCGCCTCTGGCAGGCAGACGCTGGAGGAGCTGGGCCTTGCGGATGAAACCGTGCGCGGCGCAGGAGAAAACGACTTTGTTGTTGCGGTGCGGGCGGCCAGCCGCGAGGCGTTTGAGGCTGCAATGGCCAAGGCCCAAAAAGGCGGGCCCGCCCCCGCGGCCCAAAAGCCGGCCTTCGGCACGGTACAGGATGCCGTGCGTGCCAACCCCCGCGCCAATATCTGTTCCATCGCGGTACCGGGCGAATATGCCTGCGAGGTAACCAAGCAGGCGCTGGAGCTGGGGCTGCACTGCATCGTATTCAGCAGCAACGTCCCGCTTTGGCAGGAGCGCGAAATGAAGGAGCTCGCGCGGGAAAAGGGCCTCTTATGCATGGGGCCGGACTGCGGCGTGGCCAATATCAACGGCGCGGCGTTTGTGCTGTCAAGCATCAACAACCGCGGCCCCTTTGGCATCTGCGGCGCGTCTGGGTGCGGCATCCAGCATGTGGCGGCGTTTTTGCACGAGGCGGGCAGCGGCGTATCCCAGACCATCGGCACCGGCGGCAACGACCTGAAGGAGCCGGTGGGCGGCATCAGCATGCTGATGGGCATCGACGCGCTGGAGAACGACCCGGATACCCAGTACCTTGTGCTGATCTCCCGCAAGCCGGCCGACAGCGTGCTGCAAGCCCTCGCCGGGCGCATCCGGCTGTGCAAAAAGCCGGTGGTGGCCTGCTTTATGGGGGCAGACCGCGCGGTGGTCGAGGCCTCCGGCGCGCTTTGGGCCGGCGACCTGGACGGCTGCGCCCAGCAGGCGCTTTCATTGATTGGCAAGCGGATTGATTTTGACAGCGAGGAAGCCCTGGACGCATTGGCACGCTCCGCCATCGAGGGCATGGCCCCGCAGCAGAAATATGTGCGCGGCATTTACTGCGGCGGCACCTACTGCGATGAGGTCATGCAGACGATGCAGGAGGCGATCGGCGGCATCCACTCCAACTGCCCGCTTTTGCCCGGGCTCCGGCTGGCCGATTCCCGGGCCAGCGTGGGCAACACGGTAATAGACAGCGGCGAAGAGGAGTTTACCCGCGGCCGCCCGCACCCTACCCTTGAGCCGTCCATGCGTTTGCCCCTGATCGAAAAAGAGGCGCAAGACCCGCAGACTGCGGTGATCCTGCTGGACTTTATCCTCACCCCGCCCGAGCATATCGACCCCGCCGGCGTTACCCTCCGGGTGCTCACCAAAGCCATGGAGGACGCCCGCGCCCGCGGCGGAAAGCTCGCGGTCGTCTGCTCGGTACTGGGCACCGACGCCGACCTGCAAAACGTTACCCTGCAGCGTCAGAAGCTGCGGGACGCCGGGGTGTACGTCTGCCGCTCTAATCGGCAGGCCGGCCAGCTTGCGGCAAGGATTATCCAGCTCAAAAAGGAAAGGGACGAAGCATGATGAATACCGATAAGATTCAGGCGCTGTTCGGCTCCCAGTTAGTAGCGGTCAATATCGGCCCTCGCCTGTTTGGCGAGGCTCTGGAAAAGCAGCATGTCGAGGTCGTCCAGGTGGACTGGCGCCCGGTGGCGGGCGGCGACAAGCAGATGCAGGAGCTTCTTGCGGCGCTTGGCATATAAAAAGGCCTGGCGGCGCCGTCCCCGCAGAGGGACGGCGCATAAAAAACACGCCCTGCCCGGGCGGAAAGGGGTCTGTGGATGAAGATTCTTGTTTGCAATGTGGGCAGCACCTCGCTCAAGTTTAAGCTGTATGACATGCCCGCCTGTACCGTACTCTCGCAGGGCAAGGTGGAGCGGGTCGGCAGCCTGGACGACGCGGTTTTCCAATACGATAACCTGCAAAGCGGCAGCCGGGTCTGCGAAGAAAAGGCGGCCATCCCGGATTATAAAACCGGCATCCGGCGGTATCTCGGCTGCCTGACCAGCCCACAAACCGGCGTACTCGCCTCGGTCAGCGAGATCGAGCGGGTGGGCTACAAGACTACCCTCTCCAAAAACTACTTTGGCAACCATGAGCTGACCGACGAGGTGATCGAAGGGATGCGTGCCTGGCTGCCGCTGGCCACCCTGCACAATACCGGCTATCTGCAGGCCATCGGGGTTATGCGCAAGGCGCTGCCGGACGCCATCTTTCTGGGCTGCTTTGAAACCGGTTTCCACCGCGACATCCCGTTGGAGCGGCGGCTGTACGGCGTGCCTTACGAGTGGTACGAGCGGTACGGCGTGCAGCGCCTGGGCTACCACAGCGCCTCGCACGGGTATATCGCGGACACGCTGGGGCAGCTCGGCAGCAGCTACCGGGCCATCTCCTGCCATCTGGGCGGCAGCTCCTCGGTCTGCGCTATCCAAAACGGCAAAAGCATCGACACAAGCTTTGGGATGTCGCTGCAGTCCGGGCTGATCCACGCGGCCCGGGTGGGCGATATGGACTGTGACCTGTACGAGTTCCTGCGCCACGAAGGGCTGAGCGACGAGCAGATTCATGAGGGCTTTGAAAAAAAGGGCGGCCTGCTGGGCATCTCTGGGGTCAGCAGCGATCTGCGCTATATCGAAGACGCCGCAAAAGGCGGCAACGAGCGGGCGCGGCTGGCCATTGAGGTATTTGTCAGCGGCATTGTACACTATATCGGCGCTTTTTATATGGATCTCGGCGGGCTGGACTATCTCGTTTTTACCGCCGGCATCGGTGAAAACTCGGACATGCTGCGCCGGCGCGTCTGCGAAAAGCTGGGCGTGCTGGGTATTGTGCTGGACGAGGATAAAAACGCCGCATGCCACGGCACCCGGCAGGAGCTGACCGGTCCCGGCTCGAAGGTGCGGGTCCTCGTGATCCCCACCGACGAGGAGCTCGGCATCGCGCGCCGCACCTACGAATATGTGCGCGCCTGAGGCGGGAGGCTTTCCCCGGGCCGAATGGCGGGACAGCGGCGTCGACCGGGTTGAGGTGGGTATCCCCGGCGAGGCGAGGCGGGGCGTCCTCTCGCCCGAGGCCCTCGCGGCGCTGCAGGGCGGCGCTGCAGGTCCTCTGCTGGAGCAGGCCCTGCGAACGGGGGATTACAGGGCCCTCCGCGCCCTGCCGCCCCCGGACATGGACCTGTCGGACGGGTCGATCGAAGAAGCCGAGCTGGCCGCAGACGGCCCGCAGGGAAGCATCCCGGTTACGCGCTACCGGGCGCCCGGCGGGGCAGGCACCCGGCCTGCGCTGCTCTATCTGCATGGCGGCGGCTTTCGGATGGGCTCGCGCCGCAGCGCGGAGCATTCGGCGCGGCTGCTGGCGCAATACAGCGGGGCCGCCGTATTCAGCGCCGAATACCGCCTTGCGCCGGAAAGCCCGTTCCCCCATGCCACCGACGACGCCTGGAATGCCCTGCGCTGGCTGCACCGCAGCGCCGCCCGGCTTGGCGTCGACCCTGCCCGCATCCTGGTCGGCGGCGACAGCGCCGGGGGCAACCTGGCGGCAGCCTGCGCCCGGCGAGACCGCAATATGCGCACCGGGATTCTGAAAGGGCAACTGCTGGTCTACCCGGTGCTCAGCCAATGCGAGCCGGATAGCCCCGATTACCGTTTTTCGGCCGGCGAATACGAAATCCACAACCAGCACCGGCAATGGATATTACCGGCGGTTTTTTCGTTAAAAAACACGATGGACCATTTTCGCCTTTATACCAATACGGCGGAGGAGGACCGCTCACCCGACGCGTCCCCTTTGCTGGACAGCAGTTTTGCCGGCCTGCCGCCCACCTGGATTTTCTGTGCAGAGTTTGATTACCTTACCCAGCAGGCCAAGCCCTATGCGTCCCGGCTGGCGGCGGCCGGCGTCAGGGTGGGCCTCACGGTATACCGGGGGATGCATCATGGCTTTATGAACCGGCTGGGCCAATATCCACAGGCCGCCCTGCTGCACCGGGATATGGCCGATGTAATCCGAAGTATGATCTGAGAAAGGACGAGCGTTTGTTATGAAAATCGGTTTGATCGGGCTTGGGATCATGGGCAAGCCCATGGCAAAGAACATCCTCAAGGGCGGGTATGACCTGACGGTCAGCGACCTGAACCAGGCGGCTGTAGACGAGATCGTGGATGCGGGCGGCAAGGCCGCCAGCAACAAGGAGATCGGCGAGAGCTGCGACGTCGTGCTCACCATGCTGCCGAACTCCCCCCATGTCAAGAGCGTCATGCTGGGCGAGGGCGGGGTTGCCAGCTACATGAAGCCCGGCAGCACCTTTATTGATATGAGCAGCATCAACCCGGTGGCCAGCAAGGAAATCTATGCCGTATTGCAGCAAAAGGGCATCGAGATGCTGGACGCCCCGGTTTCGGGCGGCGAGCCCAAGGCCATCGACGGCAGCCTGTCGTTTATGGTGGGCGGAAAGCAGGAGGTGTTCGACAGGTTCAAGCCCCTTTTGGACACCATGGGCGCCTCTGTGGTGCGCTGCGGCGAGGTGGGCGCCGGCAATACCACCAAGCTGGCCAACCAGATCATTGTGGCCTGCAACATCCAGGCGCTGGCCGAGGCGCTGACCCTGGCCCAGAA
>CAJTSP010000030.1 GCA_910578965.1 uncultured Oscillospiraceae bacterium
CACCCCGCCCTCCTTCAAAAAGCGGATCAGGGCGGTGCGCTGGGCTGGCAGCAGGTCATCAAGCGGATGCCGCTTACCGCCGCCTTTGCCAACAAGGCCGTGACGGTGGTGTGGGGGCTTGTGTGGGGCGTTTTGCTGTTTGACGAGGCGGTGACCCCCGGCAAGCTGGCCGGCTGCGCGCTGGTAATGGCGGGTGTGGCCCTGTTTGCGGCCGAGGAGGGCAGGCCATGAGCGGCGGCGGGCTGTATGTGGGGCTCTGCCTTATTTCGGTGCTGGTGGGGGCGGTAAGCCAGGTGTTGCTGAAAAAAGCGGCCCTGCGCCGCTACAAAAGCTTTTGGGCCGAGTACCTGAACCCGCTGGTGATCCTTGCCTACGGGTTGTTTGTGGGCTCGGCTGTGCTGACCATGCTGGCCTACCGGGGCATCCCCTTGAGCCTTGGGCCGGTGCTGGAATCCACCAGCTATTTGTATGTGACCCTGTTTGGGGTGCTGATCTTCCACGAGCGGTTTACCGCAAAACGGGCCCTTGCGCTGGGCCTGATCCTTGCCGGCATTGCGGTGTACGCCTTTGCCGGCTGAAACGAGGGCAAGCCAATGCTGCTGAGTTTTGTGATCCCCTGCTACCACAGCAGCGCCACCCTGCCCGGGGTGGTGCACGAGATCGAGGAGACGGTAACGGCGGACGGCCGGTACGACTATGAGGTCATTTTGGTGAACGACAACCCGCCGGACGATACCTGGCGTACCATCCAGGCCCTTTGCGCCGAAAACAGCCGGGTGCGAGGTGTGTCGATGTCCCGCAATTTTGGCCAGCACCCGGCTTTGATGGCCGGCTACCGGCTGGCGCGGGGCGAGATTGTGGTAAGCCTGGACGACGACGGCCAGAATCCCCCGCGGGAGATGTTCCGGCTGATCGACGCGCTGGACGACGAGACCGACCTTGCCTACGCCATCTACCAAAAGAAAAAGCACGCCGCCTGGCGCAACTGGGGCAGCAAGCTGAACGACTGGACCGCCTGCTGGCTGATCGGCAAGCCCAAGGGGCTGTACCTTGCCAGCTACAACGCGGCCAAGCGGTTTGTGGTGGACGAGATCATCCGCTACCAGGGCCCCTACCCCTATGTGGACGGGCTGGCCATCCGCAGCACCAGCCGGGTGCGCAACGTGCCGGTGGACCACATGCCGCGGGAGGAGGGGCGCTCGGGCTACTCGATGGGCAAGCTGGTGAGCGTCTGGCTGAACTGCTTTACCAGCTTTTCGGTCAAGCCGCTGCGGCTGGCCGCCTTTGCCGGGCTGTTTTTTGCGATGCTGGGCTTTTTGATGGCGGTGGTGGTAATTGTGCAAAAATTGGTGCTGGGGGATGTGGGCAGCGTTGGCTGGAGCAGCCTGATGTGCGTGTTGCTGGTGGTGGGCGGCCTGATTATGGCGTTGCTGGGCATTCTGGGCGAATACCTGGGCCGGCTCTATCTGAGCGTAAGCGCCGCGCCGCAGTATATTGTGCACGAGCGTTGCAACCTGCCGCCGGAGGCAGAGCCGTGAGCCGCGCGCGCGCCGCCCGCTGGCTGCCCTGGGCCGTGCTGGCCGCGGCCTTTTGCCTGGTGGCCGCCCGCAGCTTTTTGAGCTTTTGTTGGGCGGACGAGAGCTTTTACCTGGCCATTGCCCACCGCTTTTGGCTGGGGGAGGCCCCCTTTGTGGACGAATGGAACCCCGCACAGATCTATGTGGTGCTGCTGATGCCCTTTTACACCCTGTACCGCGCGGTGTTCGGCACGGCGGACGGGGTGTACCTGGCGGCCCGGCTGGCCTATGCGCTCTTGAGCGGGGCGGCCGCCGCCTTTGTGTACGCCGCTTTGCAAAAAGAGGGCCGGGCCGGGGCGCTGGCTGGGGCGCTGCTCTGCCTGCTTTACTCCCGCGCAAACATCGGCGGGCTTTCGTACTACAACCTCTCGCTTGTGTTTTGCCTGTTTGGCTGCACCGCCCTTTATTGCGCGGCCGGGCGTGTTTTAGAGGCAGGCCCGGCCGCAGGGGCTGCCGGGCCCGGAAGTGCCACCGGGCCAAAGAGCCTGTTCAGCGCGGCAACGGCCGGGCCGGGGAACGCCGCCGGCGGTATGGGGCAGGCTTTGCGGGAGGGCACGGGGCGGCCGGCCTGCCCGCGCGCGGCGGCGCTCTGGTGCTTGTTTGCCGGCGCGGCCATGGCGCTGGCGGTGGTGTGCACCCCGTTTTTTGCGCTGTTCTGGCTGGCGGCGCTGCTGCCCTTTTTGGCGCGGCGGCTGGCCCGCTGGAGGGCGCCGGCCGGCTGTTTTGTGCTGGGCAGCGCGGCCAGCGCCGGGATCTACCTTGTATGGGTGTTGCGGCGGGTATCCCCTAGCCGGCTTTTGGATATGCTGCCCTATGTGATGAGCGACCCCGAGGCCAATGAGCGTAGCCTGAAAACCCTGCTGATGGCCTTTGCCCTGCCGGCTTACCAGTTCCGCGCGAGCCTTTTACTCTGGGGCGGGGCGCTGCTTTGGGCCGGCTGGCGGGTGCTGGTGTGCCGCCGGCCCTTTGCCCCCCGCGAGGCCCTGCTGCCCGCCGGCCTTATGGGCGCGGCGCTGGCCGCAGAGTTGGCCCTTTCGGGCCGGATGCCCGGGCGGCCGCATGCGGCGCTCTGCATTGCGGCGCTCTGTTTGTTTTTGCTGCTGCCCGCCGCCCGCCGCCCCATGCGCAGCTTTTTGTGCTTTGGGCTGCCGGGGGCGGTGCTGGCGGTTTCGTGGCAGCTTTCGTCCAACACCCGGTTTTCCGGCATGACCATCGGGTTTGCGCTGGCCAGCGTTTGGGCGGCCGTAACAGCGGCCCGGTTTGCCGGCTGGCTGGGGGATACGCTGGGCGCTGCCCCGGCGGCCGGCCCCACGCCCGGCCCCGCACGGGAGCGGCTATTACGGGCGCTGCCCGCTTTGTACCTTGTGCTATGCCTGGTGCTGCCGGTGTTGGCCTCGGCGGTGCAGCGGGCGGTACTGGTCTACCGGGACGACCCTATCCAGCTTTGCACCACCCGCATCGAGGCCGGCCCGGCCCGGGGGCTTTACACCAGCGCCGAAAACGCGCGGCAGTACCGCGAAATTTACGAGCTGCTGGCCACCCTGCCACCGGACAGCGAGCCCCTTTTCCTATCCAGCCTGCTGCCCTGGGGTTACCTTGTAAACGACCTGCGCTGTGGCGCGCCGGGTAGCTGGCGTACCCCGCTGGACTTTGTGCAGCTATCGGATTATTACCGTCTCAACCCTCAAAACTTTCCCCGCGCCATATTGGTGCTCAGGGCCAAATACGGGCGTTACCGCTCTACGGTAGAAGGCACCGAGGAATCCTATGTCAATGCCAACGTAACCGAAAGCTGGTTTCTGGCCGAGCTTTCCGAGCGGGGCTACCGCTGTACCGAAACCCCCTGCGGGCTGCTGTATCAGGCGCCTTAAAAGCCTTATGCAAAGCAAACAGCCGCCGGGCCGCTAAGGCCCGGCGGCTGCCGGTTTTAGGGGATGCTTTATAAAAGGCCGCAGGCGTTCAGCCCCGCCACCCAGCAAAACATGGTAACGGCCGAGCCCAGGGTTGTAGCAGCAACAATTTCGGCAGCAAGGGCGTCGTCCCCGCCATAGGCCTGCGCAAGGGTAAAGGAGGATACCGCGGTGGGCGCGCCCATCAGCCCCAGCATGGTGGCAATATGGGCTCCCTGCAGGCCGGCGGCCAGGCAGAGGGCCAGCCCCACCGCCGGGCAGAGGATAAGCCGGGCCGCGCTGACCCCGGCCAGGGCGCGCGCATGCCGGCAGAAACCGGAGGTGCGCAGGCTTGCCCCCAGCAGTACAAAGGCCAGCGGGGTGGTCACCCCAGCCAGAGCGGCAACGGTACCGTCCAGGGCCTGCGGCAGCCGCAGGCCAAGCCCGCCCGCCGCAAAGGCGGCCGCTGCCGCCAGCAGGGGCGGGTTGGTAAGCACCTGCCGTGCGAGCCCCCGCAGGCTTTTTGCGCCGCCCCGGATGGGGGAAAGCACCAGCACCGCCAGCGCCATATCCAAAGGGGTAAGCAGCATGATGAGCAGCGAGAGCGGACCAAGCTGCTGCGTGCCGCAGAGCGCCGTAACGATGGGCAGCGAAAAGATCACCCCGTTGGTCTGGTAAAGCCCCTGCGTAATTACACCCCGCCGCGCCGGAGGTGTCCCGCGCAGCCGCTGCACCCCCTCGCTGACGAGCACAATGGCAAGGGTCATCCCCGCCGTAACACCCGCAAGCAACAGGTTTTGGGCCGAAAACAGGGTGCTTTGGTCGGTATGATAGATGCTGGAAAAGATCATGAGCGGCAAAAACAGGTGGAAGATGAGCCGGTTTGCCTGCTCGATGCCCTCCGGGCCGATCAGCTTCCGGCGGCGGCAAAACGCCCCCGCCGCCAGCTCAAACGCCAGCGGGAACATGATTTCAAAGGCCATCCCGATACTGTTTTGCATTGTATCGCTCCTTTTTACATCCTTTGGCCAAATACCTGCACGCCGGCCAAAACGGCAGCAGGCAGCCCGCCGCACAAGCCCGGCGCCCCAAAAAGGGCCGGCCGAGAAAGGGCAGCAACCCTGGGGCAGCCGAAGCCGCCCGGGCGCAGGCTACATCTCAACAAACCCGCCCCGTACCATGACCTTTTTGATCTGGATGTCCTCGTCAAACAACAAAAGGTCGGCCCGCTTGCCCTGGCCGATGGAACCGGTCTCACCGTCGATCCGCAAAAGCTTTGCGGGGGTAAGGGAGGCCATCTTGACCGCCTGATAAAGGGGCGCGTCGGTAAGCCGGCAGACGGTGCGCACCAGCCGGTCGGTGGTGGCGACGCTGCCCGCAAAGGCGCTGCGGTCGGCCAGCTTGGCCACCCCGTCCTCCTTGATAACCGGCAGCCCGCCCAGGGTATACTCGCCGTCCGGCATGCCGGCGGCCTGCATGCTGTCGGTAACAAGGCAGACCCGGTCCGGCCCCTTGATCTTATAGATGAGCTGCAAAAGCTCGGCCGGCAGGTGGCAGCCGTCCGCGATGGCCTCCACATACAGATCGTCCAGCAGGTAGCCCGCCTCGATGGCCCCCGCGATGCGCCAGGCGTTGACCCGGCGCACGGTGGCCATGCAGGAATAGAAATGGGTCAGGCAGGCAAGGCCGTTCTCGTAAGATCGAAAGACCTCCTGGCAGGTAGCGTCCGAATGGGCCAGGCTGGAGATGATGCCCTCCTCGCGCAGGCGGCGCAAAAACTGCTGGGAGCCGGGCAGCTCAACGGCAAAGGACCAGCGCCGGATGCGCTTTGTGCGGGCCAGCACCTGCTCGTACTCCTCGGGCTGGGGCGCCCGCAGGTATTCCGGGTTCTGCGCGCCCGCCTGGCTGGCCGCAAAGTACGGCCCCTCCAGGTGCAACCCGTGGATGGTGGGATGCCCGGGCCTTTGCAGCTCGATGCCGTTAAAAAGCTCTACATACTCCAGCAGCTCCTGCCGGCTGCCGGTAACGGTGGTGGGCAGGATGGTGGTGGTACCGTGCAGCATATGCGCGCGGCAGGCCCCATAGATGGCCTCGGGGCCGTCCATAAAATTGTACCCGCCCGCGCCGTGGGTGTGGATGTCGATAAAGCCGGGCGAGAGGTACAGCCCTTCGGCGTCCACCACGCGGCAGCCGGCCGGCCTTTCCAGGCTGGCGTTTAAGGCCACGGCGGTGATGGTCTCGCCCTCTGTCAGTACCTCGCCGGGGCAGATGCCGGTGGGCAGCACCAGCCGGGCGTTGCAGAACAGGGTGGCAGTGCTCATGGCGTTTTGGCCCCCTTTCCGCTTACAGGCAGCGCACCGCGCCGCGGAACCGGGCCAGGAACTGGTTGTTCCACTCGTCGCCGCCGGGGCAGTTGCCGCTGCGCCAGACCGGCGGCTCGACCCCCTCGTTTACCAGCATGTTGACCGCCTCCACCACCACGCTGTTCATCACATAGGCGTTGGCGTAGGTGCTGAGCGCCCCGATCTTTTGGGGGAAGCCCTCCAGCTCGATGGTGGCGTCGCCCAATTTGACCTTGCAGTCGATGCTGCAGTCCACGATCTCGTGCAGGTTCTGCTTGCTGGGGTGCCGGGCCGGATGGTCCTTGGGGCAGGTGTTGGCGTGCTCGTGGCTGCTTACCCCGATCACCTTTGCTCCCCGCGCCTTTGCGGTAAGCGCGGCGTCGATGGTGGCCGAGTTGATGCCGTATGCGTTGACAACCCAGAGCAGGTCCCCTTCGCCGATGCCGTAGTCCTCAATGACGATCTTTCCATAGCCGGGCAGCCGCTCGGTCTGCATCGATTTGAGCGCCCCGTTGCTGAGCATGGTCTCCTGGTTGAGGATAGCGCTGACATGCATCAGCCCCCCGGCGCGGAAAAACACCTCCATGGCCGCCAAGTTGGAGTGGCCGCCCGGGCCGAATACGTACACCAGCTTGTCCTGCTTGACCTGGTCCGCGATCATGCGGGCCGCGGTGAGGATGTGTTCGCGCTCGGTGGCGCGGATCTCGTCGATGATGCCGATGACCTCCTTGTAGTAGAGGTCCATGACCGTTCCCTGCTGCATACTTTTTTCCTCTCTTTCTTTTCCCCAGGGGGGATGCTTTTCAGGATGCGTGCGGCGGTTATCAGTTTCAGCCCTGCGCCAGCCGGGCCAGCGCGTCGCAGATCAGCGGCTCGATGCGGGGCGAGTACACCCCGGCCAGCGCAAAGTAGAGGGCCGAACCGGCCGGCTCATAGCCGCCCTCGGCCATCTGCTGGGCGTTTGCCAGATACCCGATCATGCCGTTGGCGTACCCGGCGCAGAGCGAGCCGGGGCAGACCGCCCGGGCAAAGGCGGCGTAGCTTTGCACCACCTCGGCGTTGAAGAGATAGACCGGCTGCCCGGCAATGCGCAGAAGGTGCAGTTCCAGGGTCTCCTCGGCGCGCAGGCCCTTTTGCAGCACCTTTTGGGCCCAGAGCCGGGTGGCCTCGTCCGGGCTTTGGCAGGCGGCCTGGGCCTGCTGCGGGCTGAAGGGCTGGTCCAGCGGCAGGGCCAGCCGCTCGGTGCGGCAGCCAAGCGCCCCTTCCACCGGCCGCCCGCCGGTTTGCAGCAGGCTTTGGCAGCGCTGGGTAAAAGCGGCGGCAAACACCTTGACACGCTCGTAATCACAGGGGACAAACCGGTCTCCCAGCACGCTGTTGGGGCGCAGATCACCGGTGCAGCCCTGCAAAAACAGGCCGGTGCAGCCGGGCATCCCCTCCTCCAGCAGCCGAAGCGCCGCGCCGGGATAGTCCGGCTGGATGACATTGCCGTTTGAAAGGTTGGCATGGCAGGGATAGTGCACCAGCAGCCCCTTGGCCCCGCCGCCCAGCCGCCGGTACTCCAGCAGGGTCAGGTGATGGTCGGCCGGCACGGCGTAGTTGGGCCACATCTGCACCCCGTCCGGGGTGAGCACCCGGCGGTAGACATTCAAAGCGCATTCGCCATCATACCGCAGGGCCTCCACCGGCTCTAAGTCGCCAAGGGCCTCGGCCGCGGCGGCAAGCAGTTGCCCGTACAAAAACCGCCGGTAGCCGGCGTCGCAGGTCTCCAGCGGGGCAATAAAGCTTTCGCCGGTGCCCGGGCCGGAATGGTTGTGCGAGGCCACCAGGTGCAGCCGCCCGGCGCTTAGCCCCAGCGCCGCCTCGGCGGCCGGGCGGTATTCCTCCGCAAACCCGCTGTTCCACCAAAGCAGGTCGGCATACGCCAGCACCAGCCGGCGGCCGTCCTGCTCCAGCGCGTGCACCCGCAGCCAAAGGTCCTCGGCCACCCCCTCAAAGGGGCCGGTGCGGGTGCCGTAGCCGCACAGCCGCACCGGGGTTTGGGGGGTAATGCAGCGCCTTGCGCATCCAAGTTTAAGCATTTTGGCCTCCCCCTTTCAGCGGTCCCAGCCGGCGGTAAGCTCCACCAGCTTGATGTAATCCCGCAGGATGTGGAACGGGTCCTTGACCGGCAGGGCCACCAGCTTTTGCTCGGGCGTGCCGTCCCGCCGGCGGATCTGGGTCCACTCGCCCAGCTCCCGGTTGGGGAAGGTGTTAAACACATAGCTGTGGCAGCAGCGGTAGATGGCGTCCATCGCCGGATCGCCGGTAAGCTTATAGAGCAGCGGGAAGAGGTACAGGATTTCCGAGTGGGGCCACCAGAGCTTCATGTCCCAGGTGTCCTCCATCAGGTCCTCATAGGCGCTGTGGCGGCTTTCGCCCCGGGGGCGGCCCCCCTCTATATCCACAAACCGCAAAAGGCCCCCGTGCCCAGTATCCCATCCAAGGGCAAAGGTGGTTTTGGCGATCCGGCTGATCTGCTCCAGCCGCTCCTTCAGCCCGCCGAAGGCCCCGTAGAACTCCAGCAGAAACCAGGCGTCCTCCAGGGTATGGCCGGGGTTGATGTGCCGGTCCAGCATCCGGGTTTCGGCCCCCGGCGCGTCCAGCACAAACTCCCGGATGTGGCCCCTGCCGTCGGCCAGGGTGTCCAGGATAAAGTCCGCCTTGCCGCGGGCATAGGCGATCTCCTCGCTGGCATCCAGGCCCAGCCGCTGGCGCATAAGGATGTACTCCTGCACCGTATTGGTAAGGATCATCGGGATGCCGTGGATGCGGTAGCCCTCCGGGATGGGGTAGGGCTCGGTGAGGAAGTCGTTTGCCTCGATGCGGCGCACGATGCTTTTGTAAAGGGCCTCGACCCGGCCTGCCTCGCTGAGCAGCCCCATGGTTTTGACATACTGGGCCATGCCAATGAGGGCAAAGCAGTCGGCATAGATGCTGGCGTCGTACCGGCCGGTGCGCTCGTCCACCAGCCTTTCGCCGCTCCGGGTAAGCAGGTAGCAGCAGACCTGATCCTCCCCGATGGATTTTTCGGTCAAAAAGCGGTAGGTGCCGGCCATCCATCGCTCGAGGGTCTGCTGGCTGAGCTTTGGAAAGAGCCCTTGTTTGCTGAGGTCGTGCAGCCGCCCCAGCACCCAGAGCCAGCGCCCCTGGGACCAGGTAAACTTGTTGTGGCTAAGCAGCTCGTCCCCCTGGTTGTTGATGCAGTTGAGGATGCCGCCCTGCTCCTCGTCCACAAATTTCTGCCAGTAGGGCATAAAATCGTCCTCGATCTGGGAAATGTAAAATCGCCGCAGTGCTGCGGGGTCCATAGGCACTCCTTTTCCGGCGCGGCGCGCGCCTTGGTATGGCGGCAGACGGCGCAAAAAGCGCCCCTGTCCCTTGTTTTGTCGGGCTTATGATAAGCTGCGGCCCCCCAAAACGGGAAGCCGCAGCCGGGGAGGATGCTGCCGGCCTCAGCCGGCAGCGGGAAGGGATGCTTAGTCGTCCTTGCCCAGGTGGACCATCAGGTCCTCGATCTCCTGGGGCACGGGCTTTTTCAGCGCGTACTGGTTGATGAGGCCGATGCCCACGTAGACCACAAAGGCCACGGCGGTGGGCAGGATCACCGAGATGTCCGCCTCAAAAGCGGGCAGCACATGGGCCTGGTTGAGCACGAAGACCGAGAAGCCGCCCAGGGTGGAGAGGATCGCGGCCTTGGCGTCGCAGTGCTTGAAGGCGGGCAGCAGGCCCAGCAGCAGCGGGATGGCCGTGGGGCCAAGCAGCGCCGAGAACCAGCTGAGGATCATGTTGGCGATGCCGCCAAAGCTGTCCTGCATCAGGCCGACGACCACGGTAAGCAGCATAAACCCGATGGTGGTAGCGCGGGCGGTGAACAGCTCTTTTTTGTCGTCGGTGAGAATGTCCTTCTTAAAGATGGGCAGGATGTCGCGGGTGAGCACGGCGGAGATGGTGTTGCAGTCCGAGGTGCACATCGAGAGGGTGTTGGCGTACATGGCCGCCAGCGAGAGGCCCAGCAGGCCGCTGGGCAGGAACATCTTGCTCAGTGTGGCGTAAAGGGTATTGGAGGCCTCGGCCTGGGTGAGGCCGGGCACAAAGATCGAGCCCAGCCACATCGGGGTAAAGACGATGATGGGCCAAACCAGATACAAGGCCGCGCTGAGCATGGCCGAGCGCTTGGCGTCCTTGGCGTTGTCCACCGAGATATAGCGGGTGGCAAGGCTCCAGGTGCCGCCGTTGTAGCTCAGGAACACCACGATGAAGTAGAGCAGGGTCCAGCTGACCGAGCCCTGGCCGCGGCCGGGGTTCATGATGCAGAGGTTGCCCTCGGGCAGGTTGCCAAAGGCCTCGAACAGGCCCATGCCAAACTGGCTGCGCAGGTGCAGGATGGTGCCCACAAACAGGGTCAGGCCGGCAACGGTCTGCACCACCCACTGGGCAAAGTCGGTCCAGAGGTCGGCGATCAGGCCGCCGATGGACATGTAGATCAGGGAAACCACCGCGCTGGAGAGGATGCCGATCCAGATGGGCACGCCGGTAAAGCCGTAGACCAGGATGCCGATGGAGGCCCATTTGGCGCCCACGTCGATCAGCTTGGAGACGATGCCCGAGATGGCCACCACCACCTGGGTGGCAGTGCTGTACCGCATGCGCAGGTACTCGGTGGGAGACTGGATGCCCAGCGCCTTGCGCAGCCGGGGCCAGCGCGGCGCCATAAAGACGGCGCCCAGCGCGACCGCGATGGCAATGTTGACCGCCCACCAGAAATAGATGGCGGTGCCGGTGGCGTAGGCGATGCCCGCGTAGCCCACAAAGACCACGCCGGAATAGCCGGTTACATGGTGCGAAATGCCGGAGAGCCACCATGGCACCTTACCGCCGGCCACATAAAAATCCTCCGAACTTTTAACGTTGTTCTTGGAGTAAAGGCCGATGACGACCATGACAACCAGGAACAGCAGAACGGCTCCGTAATCGAGTATACCCATACCTTGATTCCTCGCTTTCCTCAAAAAACTTTCACTCTTTGCCGCGTTTGTCCTGATCCCCCGGCAAAGGCCATGCGCGCCCCTGCCGGGCGATGCGATCCCTTTTCCCCACACCCCTCCTTTCTTTTTATCGGGCCGGCGGCCCGGTTTTCTGCCGCCCTGCCGCGGGTTATGCCCCGCGCAAGGCGTCAATGCGCTGCTGGACAAAATGCTGCTGAACGGCCCGCCGCTCCTCTTTTTCGCCCTCCTGCAGCATCGCCTCGCTGCGGCGGATGTACTGCACAAGCTCGGGCACCGTAAACCATTCCTTCAGGGCGGCGTCCAGCCGCAGGTCCTGCCGGGAAACGCCCTGGTTCCAGCCGTACAGCGCCAGCACCGCCGCCGCCGCCAAAAGGGTGGGCTCCAAAAGGGCCCAGACCCCGGTGGGGGCGGCTGCGCCCGCCCGGCGGGCCAGGGCGGCCAGCTCGGCCAGCAAGGCAAGGCCCAGCAGCGGGGTCAGCAGGCCCAAAACGGTTTTGAGCTGCTCCTGCCGGCGGCAGCGCTCGATCTCCCGCATGGCGGCGATCCGCACATAGCCCTCCCCCTCCTGCCGCAGAAGCTCCGGGTTCACCGCCAGCAAAAACGGCTCGCCGGCCTTTTGCCGCAAGGGGGTCACCAGCTCGACGGTGCGGTGCAAAAACTCGTACCGGGCCATCTCGCCACACAGGCAAAGCCGCACGTTGCACTGCACCGGCAGCGCAAGCCCAAGGGGTTCAAGGCCGGTGTAGCTGGCGGCCGGGCGCGGCAGGCAAAGCACCTTGCGGCAAAGCCAGGCCAGCGCCCCAAGGCCCGCCGCGGCAATTACCGCGCGCAGCCAGAGGCTGTTTGCCAGCAGCCCGCCCAAAATGCAGACCGCGGCCCACAGGGGCGCCAAAGCCACCAGATACCACACATTGCCACTTTTTAACCGGATCATCTGCACCGCCTCCCTCAAAGGCCCCTTTTATGCATCCCTTTGCGGGCGATGCCTGCCTTTTTTGCAGGGGCCGGGCTTGGGGCAGAGGCCTTGCGCTTTTGCCCCAGGCTTTTGATTTTTGCCGCCGAGCGAATGTTATCGGCCGTGGCACGGCCTGCCATACGCCGCGCCCTTGCCTGCCGCAGCGCGCAGGCTCAGATCAGATCGCCGGCACAGGCCTCGTCGATATACATGCGCACATTGTCGGTACGGCGCAGGATGCTGGCCGGGCAGGCCTCCGAAACCGGGCCGTTGAGCGCCGCAACGGTAGCGTTGTGCTTGCTGACCGCCGGCACGATGCAAAAAATGTGCTCGCTGGCTGCCAGGCGGGGCACGGTAACGCTCAGGGCATAGCGGGGCACCTCGTCCAGGCTGGCAAAGCACCCGTCGTGCACCTGCTGGTTGCGGCAGACCTCGTCCAGCCGGACCTTTTTGATGGGCACAGGGTCGTGGAAATCGGCCACTGGAGGGTCGTTAAAGGCAATGTGGCCGTTTTCGCCAATGCCCATAAAGGTAATGTGGGTGGGCGCGGCATCCAGCAGCGCGCCATACCGCTTTACCTCTTCGTCCGGGTCGTTTGCGCCGTTGATGAGGTTCACGCTGCGAAAAGGCGCCTTGTCAAAGATCGACTCGCTCAGGAAATGGTTGAAGGACTTGGGATGCCCCAGCGCAAAACCCACATACTCGTCCATGTGGTAAGCGTTGATGCGCCCCCATTCGATGTCCTGCCCAAGCAGCGCCGCCAAAAACTCGTTTTGGGACGGGGCCGCTGCAAAGATGCAATTGATCTCGTCATGGGTTTTCAGCAAGGTACGGATGCATTCGGCCGCGTCCTGTGCGGCTGCCGCGCCCATCTCGGCGCGGGTGGGATGAATCTGGAGCCGGATCTTGTCGTAATTGCGTTCGATCAAGTTGTTCCTTCCTCTCCTGTTTTTTGTTTATGGTTTATCCGGGCCGCCGGCGCAGCCTTGCGGCGTGCGGCGGTTTTGCCTGCGGAGCTCTTGCATGGGGGGGCGTGCCAGGCGGCATGGTTACCGGCGCACCTTTTTATGCAGCCGCCGCACCGATTCGCGCTCAACCAGGGCAGGCTGGAGCACAACCTGGCCCTCGCGTATTTCTTTTCCTTCCAGCCGGTCCAGTAGGATACGGGCGGCCAACTGGCCGGTCTCGGCAGCCGGCTGTGCGATGGTGGTGAGCGCGGGGGAGACCAGCGCGCTCACCGAAATGTCGTCGAACCCGATCACCGAAAGATCGTTGGGTACCCGTACGCCCTGCTGCTCCAGCAGCTTGATGGCCCCGATGGCCATCATATCGTTTACCGCCATTACGGCGTCCGGCAGGTAATCGCCCCGCAGCAGCATCCGGCCAAGCTCCCGGCCGCAGCAATAGCTATTTTCCACCGTAGGGTCGGCGCCGGAGCTTGCGCTGTCACCGCCATATAAGAGGATGCGTCGGTTGCTGGGGTGCAGGCCGGCGTCCCGCAGGGCCTTGCGGTAGCCGTCCAGATACAAACGGCGGCTGTAGCGGTCAAGCGGGCCGCTGATAAAGGCGATGTCCCGGTGGCCGCACCCCAAAAGGTACTGGGTGGCAAGATGCCCCGCCTTGAAAAAATCAAAGCTCACACAATCTGCCCTGTAGGCGGGGGGCACCTGATCCAGCAGCACAAACGCCCGCGCCGAGCGGGAAAGCTGATGCAGAAATGCATCGTTAAGATGGATACCGGACAGCAACACTCCATCCACCTGCCGGCGCTCCATGGTTTCGAGATGCCGCAGCTCCAGCTCCGGGCTGTTTTGGGAGGAGCAGATGATGAGGGTATAGCCCCGCCGCAGGCACTCCAGCTCCACCGCACCGATAAGCTGGGAATAAAAAGGGTTTGTGATGGAGGGTACCAGCACCGCTACCTCTCGGCTGGCGCCGCCCTTGAGGAGCTGGCTGAAGCGGTTGGGCTTATAGTTGAGCTGGGCAGCCGCATCCAATACCTTGACGCGCAGGCTCTCCCGCACGGGATAATCGGAATTGCTCATCACCCGGGACACGGTGGCCGCCGAGACCCCTGCGCGTTTTGCAATATCAGCAATGGTTGCTTTTTTAGAGGCCATGGGCAGATTGTGACCTCCCCTTTTTTGAACAAATCTTGAACATACAGAAATCGTTTACTAAGTTTTGCCTCATTATATCATACAAAAAATCCGTGTCAAGATAAATAAATCTAAGCGTTCCATCCAGTTTTGTCCGCATATTTTTTGGTTTTTCTTCTAATTTTACTTTTTGTACAGGATATGGATTATGACTTTTTTGCGAATAAGGGCAAATATAGATAATTTTTTCTCATTCTCTTTTTTCTATGAGCCGCAGCTTCTTTCTTGAATCGTTTTGATAATTTAGGGAAAGCTGCCCTTTGCCCCTGTTGCGCAGGGCTGGCCCTTTTGCGCCCTGTTTCTTTCTTGTTTCTTCCCGATTTGTGAAGCGAGCTTGTTTCTTTTGAGGCGGCGGGGCAGGCCGGCAAAAAGAAAGAGCAGAAAATACCCAGGCGAGGTACAGCCTCGCCCTCCAAAGAGGCATAGATTTTGTGTTTTTGCACAGTTTTTGGGATGGATTTTCTCTGGATTCCTTACCCTAAAGGGCCCAGGATTTTTGCCCAAAAGGCTATATCCTTCCGCCTCAAGGCCCGGCCGCCTAAATCAAAAAGCTGCTTTTTCATGCCCCCAAAAGGGCAGGACCCGCCGCAGCTACCGTCCCCTTGCCCTAAAAAACACCCCAGGGGTTTCAAAAGGGTAAACCTGGGCGCACAAAAAGAGGCCGCCCTCCCCCAAAAGGAAGGGCGGCCTTACCGCAGGGCAAATCCCTGCGTTTTCTGTTGTTATACGCTCTTGGGCGCTTAATACTTATCCATCGAGCTGCTGGCCGAGGGGCTGTACTCCGGCTGGGGCGCCGGGGCAGCCACGGGGCGGCTGCCGCCTCCCTGGCGTACCCGGAAGCTGGACATCACCTGCCGCATGAGGGCAGCCTGGGAAGCGAGCTCCTCGCTGGCAGCAGCAGACTCCTCGCTGGTGGCAGAGTTGGTCTGCACAACCGCCGAGATCTGGTCGACCTGATCGGTAATCTGGGCAATGGCGGTAGACTCCTTCTCCACTGCATCGGCAATAACGCCCATGCCTCCCACAGCCTTGCCTGCAAGCTCCATAGCCTTATCCAGCGCGGTAGACACCTGCTCGACAATCGAGGTGCCATGGCTGACCGTGACCAGCGAGCCCTCAATGAGGCCCTTGGTGGCCTTGGCCGCCTCATCCGACTTGGAGGCCAGGTTGCGCACCTCGTCGGCCACAACCGCAAAGCCCTTGCCGGCCGAGCCCGCGCGGGCCGCTTCGACGGCGGCGTTCAGGGCAAGGATGTTGGTTTGGAAAGCGATATTTTCGATGGTGGCGATAATCTTGGAAATCTCTTCGCTGGACTTGGAAATATCCTCCATCGCGGCAACCATATCCTTCATGCGGTCAGAGCAAGCATTGAGCTCCTCGCCGGCCAGGTTGGAATCGTGACGGCTGCGGTCGGCAGCCTCCGCGTTGGACTTGGCGCTCTCGGCCACCTCGGCTACCGAGGTGGTGAGCTCCTCGGCGCTGCTGGCCTGCTCGGTAGAGCTCTGGGCCAGCGACTGGGCGCCGATGGAAACCTGCTCGGCGCCGGCGGCAACCTGCTCGGCCGCCTCCATGATCTGGCGGATGGTGTCCTCCATGTGGGAGATCAGCTCGCCCACGCTGGTTTCAATCGGAGCCAGGTCGCCCGGGAACTCGGCTACAAGCTGGACGTCGTAGTTGCCGGAGGCCATCTCGGCCATCACGCGGGAAATATCGCTCACCGCATTTTTAAGCACGCTCTGGCTGGTGCGCACCGCATCCACCATCTGACCAAACTCGTTGGTGGAGTGATAGGTGGTCTTGTACTCGAGGTCGCCCTTGCTCATGGCGACCATGGCCTCCTCGGCCTCGGACAGCGGGCTGGTGATGTCCTTAATGAGGCGGGTAGCCAGCAGCAGGGCAATAATAAGGGCCAGCACAGTCATGCCGATGCAGATGTACAAAGCGATGCTGGACATCCGGTCGGCGCTCGAAACGCTCTCGGCAATGAGGCTGTTGAGGGTCTCGTTGAGGGCCATGCCGGTGTTGCGCAGCGAGTTCAGGGCCGGGGTACACTCGTTGAGCATCCGCTCGGTGGCCATCTGGGTCTGGCCGTTCTGGATCTCACCCATAATCTCAACCGCAACGGCCTTCCAGGTGATAACCGCCTGCTTGTAGGTGGCCGCGCCGCCGTCGTTCAGCGGGTAGCTGTTTACCAGGCCGTTCAGGCTGTCGTCAATGATGCTGAAATTGTTTTCGATGGCGGCAGCGGTCTCGGCGCTGTAGCCGCTCAGGATCATGTCGCGTAGCTGGCGGCCGGCATCGTTAACGTTGGCACGCACCTGCATCAGGCGCAGCGCGGAGTTCATGTCCTTATTGATTGCCTCGGAATAGCTGCCCTGGGAGGTCATTGCGGCGAACTCCGCCACAACAATGGTAATCACAGACAGCAGCAGGATGATGCCGATCGTGCAGATCATGCGCACATTGACCTTCATGTTTTTCATCGTTTCTTGTTCCTTTCATTCTTGAATAGTGCGAAACTTTGAATACCGTGTACCTGCGCCGGGCCCTGCCGGCAGGATCATTCCCCGTCTTTGTGCTCAGCCCCCCTGCTCCGCGAAAGGCTCCTGCAGCCCCTTCCAGATCTCGTTGACCGCCTCGATGCACTCAAAATAGGTGCGGGCGATCACATCGCTGGGGATGCCGAGTGTTTCGGCGCTCTGGTTCATGCCTGCCCAGTCGGCGTTTTCATAGCAGGTCACGACATTGAACAGATGGCCCGCCGCGCCCTCGCCGGTAGTGAGCGCCAGCTTGATCTCGTCCGAAATCGGCAGCTCGCCGAGCGCCTGCTCCAGCGGCACCTCCATAAGGGTGCCAAGGGTAGAGAACATACCCAGCATGTACGCCTCGCTGGGGGACAGGTTTACCGAGGGCGCAAACTTGACCAGCGCCTCGCAGAACTTGCCGCGCTGGAACGAAATCTTAATCAGCTCGTCCTGCACGCCGCCGTTATCCTGCTTGAAGCTCAAAAGGTAGATCCACTGCTTGAGCTGGCCAATACCCAAAATGACCAGGGCCTGCTGCACCGATTTGACCCGGTTGCGCCGGGCAAAGTAAGCCGAGTTTACCAGTTTGATGAGCGAAAAGCTAAGGGTGACATCACGCGAGATAATGGCGGCGATCTCATCGGTATCCGGCTCGTCGGCCGTAACCGCCAGCATCAGTTGGAAGAAGTTGCTCTGCAGATGGTCGGTGCGGTGCACCTTATGGGTCTTCTGCTCGGCCACATAGCTGCCCTGGTAGTAATCGCAGCCAAGGGCCTGGGCCTGCTCAAGCGCCGCGGCCGAATTGATATTGTAGGCGGCCACCTGCTTGTTGAAGCTGTGCGCCACCCGCACCACATTTTCGAGCGAAGCATCCTGCGCCTTGAAATCGACCTTGATCATATCGACCACGTCCAAAATGCCCAGGTACCGCGGCGCAAAGGTAAAGCCCTGCACCGCAATGCGGTAGCCCTGCTTTTTGAACCGGTAAACGATCTTTTGCGCCACCGGATGGATGATGGTGTTGTCGTCGATCTGGATAACCATCTTTTCCGGCGGGAACATCTTGGGGATATTTTTCATCAAAAGGCTGGGCGTAAAGGTAAAAAACGCCGTCTTCCCATCCAGGAAACGATCCCCGTCCATGTTGGTCAAAAACTGTTCGATGGCTGTTGCGACCCCGAAATTTGTCGTCCGTTCGGTGTACAGCGAGGTGACATCCTCCTTATAGAGGATCTCGTACGCCGCCACCTTACGCTGGCTGTCCAAGATTGGCTGCCTGACGATATAGGTGTCCATCTGCCGGCCCCCTTTTTGTTGGTTTTATGGGAAGCTTATTCCCAGTAGATCTGTACCTGGTCCCCTTCCGTGATCGGCTCCAAGAAAGAGACTTCCCGTCCATTTTTCTTCAGCACGGCACGTCCCTGGGGGTTTTCCAGATCCATATCCGTGATAAAGTTCAGCAAATCAAAAAGCTGGTAGGGCTGCCCGTCCGCCTTGGGCGGCAGGGTCACGCGCTTTTCGTTGAGGGCGATGCGCACCATCTGCAGCGGCGCCGCGGGCGCCGGGCTGTGGGCTGCCGGCTGCGGGGGCAGGGGCGGCCCTTCCGGCCGGGCCGCCGGCGGGGCAGCCACCGCCATCAGGGTAAGCACGTCCCCTTCGTGCAGAGGGTCTTCTTCAGAGCAGGGCATCCCGTTCAGCGCAAGCTGGGCGATGTCCACCGCCAGGTTTTCTTCCTCCAGCAGCGCGCCCACCGTATCCACCTGCCGGGTCTCGACGGCGTCCCCCGGGCGCAGAGCCTGGGCCAGCCCGGCCGGCATGCCGTTTACCCGTACCCGGGTGCCCAGGGTACGCGGCGCGCCAAAGAGCTCCGCCGTAAACTGCCGGGTTTCGCCCAGCACCTCGCCCACCGACGCGGCGGCGTCGGCGCCGTCCTGCGCAGGCTGGAAAAGAATCTTATCCCCTTCCTGTACCGGCGAGGTAATACCGGCCGGCGCGCCGTTTACCTCAATGCGGGCCAGGGCAGGGATGCCGCCCCGCAGCTTTTTTTCCTCGCCGTTGAGGGTAAAGACGAGCGGCTGGCCCGAATGGCCCATGATCCGGCGGTACTCGTACCCGCCCCGCAAAAGCACGTCCACCACCCGCAGGGTGCTGTTGTTGAGCATCCGCACCGGCTTGCCGTTGAGCTGTACTGCCATCTCCCTGGCATCGCCGCTCTGGATGGCGGTGATGGCGATGCCCACCGGGGTGGCGTATTCCACACTGAGGTACTGCTCGTCTGCCTGTACCGACCGCTTGATGTAGTTGATGCCGCCCACCGCCACCTTTTTTTCGTCCGCCCCAAGGGCGGCGGCCACGGCGGCGCGCAGGCCGGGGGTACGGCTGCCGCCCCCCACCAAAAAGGTCGCGGTTGGGGGGCCCCCGTTGGCCTCGAGCACCTTTTGGGTAATCGACTCGGCCAACTGCTGTACCGCGGGGCTGATTTTCGCAAGGAACTCCTCCCGTGATACCTCGTAGCTACTCCCCAGAATATCAGTATACCGCAAAGGATCGTTTTCCTCAAGACCGGCTTCGCGTTTTAACCGTTCTGCTGTTTGGAAATCTACCAAAAATTCCCGCATGGTCTGCTCGGTGATCTCGTCGCCCGCCACGGTGGACATGGTATAGGCCACCACGCTGCCCTGGTTGGATATGGCAATATCAGACGTACCTGCGCCAATATCAACCAACGCGATGTTCAAAAGCCGCAGCTCCTGCGGGATCACCGCATTCATGGCGGCAATCGGCTCAAGGGTGACGCTGGCCACCCGCAAGCCGGTTTTTTCCATTGTGGTGTACAGGCTCTCGATGACCTCGTCCGGCAAAAAGCTGGCAATAATCTCCACCCGCGCCTTTTTGCCCCGATGGCCCAGCAGGGTGGAAAAGGTATACCCGTCCAGCGAATACTGGGTGACCGAATAGCCGGCGCAGCAAAAAACCATCTCGTCCTGCCGGTCTGCCATCAGCTCCTCAAACGCCCGCTGTACCGCCCGGGATTCCAGGGTAAACATCTGCTTGCGGTTGATGGGCAGATCCCCCATCTCCATCTCAAAGGAGGCTTTTTGGGTGCGCAGGATACGCCCGGCCGCAGCCACATGCACATCCCGCAGCTCAACGCCGAGCTTCTGTTCAATGGCCTGCTTGACCGCCCGGGCCACCCGGGCGGTCTTGTCAATGTCCTCGATCTGGCCGTCGATCATAGCGCGTTCGGTGTGCTCGGCGCTTTCCACGCACAGCACCTTGAACATCTCGTCCTGCTGTGCGCAAACCACCCCGATCACGCTGCGCGTGCCGATGTCCAGCGCAAAGATCATCTGGTTTTCCATAGCGAAGGTTCCCCTCATTCCCTGCCCGGGCTGTGCGGCATTTTTACGGGCGGCCCCGGGCGGCGAAACACCCCGGCCGGCAGGCCCCCTTGCGGCGGTGTCAGGCTCCTGGGCCCCAGCCTCTTTGCGGGCGGCGCAGCGCCCCGGCCCCGCGTGCCCGGCTACAGGCTGTTGCGTCTTTTGCGGATCTGATCCTGCTGGAGCTTCAGTACGTACATATCGATTGCATGGGATACCCGCTGGCCCAGCTCCACAAATTCCAGCCCATACATCGCGGCGTCGGCCTTTTTATCCAGCCGGCTTTTTACGACAACCTCTACCTCCTCCACCGAGCTGTGCAGGGTAATGCGCAGCATCAGGCGCAGGCCGGGGTTGCCCGACTCAAGCTCCAGATCCTTGCGGGTCTCGATGAGGCAGCCTCCCGAGCTGATGTCCCGCAGCTTTACCGGCTCGATCCAGGCCTTTTGCAGGCTTCCCCGGGCGCGAGTGTAGGCGGTAAGCCGGGCGTCGTTGTTGACGTTGACCCGATAGGTTTTACGCTTTTCGTTGTCTGAGCAGAGGACGGCCTCCTCCACCCGCAGCTTTTCGCGGTTGGAATAATAAACCTTGCCCCGGTATACCCGGGCCGCCCCGTCCTCGCCGTGCATCACCAGCTTTACAAGGCTGCCCATGGCAAGCGGGGGCAGGCCCTTTCCGCTGGTAATATCAAACGCGCCCTCCCCGCCGGCCTGCGCAACGCCGTCGGCTAAAAGCTCGTTGGATTCGCTCTGCAAAACGCATTTGACGCCCGTTTTTTTGCGTCGCATAAATGGTATCATCTGCCGTTGCCCCCCTCGCGGCCGCGGGCAGAGCGGAAGCCGCCCAGCCCTGCCATGCCGTTTTTGATGGAATCTGAGGTTTTAAGAAGCTGCACATAGATGGCCGCCACGATCTGGTAAAGCTCGGGGGGGATGCTCTTGCCCACCTCGAGCATGCAGAGCATGCTGGCCGCGCTGTCGTCCCGAAAAACCGGGATGCCCTGCTCCTCCGCGATGTCGATGATCTTATCGGCAATGTGCCCGTATCCGGAGGCGATGACGATAGGCGCAGCGTCCTCCTCCACATTATAGCGCAGGGCAACCGCTTTGTTCCTGTTAGATCTTGACATCGACACCCGTCCTTTTGTAGGGCAGCGACCGGAAGACATCCATCAGCGAGCGGGGGCGCTCGAGCTTGTCGAACCGGATGTCGCCAAACTGGTACTCGGTATTGCGGATGCTCCGGCGCAGGTCGCTCTCCATCGTTTTATAGGCGGTGACGTAGGCAGGCGGGCAGAGCAGCGAAAAATCCACCATATTGTTCTGCACATAGAGCTCCAGCTCCATGTGGCCGATGCCGCTGATATCAAACACCAGCAGCATATGCACCGCTTCTTCGTCCCCCCCGCGGCGGCTGCGGTCGTCCTCGTTACCGTGGGGGTTGATCCAGATCTCGGCAAAGGCCTGGGTATCCTGGTATTGCACCGGGATCACATAGTGCAAAAGCGGGGTAAAATTGCAGGGGGAGGACAGCAGGCTGTGGATGATCTTTTCCATCTTTTCGGCATTCACCAGCACCAGGTCCTCGTCCCGTAACTGGGTCTCCAAAATCTTGGCCAGCACATCCATCACCGAGGTACGGCCGGCGTTTTTGGCCGCAGGGTCGGGCACATCGTCCAGGAAATTGTGCAACATCCGGGTAAGGGCCTCGCGCTTGTCGTCCCCGTGCAACTGGCTCAGCAGCATGGCGGTGGACTCGCGCAGGTAATGGGGATTGTCGTTGAAGCGGGAGAGGTTGTACAGCGCGATGGAAACCACCTTTTCCAGCTTGGGGGAAAAAAGCAGGCTGTCCTCCAGTTGGCCAAACAGCCCCAGCGCCTGGCCTTTAAGCTCGGTAAAATGGTCGGGCGCGTCCTGGGTGCGGAACTGGGCCGAGAGCTGGGCCAGCGCCGCCGAGAGGGCCTTGCTGGGGGCTACCGCGCCGGACAAAAACTGCAGGTCGTTGGCCACCGAGCCCAAAATCTCCCGCCTGGAGGCGGTGAGGGTAAGCGAGCGCAAAAAGTTGAGGGTGGCCGACTGCAGGTCGTTCTGGCCCGGGTGGGCCTCGAGCTCGGCGCGCAGAAAGTTAAACAGCTCCCCCTTGAACGAGGAGGAGTCGAATTCCTGGCGCTGCAACTCGCCCCCGATCTCGTCCGGGCGGATCATGAGCTGCTTGAACAACTGCTCGATCTCTTCGGTAAAGGTACGGTTGTGCACCGGCAGGAGCTTAATCATCTCCTGCAAAGCGAAGATATTTTTGAGGGTGGCGTTGGCAACGGCAGGGTCCTTGAGCATGTTCATCAGCAAAGCGCTTGTTTCCTCGCGCTCCACCATGCCGTTGTTCTGCTTGAGAAGCTCGGTCTGGGGGTTGGTTTTGACGACCTTGGCAATCTGCTGCAGGTCAAACTGGCCGTTGAGGGCCATATCCCCTTTGGGCTCCATACCCTGGGTGCGGTTGACCAGAGGCGTGGTGATCCGCAGGATGTCCGCCATAACGCTCCCCCCTTTGCCAATGCAACAGGCCGCAAAACGGGCCAGGCGGGGCCAAAACCCCCGTATTTCACCGCTTTGCCCCCATCCGCGCTCCTTTCTTAAAATATAATTCGATTAAACCCGCAAAAACTTAACCCGGCTTTGTTGATTTTTTGTTTTTCCGGCCGAATAATCTTTACAAATAAGGTTCAGGGGGGATACCAATGCCAATGGATTTTGACCCGAATATGGAACCAATGGAATTGCTGATCTATGAAGACACGACCCTGCTCAACACGCTGGATCAGATTCTTTTGGACTCGGAAAAATCCAAAGACCTCAGTCTTGACAACATCAACGAGATTTTCCGCGTGATGCACACGATCAAAGGCTCGGCCGCGATGATGGGCCTGAACAGCATTGCGACGCTGGCCCATGCCGTTGAGGACGTTTTTGCGATTTTCCGCGACAACCCGGACATCCTCACGACGGTGGTAGACACGGTTTTCGACCTTGTCTTCCAGGCGTCTGACTTCCTTAAGGCCGAGCTGGAATCCCTGCAGGGCTCGGCCGCCATCTCGGACGGGTCGCCGTTGCATTCGCC
>CAJTSP010000031.1 GCA_910578965.1 uncultured Oscillospiraceae bacterium
GCCCCGCACCGGGCTCGCACCCTCCCCGGCTCGCTTGGCATGGGCTTTACGGACGCGCCCTCTCCTTCGGCGCATTTGAGACGATGCTACTGCAAACAGCCGCTTTTGCGCGGCATTTGCCTGTTACTATACCGCGTTTGGGCGGGATTGTCAAGGCCGAGGTTTCGGTTTATGGATATACATACGGGCTGTTTGCGGCTCGCCGCTCGCCTGCACCATACAAAAGAATTCCCACCCGTACCGCTCATAAAAGGAGGTATGGTCCGTTACAAGGTACAGCGTTCCTATACCCTTTGCCTGCATATCGGCGCAGGCCCTCTCCAGCATGGCCCCCGCTACCCCGTTACGGCGCCGGTCCTCCTCCACGTACACTGCGCAGACATTGGGCGCGAGGTCTTTCCGGCTGTGGAAATCGTTTTCGATCACCCCCAAGCCCCCAATGATCCGGCCATTTTCTACCGCAAGATACCACTGGGGCACGGGCCCGCTTTTTTGTAGGCAGTCCTCCATGCTCCGGCTATAAGCCGCGAGCGGAACGCCCCATTTCTGATGGAACCAGGCCGCGGCCGCTTTTACAAGCTCCGGCCGGTCGGCCAGCCGCAGGATTGTATAGTCCATCCGAGCACCGCTCCTTTCTATCGGGGGGCGGGAATAACGAAACAAAAGGGCTAAAAAAGCCTGTGCGGCCAGGGGGGCCGCCCATGCAAACACAGGGAGACCCAGCCTTACCCCGCCCCTTTAGCCCACGGCAGCAAAAGCCCCGCCTGCTGCGCCAGATTTCCCGAAAACCGCTCGGCTACCTCAAGCACCACCACCTCGGGGAAAGCCGGCAGGGCATCCAGCTCGTCCAGCAGCGCCCCCGGGGGCAAAGCGCTGCCATGCAACGCCAGGCCCCAGGCAAAATCGGCCGTTAAAAAGGGGGCCAACGCCTCGCCAAAGCTATCCCGGATCAGCAAAAGGCCACCTTCGCCCCCGCCCTGCCAGCGGGTGATATTGCCGCCGCCCTCTGCCAAGGTGCAAACGCCGCGGGGCAGTTCGGCCGTATAGTACACGTCGTCGACACATAGGGCCCAGGCCCCGCTGACATTGGCGAGATCGGCCGGAGCCCGGGCGGCGACATCGGCCTCAAACACCGCCTGTCCAAAGGGCACAGCCGGCTGCCCAAGCATCCGCAAAAGTTCCGAGGCTGCCAGATACGCCCCAGCCTCATTCCAGTGGGTATCGTATTTGTAGTACACCTGCCGGCTTTGCGCCGCCTCCCGGAGCGCCTGCTGCGGCCAAAGGACGGGGAGGTCGGTTTCGGCACAAAGGTACTCCGCCAGGGCCTGTACCTTGGTAGGGCGGGACACCACCGGGATAAACTCCGGCATGTACCGGCTGTAAACCCCCTCCTTGGCCGGGGCCAGCAGCACGGCCAGCCGGCTGCCCCGCGCCGCAAGGGCTGCCTGAAGGGCAACGAGCGAATCCCGGCAGGCGGCAAGCTCGCCGGGGGAATAGGCGGTAAGGCCCTGGTAGTCCAACAGGCTGGAGGAATCCGAGACATCCCGCAAAAAAAGCCAGCGTTCTTTGCCCAGCAGCACATCCGAGGAGTCCAGCGAACCCAGCGCCCAGTTAACCCGGGCATTCAGGCTCATGCACTGGTTGCGGAAAGGGGCGTGGTCCCCCAGCCAAGCATCAAAGGCAGCCGGCCACTCCTGTAGGGCGGGAGCGCTTTCTCCCAGCGGGAAGGGCGCGAGGGCCCGGTTTTCGTGGTTGGCGGTGTCCAGCCCGCCGCGCACGGCCAGCCAGAGCGGCCCGGGCAAAAGCAGCAGCGCCGCGAAGCCGCCCAACAAAAATGCACGGCAGCGCCGTGCGGCCTGCCCGGCATGCGCCTGCCGCTCCTGCTGCACTGTAGGGGGCATACGCCGCACCTCCTTTTGTTTTCAGCGCCGCGCCTACGGGGCTTTTTGGGGGGATAACTCCCTGCGGCCGTTAAAACCGGAAATAGATGAATGGGTTATAGGTGCCGCACACCAGCAGCACGCAACACCAGGCAAGGGCCGCCAGCAACGCCGCGGCCTGGGCGGGGCCGGGAGGCTCGCGGGTATAGAGCGCCCTTTTAAGCCGGGGCAGCGCCGCCTGCAGCGGCCCGCAGAGCAAAAGCCCTGCCGCCAGCAGCAGCGCCATCCGCCCGTCGAGGTATCGCAGCGCCGGCCAGGCCCCGCTGCCTGCCGAGGGCAGCAGCATGGCCCGCAGCCAGCCCGCGGCTGCGCGCAGCCCCGGCGCGCGGAAAAGCACCCAGCCGCCCATCACCCAAAAAAGGGTATAAAGCCGCCCCAAGGGCGCCGGCAGCCGCTGCAGCGCCCGCAGCACAAACAGCCGCTCGGCCACCACCAAAACGCCGTACCAGGCCCCCCATGCCACAAACTGCAGGCTGGCCCCGTGCCACAGCCCGGTAACCAGAAAAACCAGAAAAAGGTTTGCGAGGGTGCGCGCTTTTCCCCGGCGGCTGCCCCCCAACGGGATGTAAAGGTAATCCCGGAACCAGCCCGAAAGGGTCATATGCCAGCGCCGCCAAAACTCGGTGACGCTGGCGGCAAGGTAGGGGTAGTTGAAATTTTCGGGGAAATGGAACCCGAACAGCTCCCCCAGCCCGATGGCCATATCCGAATAGCCGGAAAAATCGTAATAAATTTGCAGGGTATAATAGAGCGCCCCCAGCCAGGCAAGAGGTGTGGAAGCTGCGGCGGGGTCCAAAGCATAAATTTCGTCTGCGCGGGCGGCAAAGGCGTTGGCCAGCATTACCTTTTTGGCAAGCCCCCAGCAAAACCGCTTGACGCCAAAGGCCGCGTTTTGCACCGTAACCACACGCCCGGCCAGTTGCTGCTCCACCTGGGCGTACTGCACGATGGGCCCGGCGATGAGCTGGGGGAAAAAGCTGATGTACAGGGCCAGCAAAAACCAGCTTTTTTGCAGGGCAATGCGGCCGCGGTAGAGGTCGATAAGATAGCTCATGGCCTGGAAGGTGTAAAAGCTGATGCCGACGGGCAGGGCGATGTCCAGCGCCGGGATGCTCCTCAGGCCGGGCAGCCGGCGTAAAATGCCGGTAAAAAAGCCATAGTACTTAAACCAGCCCAGCAGCCCGAGATTTGCCGCCAACGCCGCCGCCAAGGCCCAGCGCCGCCCGGCCGAGCCGGAGGCGCACCCCGCCACCGCAAAGCCCCCCGCCCAGTTGAGGGTGATGGACGCCAGCATCAAAAGCAGGTATTTTGGCCCGCCCCAGGCATAAAAAAACAGGCTGGCGGCCAGCAACAGCGCGTTTTGCCCGCGTCGGGGCAGAATGCGGGCGGCCAGCAGCACCACCGGCAAAAATACCCATAAAAATGTAAGGCTGGAAAAAAGCATGGCAACTCCCAAAGCATCGGCAGCGGGCCGCGCCGCCCAGGGCGGCAGACTTATGTATCCGGGCCTTTCGGCGCGCCGGCACAAACGGGGCTCCGGGCCCAGAAGAAGGCGCGCCGCGGCCGGGCAAGCCCCTACCGGGCGGTATCCGCCGGCGAAAAATACTGCGGGCAGGCGCTGATGAGCATCGGCTTGTCCTTTTGGTACCGGCTCAAGTGGAGTTCCATAACCCCAAGCGCCTTCCCGGTATCACCGGCACGCAACGCGTCGATCAGGCCCGCGTGATCCTCGATAAAATCGTACCGCTGCATCAGCGAGAGCGAGAGGGTACGCTCCCGGTCCAGCAGGGCCATACTGCCGGCCATCAGCTCGTACACCCGGTTTTTGCCCGCAAGGGCAAACAACAGCCGATGAAACTCATTGTCCAGTTGCATCAGGGCCGCCCGGTCGCCCCGGGCGGCCGCCCGGCGCTCCAGCAACAGGTTATCCTCCAGCGCTTCCAGCCGCAGCGGCGCGGGAAGCGCACACAGAACGCGCAGCACCGAGTATTCCAGCGAGCTGCGCAAAAACATCATGTCGTCCAGCACCGTATAGTCGATGTACGAAACCAGGGTGCTGCGCTGGGGCGAGACCTTGACCATGCCGCTTTTGTCCAGCTCGTGCAGTGCCTCGCGCACCGGCGTGCGGGACAGCCCCATCTGCTCGGCCAGCTCGGCCTCGCTCACCCTGCTGCCGGGCACAAGGGCCAGGGATATGATATTTTGGGTAAGCATCCGCAGCGCGTAATCACGGCTCCCCTCGTGGGGATACGGCTCGGTCAGTTGCATGGCGGCCCTCCTGTTCGTTTGGTGATTTTTCCGGTAGGCGGCGGGCGGCCCGGCCCCCCGCTTTGGCCAGGGAGCGTCTTCCCTGCGCACGCGGCATGCAGCGGCTTGGGCGGCCGGCGGGCAGCGCCCTGTTCAAAGCTTGCGGTTCCAGGTGTGGCGGCTGAAAAGCGCCAGGATAGGGTAGATCTCCAGCCGGCCCAGGAGCATGTCCATAGTAAGGATCAGCTTGGAAAAATCGCTGTAAAGGCCAAAATTGCGGGCCGCCCCCACCCCGTCAAAGCCGGGGCCAATGTTGTTGAAGCAGGCGATGACCGCCGAAAGGTTGGTAAAAACAGAAAACCCGTCAAACGACACCAGCAAAAAGCTCCCCACCACCAGCGCACAGTAGGCCACCAGATAGGCGTTGGTGTTGTCCAGCACATCCTCGCCGATGGTCTGGCCGTTCACCCGCATGAGCTGTATCCGCCGGGGGTTGAGGGTCTGGCGCAGGTTGCGCCGAAGGCCCTTGAGCAGCAAAAGCACCCGTGCCATCTTGAGCCCGCCGCCGGTGCTGCCCGCACAGGCCCCAAGGCACATCAAAACGAGCAGGATGCCCTTGGAAAGGTCCGGCCATTGGTCAAAATCCAGGGTTGAAAAGCCGGTGGTGGTGATAACGCTGGCCACCTGAAAGGCCGCATGGTGCAGCGCCGCGCCAAGGCTTGCAAAGAGCCCCCGGATATTAAAAGCGATAAGGGCGATGGCCCCAAAGGTAACCCCCAGGTAGAGCCGCAGCTCCTCGTCCAGGAAAAAGCCCTTAAAGCGGCGCAGAAGCAGTAGAAAATACAGGCTGAAATTGACCCCAAACAGAAGCATAAACACGGTTGTCACCGTTTGCAGGTAGGGGCTATAGCCGGCAAGGCTGTCGTTTTTAATGCCAAACCCGCCGGTGCCGGCGGTGCCAAAGGCGGTACACAGGGCGTCAAACAGGGGCATGCCGCCCAGCAGCAAAAAGAGGATGTCCAGCACGGTGAGCAGCATGTACATGCCGTACAGAATGAGGGCGGTACCCTGCAGCTTGGGGGTGAGCTTGCCCACGCTGGGGCCGGGGCTCTCGGCCCGCATGAGGTGGATGTTGGCGCCGGTACCCCGCCGGGCGACGGGCACCACCGCCAGCAAAAACACCAGCATGCCCATGCCGCCCAGCCAATGGCTGAAGCTGCGCCAGAGCAAAAGCCCCCGGGGCAGCGCCTCCACATCCGACAGGATGGATGCGCCGGTGGTGGTAAAACCCGAGACAATCTCAAACAAGGCGTCCACAAAGCTGGGGATGGCCCGGCTGAACCAGAAGGGCAGCGCCCCCACAAGGCTCATGACGATCCAGGACAGGCCGGTGGCCACAAACCCCTCCTGCGCATAAAAGAGGGGCTGGCCGCGCCGGGCCCAAAGCAGCAGCAGCGCCCCAAACAGGCAGGCCAGCAGGATGGCGGCGGCAAAGCATACCGCCGGGTTTTTATCGCCGTCGTACAGGCAGAGCAGTGCCGACGGGGCCATAAACGCCGCCTCGAGCAGCAGCAGCGCACCGATGATGCGGCCTACGATCTTGACATTCACGGTAGGAAAAACGCCCCCTTACGCAAAGATGTCGTTGAGCTGCAAAATCGGCGAGGACCGGCCGTTGACCACGATCACCGTATCCCCCGGCTCCAAATGGGAGGAGCCGTCCGGGATGATGGTGCGGCCCACCCGGGTGATGCAGGCAATCAGCAGGCTGCTTTTGAGGCTGATATCCTTGAGGGGCTGCCCGATAAACCGGGTATCCTTGTCTACCCGGAACTCCAGCGCCTCAACCTGCCCGCCCGCGATGCGGTGCAGGGTGATGGCCGCGCCGGTCTGGTTCTGCATGGCGCGCACATACTGCGCAATGTTGGCGCAGCACAGCTCCTTAGGGCTGATAACGCTGCCCACATCGAGGTTTTCGAGGATACCGGTGCTTTCCATCCGGTTGACCTTGGTAACGATCTGGGGCACATGGCAGGTAGTGCCGTACATCGAGGTGATGACGTTGAGCTCGTCCAGCCCGGTAAGGGTGACCAGCGCGTCGGTAAAGGCGATGCCCTCACTGTCCAGCACCTCCTGGGAGGAGCCGTCGGCCTGGACGACGGCGGCCTTGGGCAGGTTTTGTGCCAGTACCCTGCAACGCGCTGCGTCCTGCTCGATGATTTTGACCTGTACGCCCGCATTCAAAAGCCGCTGGGCCAGATAGAAGCTCAGCCGGCCGCCGCCGATGAGGGTGGCGTGCCGGGTTTTTTTAGGGGCGATGCCCAGCTTTTTCAGCAGGTTGGCCAGCACCTCGGTGGGGGCGGTAACATAAATATGGTCGTCTTTTTGCAGCACGTCGCCGCCGCTGGGGATAATCACCTGCCCCCCGCGTAGCACGGTACATACCAGCACCTTGCACCCCAGCACCCCAGGCAGCCGGGAAAGGGGCTGGTTTTCAAAGATGCCGCCGGCCTGCACCCGCAGCTCCACAATTTCCACCCGGCCCTTTGCAAAGGTCTCGCGTTTTAGAAAGCCGGGGAACTGCAAAAGCCGATACGCCTCCTGCGCAGCAGCCAGCTCTGGATTTACAGTGAGCGAAAGGCCGTACTCCTCCCGCATGCGGATCATCTGCTCGAGGTATTCCGGGCTGCGAACCCGGGCAATGGTGTGCAGGTTGGGGTTCATCTTGCGGGCGGTAAGGCAGCACAGCAGGTTGATCTCGTCCGCGCTGGTGGCGGCAATGAGCAGCTCGGCCTCTTCGGCCTCGGCCTCGCGCAGGGTAGCCATGGTAGCGCAGTTGCCCCGGATAGACAGCACATCATACTGCTGCAGCTTGCTCTCGAGCACCTGCTGGTTGGAATCAATGGCGGTGATCTCGTGCCCCTCCATCGAGAGCTGCCGGGTGAGCGCAAGGCCCACCTTGCCGTCGCCCGCAATGATGATTTTCATACACATCCTCTTTTCGCTTGGCCGGCGGGGCAAAACCCGCCGTTCTTAATTCTGCCGCGCAAGCCGGCGGCGCACCCATCGTTTTGGCCCCCTGTACGGGGGCCGCCTGCGTTTTTGGCCTTATGGGGCGGCTGCGCCCGCAAGCAAGCCGGGGGGCAGGGATAAAACCCGCCGCGGCTTTTCGCACCCGGCCTATTTTTTCATTTTTCCTCAGCCATGCGGTAACCCACCCCCGCCTCGGTAAACACATATTGCGGCTCGGCAGGGTTTTTCTCGATTTTACGCCTGATATTGGCCATATTGACCCGCAGGATCTGGTTGTCGCTCTGGGTACCGGGGCCCCAAAGCTCCTGGATGATGGCGTCGTAGGTGAGCACCCGGCCGGTATTTTTACCCAACAGCGCCAATATCTTGTATTCGTTGGGGGTAAGGTGCACCGGCTGGCCGTCCACCGCTACCTGGCGCTTGTCGTAATCGATTTCGAGGCCCCCTACCCGCAGCCGGCCGGTGCGCGCGATCTCGGCTGAAACGCCGGCGCTGCGCGCGTGACGCAAAGCGGTGCGGATGCGGGCCAGAAGCTCCTCGGCGCCAAAGGGCTTTACAATATAGTCGTCCGCGCCGGCATCCAGCGCGGCAACCTTGTCCGCCTCCTGGGAACGGGCGCTTACCACCACGATCGGCATGCCGGACCAGCCGCGCACCCGGCGGATCAGCTCGAGCCCGTCCAGGTCCGGCAGGCCTAAGTCCAGCAGCACAAGGTCGGGGCAGTGGGAGCGGACAAGGGTGTCGGCCTGGCGGCCGCTGGCGGCGGTGAGCACCTCGTACCGGTTGGTAGACAGCACCGCCACCATCACATTGCAGATGCCCGCATCGTCCTCCACCACAAGGATTTTATCCCTCACTTCCATCCGGTTCCTCCTTTTCTTCCAGCGGCAGGCTGAAGGCAAACTCCGCGCCGCCCCCGGGCAGGTTGCGGGCGGTCATCCGGCCTCCGTGCGCCTCAACGATCGTGGAACAAACCGACAGCCCAATCCCCATATTGCGCCGCCCGTCTGAGGTAGCGCGCTTTTCGGCCGGGATGCTGCCGGAAAACAGCGCCCCCAGCAGCTCGGCCGGAACCCCCTCGCCGTTGTCCCGCACCAAAAAGACAGCCCGCTGCCCCTCGCGCAGGGCCTGGATCTGGATATAGGTGGCATTTTTTGCGTGGTAAACGGCGTTTTCCATCAGGTTCAGCAGCACCTGCTCGATGAGCAGCGCGTCCATGGGCACCATTAAAAGCAACCGCGGCACCTCTACCCGTACCGGCATGCCGGCAAAGTTTTTGCGGAATTTCTGCACCGCCTCGCTGATGATCTCCTCGGCGGGCTGCGGCTCCTTGTGCAGGCCGGCCGCCTCGCCGGCGCCGATCCGGGTGATCGAGAGCAGGTTTTCCACCACGCGGATCAGCCATTTGGCGTCCTGGTTGACCCCGCGCAGCAGCTCCCGCTGCTGTGCGCCGCTCAGCCGGTCGCCACCCTCCAGCAGCACCCCGCTGGCCCCCGCAATGTTGGTAAGCGGGGTACGCAGGTCGTGGCTGACCGCCCGCAGGAGGTTGGCGCGCATTTTTTCCTTTTCGGTTTCGGCACGCAGGTACTCCTGCCGCTTGAGCCGGGTAGCCAGCACGCTGGTGGCGATGGATACCGCCAGCATGCCCGCAAAGGTAAAGGCGTAGCCCTGCATGGTAAAGTTAAAAGCAAAATACGGGTAGGTAAACACATAGTTTACCCCAACAACCCCAATCAGGGCGGCAAGCACCCCGTACAGGTAGCCCGAGGTATTGATGGCGGTAAACAGCACCGCCAGCACAAACACCATGGAGGCCCAACTGTCGCTGCTGTCGAACACCTGGCGGCTGAGCGCGCAGAAGGCCGCCGCCGCCAGCATAATGGCCAGCAGAACCAGTGTGTCCCGCAGCGAGACCGAAAACCACTCTTTGACCTGCCTCCTAAATGGCCAGCGCAGGTGCATGCACGCATTTCCCCTCCCAAGGCCCGCTTTGCCGCAGGCAGACAGTATCAGTATAGCAAAAAAAGCCCGGATATGCCACCCTCTTGCATAAATTTGGCGAAAGCGGGCGGGAACCGGCCGGGCCGGCGTTAAGATTCCATCAAAAACCCGCCCGCCCGCTTGCCGCGCACCGGCCCTGCACGATATAATAAAAATGAATAAAAATAGTTAGAAAACGAACCGTATACCGCCTGCAAAGGAGCGATCCATGTACCTGAACCCTGAACTGCGTGAAAAGCTGGCCGAATCTATGGCCAGCGTACTGCCCATTACCGCGCTGGTGCTGGCGCTGAGCGTGAGCGTGTGCCCGATGGAGCCGGGCCTTTTGGTGCTGTTTGCGTTTGGGGCGGCGGCGCTGGTGGCCGGCATGGGCCTTTTTACCTTAGGGGTGGAGATGTCGATGATCCCGATGGGCGAAGGGGTAGGGGTTCAGCTAAGCAAATCCCGGCACCTCTGGGCGGTGCTTTCGCTCTGCTTTGTGCTGGGCATGGTAGCCACCCTGGCCGAGCCGGACCTGCAGGTACTGGCACGGCAGACCCCCGCTATCCCAAGCATGGTTCTGATTGTTGCGGTAGCCGCCGGGGTTGGGTTGTTCTTGCTCTTGGCACAGCTACGCATCCTGCTGCATATCCCGCTGCGGCGGCTCCTTCTGTGCCTGTATGCATTGGTGTTCGGGCTGGCCTTGCTTGCCCCGGCGGATTTTGTACCGGTTTCATTTGACGCGGGCGGAGTAACCACCGGGCCGGTCACCGTGCCCTTTTTGATGGCGATGGGCATCGGCCTTGCCAGCCTGCGCAGCGACAAGGGCTCTGACCAGGACAGCTTTGGCCTGATTGCCCTATGCAGCGTCGGGCCGGTACTGGCGGTGCTGCTGCTGGGCATTTTTTACCACCCGGACGGGGCCGTATACTCCCCCGCCCCGATCCCCAGCCTGCAGGATACCCGCCAGGCTGCGGCCGCCTTTTTGGTCCGTCTGCCGGCCTACCTGCAGGAGGTAGGGGTGAGCCTTTTGCCGATCCTTGCGCTGTTTGCGGGGTTCCAGCTCGGGTTCCGGCGGTTCCACCGGCGGCAGCTTTTGCGCATTGGGGTGGGGCTGCTCTATGTATATGTGGGCCTGGCGCTTTTTTTGGCCGGGGTAAACGTGGGCTTTATGCCGGCCGGCGAATATCTCGGCGGCCGCATTGCTGTCGGCCCGCATCGCTGGCTGCTGGCGCCTGTTGGCATGGTGATCGGCTATTTTTTGGTACGGGCCGAGCCGGCCGTCCAGGTGCTCAACAAGCAGGTGGAGGAGGTCTCGAACGGGTCGATCACACAGGCCGCCATGCAGCGCGCCCTGTCGCTGGGGGTAGCGGCCTCGGTGGGGCTGGCCATGCTGCGCATCCTTACCGGGCTGCCGCTCCTTGCGCTGCTGGGACCGGGATACGCGCTCTCGCTGGGGCTGAGCTTTTTTGTGCCGCCCATCTATACCGGCATTGCGTTTGACTCGGGCGGGGTTGCCAGCGGCCCCATGACCGCTACCTTTTTGCTGCCCTTTGCCATGGGGGCCTGCGAGGCGCTGGGCGGCAACGTGATGGCCGACGCCTTTGGGGTGGTGGCGATGGTCGCCATGACCCCCCTGGTTTCCATCCAACTGCTGGGGCTTGCAAGCGTACTGCGCGAGCGTGCCGCGCGGCTGCGGCTGGCCCATGCGCGCCGGCGCGCCGAGGACATCATCGTGTATTTTGACGGACCGGACGCGGCCTGAACCGCCGCACGCATAGGGAAAGGGACAACAGCATGAACGGCCAAGCCATAGGGCAGGGAGTAACCCTGATTGTGACCATTGTGGAGCGCGGCGCAGGCCGCGCCGTACAAAAGCTATACACCAAAAACGGGGTGGATATGCATTTCCAGTGCGCAGGCCGGGGCACAGCCTCCTCGGAGGTGCTGGACCTGCTGGGTTTTGGTACGCCCGAACGGGACATTTTGCTGAGCCTTGCCGCCGCACCCGCGGCAAACGTGCTGCTGTACGAGCTATGCCACGAGCAGCACCGCGCGGCCCGGGCCAAAGGGATTGTTTTTTCTGCGCCGCTCACCGCCATGAACAACCTGGCAGCGGCGGTACTGGCCGGCGGTATGCCGCCGCGGAACGGAGGGAAGAAGATGCAGGACGAAAAGCAGTACAGCCTGATCCTTGCGGCGGTAAACCAGGGCTGCACCGAAATGGTAATGAAAACCGCCCGCGCGGCGGGGGCGCGGGGCGGCACCGTGATCCGAGCACGCTGGACCGGCGCCGAGAGCGCCGAAGCATTTCATGGCATCACCCTGCAGTCCGAAAAAGAGCTGATCGCCATCGTGGCCGAAAAGGCCGTGCGCGCCGCCATTTTGGAGGCGGTCAACGCGCAGCACGGGCTGCGCAGCGAGGCCGAGGCCGTGCTGTGCTCGCTGGCCCTTGAGCAATATTTCCCGCTGGGATAAAGCAGGGGGGAATCGGACCCCCTCTGTTAAAGCCGCCGTGCGGGACGCAGGGCCCCCCGCGCCCGGGGCAGGGCACGGGGGGCCTTTTTAGGTTTTGCCGGCGGGATTTTTGGGCTTAGGCACAGGGTTGCACATGGGCGGTTTTTGGTTTTGCCGCCGGCAGGCGCCTCAAGCCTGGCCCGGGTGGTTTTTACGCCAGGCGAGATAGGTTTCTAAAATCACCGCCGCGCTCACCGCGTCCAGCTTTGCCTTGCGCTTTTTGCCAAAGCTGCCGTTCTCGGCCAGCAGGGCCGCGGCGCTCACGGTGGTGCGGCGCTCGTCCCACAGCCGCACCGGCACCCCGCCCTCGGCCAGCAGCGCCGCCAGCGCCCGGGTTTTTTCGGCCCGCGCACCCTCGGTACCATCCATGTTGCGGGGCAGGCCCAGCACGATCATTTCCGCCCTCTGCTGCCGGCCGGCCTCCAGGATTTTTTGGGATACCCTGGCCATGTTTTTTTCTTCAAGCTGGCCCACCGGGCTAACCAAAAGCTCGGTGGCGTCGCACACCGCCAGCCCGGTTCGGGCATCCCCATAATCTACCGCCAGTATTTTCATCCGTTTTTATCCCTCTTTGTTGTTTTTCGCCCTAAAAGGGCGTTTGTGGGCTGCGGGCCATAACCGGGCCGGAGCTCCTGTAAAAGCCTCAGGGCCCTAAACGCCAGACATCCCCGCAAAAAAAGGCGGGGCAGGCCCACAGGCTACATCAGGGGCGAGAAAATGCGCAAAAAGCTCTGCACCAACTGCTTTGGCAGCGGGGTGTGGGCTACATCCGCCAGGCTTACCTCCCTGCCGGCCTCCATGGCGGCCAGCAGGTCGGCCTTGACATCCTCCACCATGTGCCCGCCATAAAAAGCACAGCAGTTTTCAAAGTGCAGGTAAAGGCTGCGGTAGTCCATATTGGCGCTGCCCACTACCGCCGCCTCATCGTCCGAAACGTACATCTTTGCATGGATAAAACCCGGAGTATATTGAAAGATCCGCACCCCGGCCTCCAGCAGGGTTTTGTAATAGCTCTGGGTCACCCAATAAGCATACCATTTGTCCGGCACGCCGGGCGTGATGAGCCGCACGTCCACCCCGCCCCGGGCGGCCAGGCGAAGGGCGGTGAGCATCTCATTGTCCACAATCAGGTAGGGGGTAACGATGTAGACATACCGCTGCGCCTGCTGCAATACGTTGAGGTAGGCATTTTCGGCCACCGTCTCGGTATCGAGGGGGGAGTCGAAATAGGGCTGTACAAAACCGTCGCTGGCATAGCGGAGGGTGGGCGCGCAGGCGGCAAAATCGCTCTCGCTGCCGGTGAGGTAATCCCACATGGCCAAAAAGCCCACGGTCATGGAATACACCCCGCTGCCCCGCAGCATCAGGCCGGTGTCCTTCCAGACGCCAAACCGCTTTTTGCGGTTGATGTATTCGTCGGCCAGGTTGAGCCCGCCCGTGAAGGCCACGTTGCCGTCGATCACCGTGATCTTGCGGTGGTCACGGTGGTTGAGCATCACATAATCCCCCACATGGCGGGAAAGCCGCACCGGCGAAAAGGGCACGCACTTGATGCCGGCGGCCCGCAGGGTATCGGCGTAGTTCTCCGGCAGGGTAAACATGCTGCCAAAGGCGTCGTACAGTACCCGCACGTCCAGCCCGGATGCCGCCTTTGCCTTGAGAAGGTCGAGGATGGCGTCCCACATGTAGCCGCCCTCGATGATAAAGTACTCCATAAAAATAAAGCGTTTGGCGCGGCTTAGCTCCTCAAGCAGCGGAGGCAAAAACGCCTCGCCCAAGGGGTAATATTCGCAGAGGGTATCGGCGTAAAGGGGGGCGCCGGCATGCCGGGCCAGGTAGGCCGCACAGCGCACCAGCTTACCGTGCCGCACGGCAAGCGCCCGGAGGAGCGCCGGGTCCTGCCCAAGGGCTTCGGCCCCGCGTGCAGCCGAGGCCTTGTACCGCCTGGCCGCCGCACAGTTGACGCTGCGCTGGCCCCAAAACAGGTAAAAAAGGGTGCCGGTTGGAGGCAAAAACACGATGATGGCGATCCACATCAGGCGGTAGCTGGGGTTGATGTCATCCCGGTCGAGCATGGTCAGCACAATCAGCACGCTGACGACGACCAGCGCCAGATACACCCAACTGGAGCGGGCGCCCAGCCAGAGCACCAGCCCCACAATGAGCCCGACCTGCAAAAGCGCCAGCACCGCCACAAAAAAGGTGCGGGTGAGCAGCCCCCGAACAAGTTTTTTCATATCCTTCCTCTTGTGCATCCCCCGCAGGGGCTACGGCGACCAGCCGGCCTTTGCCCAGCGCGGCCCCGCAGGGGCTGCGGCAGGCGGGCGGTCACCCGTTTGGCGCGCTCCCGGCCGGGGCGGCATCTGCGGCCGAATAGCTCGCAATGGTTACGCTGCGGATAGTAATTTCTTCCAGCGGACGGCCCGTTTCGTCGGTTTCGGCCCGGGCAATGGCGTCCACCACCTCCATGCCCTGGTAGACCTGGCCAAACACGGTATCGGTATTGTCGAGATACGGCAGGCCCCCCACCTGGGCGTAGGCCTCCCGGGCCTCCTCGGGCCAGCCGGCGCTCTCCATCTGGGCTCGCAGCCCCTCGTCCGGCTCGCCGGGCAGGGCCGCTACAAAATAAAACTGGCTGCCGCCGCTTACCGGCTCGTCCTGGCTGAAGGCGGCACAGAGCGCGCCGGAATAGTGCCGCACCCGGCCGCTGTACTCCACCGGGTAGGGCCGGCCCCAGATGGTGCGGCCGCCTAAGCCCTCGCCGCCGGCGTCCCCGCTTTGTACCACAAAGCCGTACACCGCCCGGTGGAAGCTCAGCCCGTCGTAATAGCCCTCCTGGGCAAGGGATGTAAAGTTTTGCACTGCCAACGGGGCATCCTGCGCAAAAAGCTGGGCGCGGATCTCCCCGAGGCTGGTGTCAAAGACGGCGATCAGCGCGCCCTCGGCCGGCTCGCAGAGCTGGGGGATTTCCCCATCGTATTGCGGCCGCTCGATCTTTTCCCTGCGCCCTCCCCGGCCGCCCTCGCCGCAGCCGGCCAGCAGCAAAACTGCCAGCAGCGCGCAAGCCGCACGCACCCACGTTTTTATGCGCAAGCCGCCGTACCCCCTTTTGCCCCTGCCGCCAAGCGGCCTTTTCAGGATATTATAGCACAAACCGGAGCAGAATAGAAAAAACAAAACAAGTTTTTTTGCCCTTGGCCCCGCCGCCCCTTTTCGCGCTTGACGTACCCGCAAAAAAAAGCTACACTATAAAAAAGAAAATGCGTTTGGGCCGCCGGCAGCGTGCCCGCGAAAGGAGCAACCCATGGCCCAGAACAGCCAGCCCCTGCCCGAAGGGCAAGAGGAATACGAGGCCGACATCATCGTGCTGGAGGACGAAGAGGGCACCGAGCACAGCTTTGAGGTAATTGACGCGGTGGATCACAAGGGCGCACGCTACATGGCGCTGGTGCCCTATGCAGAGGGCGAAGAGGCCCTCCCCGAGGAGGATCTCGACCTCGTGCTGATGAAGGTAAACCAGGACGAGGAGGGCGAATACCTCGATCTGATCGATGACGACGAGGAGCTGTACGAGGTGGGCCACATTTTTGAAAAGCGCCTAAGCGAGTTTTTTGAAATTGAAGACCTGCCCGAAAGATAGATATGTCCAAACGCAGCCCGGCTTCCTGCCTGGTGCGAATTGTTGCGGCATGATTTAATCCTACTAATCAAACACCGGGAGCCCGGGGTCTTCCGGCGGATCGCAGACCTCCCGCCCCCTCGTGGGGAGCACGGAAGAAGGGAGCGTGAACCCGGGCGCAGGGCACCCACCTGCCATAAAGGTAGGTTTTGATTTGCCGCAGACGGCCAAGGCGGGAAGCCCGTATGCAGGTTTCGGGGCGATGCTATGCATCGCCCCGAATTTTTTTGCCGTTTTGGTTTTGCTATGCCATGCCCGCGCCGGCAGCCTAAAAGCAAGGCAAAGCACCCGTGCACCGGCGGCAGGGCACTTTGCGCCCATATGCCGGCATCCTAAAAGCCAAGCTCCTCGCCCACCAGAATTACCTTGATACGGCCGGGCACCCTCTGCTGCGCGCAGATAAGGGTAGAGCAGCAGATACGGCCGGGGCTGTGGCAGCCCTCGCATCTGCCGGTAACGGCACAAGGGGTCTTACAGGAAAGCCGGGCGGTGTTGGCCGGGGCTGCAACGGCCCGTACCCGGGCGTCAGCGGCGGCAAGGTCGGGCACAATCTTGTTGTAGCCCGCCACCACCAGCACGTTTGTGGGGCCGTAAGCCAACGCGGCCACCCGGTTGGCGTTGCCGTCTACATTATACAGCTCGCCCTGTTCGGTAATGGCGTTGCTGCTCATGCAATACCAGTCGGCCGAAAAAGCATCCCGGAAAACCTTTTGCAGCGCCTCGCCCGAAAGGCCGGCCCGGTCCAAAAAATGGTACCGGCCGCCGGCAAGTAGCTGCATCACGCCGGTTTCGGCAAGGGTAACGCTGCCTCCGCAGGCAACCGTTGCGCCTTCGGGCATCAGGCTTGCAGCCAGCGGGACCACCTCGGCCGCAGTTTTTACATACCACGCGTCCATCGCGTTGTTTTTCAGCGCCTGCACGGTGCGCTGGATGCGTTTTTCGATCACTCCAAAGGCAAATTCATTCATCGGGATTCCCCTTTCTTGTACAGTTTAGCAGAGGGGGATCAAACCCAGACCGGTTTTGCCCCAGCACACAAAGCGTGCATGCTGCGTCACCGCTCTTGCCTGCCCATCCGTGTGCCGGGGCAAAATTGCGAAACCTTTTCGGCGAGGGATTTTTGAGCGATTTTGGGTGCGGGCAACGCAGGCAGGCTGCCGCCTGCCGAGGAGGACAAGCCAAAAAACACCGAGAAGCGGCCTGGGTTCGACTCCCCTCTGCTTTATCCAGCATACCACATCCCGCCCCGGAAAGCCAGCCCCGGCCCTTTTGGATGCGGAACAGCCGGGCCTTGCGCGGGGCGGCCCCTGCTTTTTGGGCGCACAGGGTATAATCCCGGCCGGGGCGGGCAAGACTTTGCGCAAGCGGAAAATTTTTCCTGCCAGATGCGGCGAAGAAAAGCTTGCTTGATCCTTTGCAGTTTTCTTACTGCCGCAAAAAACGGGAGGCTTTTATGAAACGGCACATCCGGGCTTTTGGAGCCAGCCGCCGTGCGCGGCTGGAGATCAGCCTGCTGTTGGGGCTATGTCTTACGATTTTTCTGTCCGTGCGCTTTGCCGGCTTTGCCCGCCTGGCCGATACGGTACGCCAGCATACCCTGCGCCTGCATGTGCGGGCCTGCTCCAACACCCCCGAGGACCAGTTGCACAAGCTGCGGGTACGGGATGCAGTGCTTGCCGCTGCCGGCGAAATTTTTTCCGGCGCACCGGATAAAACCGCCGCCATGGCCTTAGCCCGCACCGCCCTGCCCCGGTTGCAGCTTACGGCCGAGCAGGCCTTTGCCGCAGCCGGAGGCGCGCCGGGTACGCCGGTGCAGGTAACCCTTACCCGGAGCTGGTTTGCCTCCGCCCGGTACGGGGAGTCCTCCCTGCCTCCCGGACGATACGATGCTTTGCGGGTGGAACTGGGCCGCCACACCGGACGCAACTGGTTTTGCGTACTCTACCCCGCCCTCTGCCTGCCGGCCGCCGAGGAGGCCGGATATCCCACCGAAGAGGAGCAGGCGCTGGTACAAAACGGGTATGAGCTGCGATTTGCCGCTCTCGAATGGTTTGACCGGCTCACCGGCCAGGACCGTGAGCCGGGGCAAAGCCCCGATGCCGCCGCAGACGGCACGCTGTGGGAAAGCGCCTGCGCCGCAGAAAGCGACGCGCCGCAGGCAAACTCGACACAAAGGGAGGCACAGCCGCCGCAGGCTGCGGCGGTAGAGCTCCAGCGTATCCCCTGCCCGCCCGCGACGGCCCAGCCCGCACAGGAACCCCTCGGCCAGGGCAGGGGTAAGCTTTAGCGCCCCCTCGGGCAGGGGGACGGTTATTTGCGGTGTATCGCCGCACGGGGCGGCGTATAACGGCGGCCGTATAACGGGCGGCCCGCCCTGCCTGTACGGCGGCCCCCGGCGTTTTTGCCGCGCGCTTCCTTTTTTTGCATGCCTGGCAAAGCACGGGCCCCCGGGGATTTACCCCCGGGGGCCCGCCTTTACGGATACTCTTTTTGCGCGCGGCCTGCCTGGGCTCCCGCACCGTCCCCCGGCTCCTGCCTCACTGTTTTGTACGTTGGTTGTATACGGTATTTGGAGGCTTAAGATACAAAAATGCCCGTCTCCCGGTTTGGGGAAACGGGCATTTTACGGGCCGCGGGGCCCTTTCCTTGGCGCGGGCATCCGATTTGCGGCTACAAGGGTTCTGCAAAGGCCTTGCGCATCCTTGCGCGGCCGGGCAGGCCGGTGGCTGCCTACAGCCGCTCGGCAGGCGCGCCCGCCCGCTCAAACGCCCAGAGCAGCGGGATCGAGAGCAAAAACCAATAAAAGGTAAACTGCGGGCAGATCTGCCCCCACAGGTTGCCCCATTGATCCGAGTAATCCCACACGGCCCAATGCAGGCAGTGGTTGCACAAAAGGCCTACCGCAAGCTCGATGCCGGTGATGAGCAGCGCGCCGGCGGCACAGCGCAGCAAAAGGGGGACGCCGGCCAGCACAAGGCTCACCTGCCGCAGGCCCAAAAGGCAAACCCCGCCTGCCAGCAGCATAGTCCAGTGGGTATGGCCGCGCACCGCAACCTCAATGCCTCCGTAGCCCAGCGCCCCGATGCAGAACAAGATCATCCGGTTCACAAAAATCACCCGGCACTATTGTGCACCGGGTGAGGGCGGATTATACGGGCAGGGCCCGCCGCGCTGCAAAAGGGGCCTTGCGTGGCCTACGCCTCCCTATGGCGGCCGCCGTGCAAAGGTACGGCGCCATGCAAGCGCGGCTAATATGGGCGGCGGCGCACCTTTTTGGCGCCCCGCTTTTTGTAGCTGTGCACCACAAAAAACACCAGATATCCCGCAATGGCAATGATGCTGAGGATCACCACCACCCGAAAATACAGGCTGCCAAAAAACTCGCCGATCTTGGCAATGACAAATAAAATTTCGCTGCGCTCGATATCCCGGCCGGCCAACAGCTCCACCGTGCCGATCTCCTCGCCCGAGAGCGAGAGGGTCACGGTGCCAATCACATCCCCCTGCCTGACGGGCGCCGGCACCGACTCGGGCAGATGGAAGGTTTTTTGGGTGACGCTGCCGTCCGAGCCTTTCGGCAGGATGGTCATCATACTGCCTGCCGGGTAGAGCATCACGGTGTCCGGCCCGGCCGAATAGCGCACCGGGATTTCCTCGATGGGCTGCTCGGTGTCCAGCGCGGGCTGGATGGAAAAGCTGTCGAATACCCAATCCATCAGCCGGCCGGTTTCGTACAGGGCCGGGCGCTTGGTGGGGTATTCGTAAGGGTCGCAGCTATCGGGGCTGTGCAGCACCACGCAGACATAAGTCTCGCCGTTTTGGTTGTGCCAGCTAGCAAAGTTCTGCCATTCGCCCAAGGATCCGGTTTTGCCGCCCTGTGCATACGAGCGGTAGTAGTTGCCGCCAAAGGTGGGTTGCACCATGCGGTTGGTATTGTCGACGCGGTAGGGGTTTTCGTGCCGGGTATTGGCAGGCATCATATAGTCGTTTGAGCCGCACACCTCCCGGAAGATATCAAACTCCATCAGGTAGCGGATCATGAGATAGGCGTCCCGCGCGGTGGTAACATTGCGCTCGTCCAGCCCGCAGGGATCGTAAAAACGGGTGCCGGTACAGCCCAGCCGGCCGGCAAAAGCGTTCATCTGGTTGACAAAATTATCAACCTGGCCGTTTCCCAAATCATGCGCAACAATATACGCCGCCTCGTTGGCGCTGGGCAGCATCATGGCATAAAGCAGGCTGCGGGGAGATAGCACCTCGCCCTGGCGGATGTCGGCATGGCTGGCGTTTTTGCCAAACACATAGTCAAACAGGTAGCTGTAGGCGGTAAGCTGGGGGGTATCCATATCGTCGCCATACCGCTCCAGCAGCAACGCCGCCGTAATCAGCTTGGTGAGACTGGCGGCCGGCAGGGGCGTTTCGCTGTTTTTTTCGTAAACGATGAGGTTTGTGTCGGTATTAACGATGTAGGCGGCCTCGGCATACACCTCGCAGGTGGGGGTAAAGCCCACCGCGCCGGCCGGCAGGCAGAACAGCAACGCGGCCAGCGCCGCAGCCAAAAGGCAGGCAAAGCAACGCACGGCAGCCGGAGGCCTCTTGATGTGCAGGCGTTTTTTCATGTAGACAATTCCCTCGAAACTTGGTAGAATAAATGGGTATCGCGCAGGGGCGGGCGCGGAGCCTGCCGCAAGCTTTGCGTACTTATTATAGCAGGCTTTTGGGGTTTGTAAAGCACCGCCCGGCAAAGAAAGAAGGGGCGGCAGCGCCTGCTGTAAGCTTTGGCAGATTTTACGCGCCGGATGCAGCCGGCAAGGAGGCGGGCACAGGCTTGATCTATGTTACGGGGGATACCCACGGCGATCTGCGCCGGTTTACCGAGCGGCCGATGCGCCGGTTAAAAAGACAGGACACCCTGATTGTCCTGGGTGATTTCGGCTTTTTGTGGGACGGCGGCAGGGAGGAGCAAAAGGCGCTGAAATGGCTGGCTCGCCGGCCTTATCAGTTGTTGTTTATCGATGGGTGCCACGAAAATTTTGATCTTCTGCGGGATTACCCGGTGGCAGAATACAAGGCCGGCCGGGCCCGCAAGATTGCAGACAACCTTTTTTACATCCAGCGCGGCAGCATTTTGCAGATTGAGGGCAAAAAGCTGCTCTGCTTTGGCGGCGGCGAAAGCGAGGACAAGGAGGAGCGCGAGGAGGGGGTAAACTGGTGGCGGGCCGAGATGCCCACCACCGATGAGCTGGAATTCTGCGCCGAGAACCTGGCCGCGGCCGGCAGAAAGGTGGATTATATCCTCACCCACGACGCCCCCACCCGTTTTTTGGCTTTTACCGCCATGGAACGGGAGCAGACCAACTGGCTGCACACCTTTTTTGATAAGCTTTTAGAAAGTGTAGAGTACCGTAGCTGGCTGTTTGGCCGCTACCACCGCGACCTGCCGCTCTCGGGCAAGGCAAGGGCGGTGTTTTGCGACCTGGTGCCGCTGGAGTAAGCGGCAGCGGGCGGCCCAAGGGGCACAGCCCCAGGCCCTATTGCAGGGGCCGAGCTTGGGGCAAGCCTCCAAGGCTCCCGCCCTGCCGCAGGCATTGCATCCCCGCGGCGGGGATAGCGCCCCCGTTGCCGCGGCTGCCCCACGGCCAAGCAAAAATGCCCTGCTTTTACCGGCAGGCGGTATCCCCCGGCGCAGGCCGGCAGCCTTCCAGATGCTGGAAGGCTTTTTTGTTTGGGCCGCGCTCTGCATCCCCGCCGCGCCGCCTTGCAAAACCTTTATGAAAATTGGGGTGGCAGGGGATATTTTTGGAAAAAACCTGAAAGAAATCCTCTGCCTCCCGCGTTATATACTCTGGTGGGCCCGGATCTTGGCCTTGGGCCCCGGCTTTTGCAAAAAGGGCGAAAAAAGCCTTGACCTTCCCCTTTGGGGAGGGTGTATCCTCGGGATACCGTACATAAATAGGGGGCGAAGCATTGATGAGCAAGATCAAATCCTTTTTGGGCCGGCATAAAAAGCTGGCAATTGTACTGGCGGTACTGGCCGCCCTGGGGGCCCTGTACAACATTGTATTTGCGGGCCCGGCCCGGGCCGCGGCGGCGGCCGCACAAAGCACCGAGCTGCCTACCTTTACCCTTGCCCGGCGCGAGCTGCGCAGCGGGCTGAAGGTGAGCGGCAGCATTACCTCGGGCGAATCGGCCAGCGTAACCACCTCCCTGCCCTACCCGGTGGCCGAGCTGCGGGTGAGCGAGGGGGATACGGTGGCGGCCGGCGATGTTATTGCGGTACTGGACACCACCGAGCTGGACAGCCAGATCCGCGCGGCGCAGCAGGCCGTATCCAACGCGCAGGCCCAGGCCCAGCTAAGCGTGGACCAGGCGGCCCGCCGCCTGGAAGATGCCCGCAACCAGAAAAAGATCGACGACGAAAACCCCCAGGACCTGCCAAACGCCAACTGGGAGAGCGTGATGCGGCAGGACAGCTTGGCCATTGAGGACGCGCAGGATGCCCTGAACAACGCGGTACTGGCCCAGCAGAACGTAAGCACAGCCGAGCTTGCTTCGCTGCGCCGCCAAAGGGAGCAATGCACCATTACCGCGCCGCAGGGCGGCGTGGTAACCGGCCTGGCAGCCAAGGTGGGCGCGGCGGCCACCGAGCTCGCCACCATTGAAAATGCGGGCGACCTTGAACTGAGCGTCAATATCAAGGAGTATGATATCAACCGGGTGCGGCTGGGCCAGCAGGCCGTAATCACCTCCGGCGCGGGGGATACCTTTACCGGGGAGGTAAGCTGGGTCGCCCCCCGTGCGGCGTCGGGCTCAAACGGCGAGGTTACCTATCCGGTACGGCTGCGCATCCTGGATGCGGCCGACACCCTGCGCCTTGGCATGACCGCCCGTGCCGATATTGCTCTGGAGACCCGGCAGGGCATCTTTGTGGCCCCGCTGGACGCCGTAGGCACCGACGCCGAGGGCAACGCAGTGGTATACGCCCGCGAAACCGCCGAGGACGGCAGCACCACCTTAACCCCCATTGTGGTAACCACCGGCCTTGAGAGCGATGTGGAAATAGAGATCGAGGCCCCTGAGCTCACCGAAGGGATGGAGCTTTTGAGCATGGCGCCCGACCCGATGGCCATGGGCGCCGGGGCAGGCATGGAGGGCTAAGGCAATGGCAGAGCAAAAAGCAGCGCAGGCCGGCGCGCCCCAAAGGCCGGAGCCGATGATCGAGATGCGGGGCATAGTAAAGCGGTACTACGAGGGCAAGCAAAACGAGCTGGAAATTCTGCACGGGATCGACCTCACCGTTTACCCCGGCGACTTTGTGGCCATTGTGGGCGAATCCGGCAGCGGTAAGTCCACCCTCATGAACATCATCGGCGCGCTCGACCGCCCCACCGCCGGCAGCTATACCCTCGACGGGCTGGACATCCTCACCCAGAAGGACGCCCGCATGAGCGAGGTGCGTAACCGCAAGATCGGCTTTGTCTTCCAGAACTTTAACCTCATCGGCCGCACCAGCGCCCAAAAAAATGTCGAGCTGCCCATGCTCT
>CAJTSP010000032.1 GCA_910578965.1 uncultured Oscillospiraceae bacterium
CTGCCAAGCATCCGGCTCAGCCGACCGTATAGGTCAGTTCAAAGGCGTCGCCGTCGGCAATGGGGGTGTCATCCACCCCGGTCTCAAGCATTTCGCCGCCCTTGGTCAGGCACCACCAGCTACCGTCGGCCTCCCAGTCGGCAGTAACCCCGTCCACCGTGGTAACATAGAGGCCGTAGGGCCCTTCCTCGCCCTCAACCAGGCCCGCCTCCTCCAGCGCGCCGCGCAGGTTTTCGGCGTCTGTCTGGATGGTATGTCCGTTCCGGGCGCCGTCTGCCAGCACCACCGCCACCGTAATGGTTTTATCCCCCGCCGCGCCGCGGGGCATAAACGCATAGTATACGCCGGCCAGCAGCAGGGCCGCCGCCACCAGCACACCCAAAGCCAGCCAGCCCTTTTTGAGCGCCTTGTTCATCGGTATCATCCTTTCGTTTTCCCCTGTTTTGGGGCCAGGCTGTTCCCGGCCGGGCCCCAAAAAGCCCTATACTACAATACGGCCGCGCCCAAGGGGCGGCCGCGCGGCGGCGGGCCGCTCAGCCCTCCTTGGGCGGCTGCTCGCGCCTGTCGCAGTTTTGCATGCAGCTTAAGCAGTTCCCGCCGCATTTGCGGTCCTGCCATCCGCCCTGTTTCGCAATCCACACAATGGCAAAGGCCAGCACTGCAATCAAGCCGGCCAATACCAAAATACTCTGCAGGGTCATAGGGTCCTCCTTTTTTGCACCGCTCCCGCACCGGCCGCGCAGGCGGGGCGTTTTTACAAAGATAGCACTCTTTGCACGGCGATGTCAAGAAGCTGGGGAGGCGTTAAGGCAGGGCGAAAAGGCTTGACTTTGCCCGGGTACGGGGGTACAATGGTCGCAGAACTCATTCCGCAAAAGCGTTGACGCGGACACAGGCCCCGGAAAACCAGCATGAGAGAAGGCCGCCGCCGGTTTTGTGCCGGTGTGCTGCAAGCGGCCCTGCGGCAGCCCGGGACGCCTACCACCGCGGAGCGCGGGGGCGAACCCCCGCCGGGCACGGCCCGTTACAGCCGCTGATGAGGCGCGCCGCCCTTTGGGCCAAACGGCCGGGGCCGCGCGCAATTCGGGTGGAACCGTGGGACACGGCATGCATTTGCGCGTCTCACCCCGTTGGCAGCCAGTCGTTTGGCAGCGGGGTGGGGCGTTTTTGCTTGCCGGCTGAAGGGGCCCGCCGGCAGGCCTTTGCCATTTTGCGCGGGGGGCGGCCCTTCCCCGCAGGGCGGGCTTTGGGCCTGCCGAGGCGCTGGCTGCCCCGGCGCAGCCGGGAGCCCAAAACAAGAAAGAACGGAGGATACCACAAGATGCTGCAAGTAAATCTGAAGGGTACTGTACGCGAGGTGGCCGAGGGTACCACCGCCGCAGAGGTGGCAAAAAGCATCGGCCCGGGGCTGTACAAGGCAGCCTGCGCGGCCAGGATCGACGGCGAGGCGTGCGATTTGCGCACCCCGCTGACCCAAAACTGCAGTTTGGAAATTTTAACCTTTGACGACCCGGAGGGCCGGCACGCCTTTTGGCACACCGCCGCCCATGTAATGGCCCAGGCGGTGCAGCACCTCTTTCCCGAGGCAAAGTTCGGCATCGGGCCGGCGCTGGAAAACGGCTGGTATTACGACATCAAGGCCGGCCGGCCGCTGACCACCGGCGACTTTGAGGCCATTGAGGCCGAGATGAAAAGGCTGGTAAAGCAGGATGAGCCGGTGGAAAAGCAGGCAATTACGGCCGAGGAGGGCCGCGCTATGTTTGCCGGGCAGGACTATAAGCTGGAGCTGCTGGAGGAGTACGCCCAAAAGGGCTGGCAGTTGAGCGTTTACCGGCAGGGCGATTTTACCGACCTGTGCGCCGGGCCGCACCTGATGAGCACCGGCGCGCTCAAGGCGGTCAAGCTGACCAAGGTCGCTGCCGCCTATTGGCGGGCGGATGCTTCCCGCGACAGCCTGGACCGGCTGTACGGCGTCGCCTTCCCCAAGGCGAGCATGCTGGAGGAGTATCAAAAGCGGATGGAGGAGGCGGCCAAGCGGGACCACCGCCGCTTAGGAAAGGAGCTTGAGCTGTTTGCCCTGCTGGAAGAGGGCCCCGGCTTCCCCTTCTTTCTGCCCAAGGGCATGGTGCTGAAAAACACCTTGCTCGACTACTGGCGCGAGATCCACCACAAGGCCGGCTACCAGGAGATCAGCACCCCCATCATGCTCAACCGCAGCCTTTGGGAGCGCAGCGGCCACTGGGACCACTACAAGAACAACATGTACACCACCGTGATCGACGACACCGATTTTGCCATCAAGCCGATGAACTGCCCGGGCGGCATCCTGGTCTACCAGACCCAGCCCCGCTCCTACCGGGACCTGCCGCTGCGCATGGGCGAGATCGGCCTTGTGCACCGGCACGAGCTTTCGGGCGCGCTGCACGGGCTGATGCGGGTGCGCTGCTTCAACCAGGACGACGCCCACATCTTTATGACCCCGGAGCAGATCAAGGGCGAGATCAAGGGGGTGGTCAAACTGATCGACGAGGTGTACAGCAAGTTCGGCTTCAGCTACCACATCGAGCTCTCGACCATGCCCGAGGACCACATGGGCAGCGAGGAGGCCTGGGAGCAGGCCACCGAGGGGCTGCGCGGCGCGCTCGAGGAGCTGGGGCGCGAGTACACGGTCAACGAGGGGGACGGCGCGTTTTACGGCCCCAAGCTGGATTTCCACTTAGTGGACGCCATCGGCCGCACCTGGCAGTGCGGCACCATCCAACTGGATATGCAGCTACCCGAGCGGTTTGAGCTGGAGTACACCGGCGAGGACGGCCAGAAGCACCGGCCCGTGATGATCCACCGGGTGGTGTTTGGCAGCATCGAGCGGTTTATCGGCATCCTGATCGAGCATTTTGCCGGGGCCTTCCCCACCTGGCTTGCGCCGGTGCAGGTAAAGGTGATCCCCATTACCGACCGCGCGCACGAGTATGCCCGGCAACTGGAGGCCCGGCTGGACGCCGCCGGCATCCGGGCCGAGGGGGACTTGCGCAGCGAGAAGATGGGCTACAAGATCCGGGAAGCCCAGCTACAAAAAATCCCGTATATGCTGGTGGTGGGCGACAAGGAGATGGAAGCCGGCACCGTGGCCGTGCGCGCCCGCAGGGAGGAAAACGGCGGCGTGATGCCCCCCGCCGAATTTATCGAAAAAATCAAGGCCGAGATCGCCGCGAGGGCATAAGGGAACACAGGCTGCGGGAGCCCGGCAGCCTCCCCCTTGGCCTCCCCCTTAAAAACAAAAGCACGCCGCACTCATCCATAAGCAAATCACGCCGCCCTGGCAGGCCCTTCTCAGGGCCTGCCAGGGCGGCGCTTTATGGCAGGGCTGTTTCTCTATACGGGCCGGGAGCCAAACGGCAGGGCCGGGCAGCAACCGTTTTATGCCGGCCGCAGGCCTGCCCCTTGCCCCGGGCAAGGGCTCAAACAAGGCTGCCTACCCCTCGGCCCGAATCCGGTTGACCACGTCCGGGCAGTTGGTGATGACGCTGTTGACCCCTTTTTGGATCAGGTCGCGGATGTCGGCCGGGTCGTCCACCGTATAGGGGTTGACCTCGATGTTATGGGCGTGCAGCTCCTCGATGACCGGCCAGGTGAGGTTGTGGTAATCGGGGTGGTAGCAGGGGATGCCGTACCGCTGGGTATACTCGCCCGCGTCGATCCGCCAGTCGTAGGCCAAAAAGCCGTACTTGATCTCGGGTGCAAGCTTTTTCATGCGCAGGATGGTAAAGTGGTTGAAGCTGGTGATGAGGATGCGGTCGGTGATCTTGTATTCCCGCAGCATGTCCACGAGCTTTTGCTCCATCTCGAGATACTCAAACACCCCGGTTTTCATCTCGATGTTGGTGATGATCGGCTCGTTTTTTACCAGCTCCAGATACTCCCGCAGGGTGGGGATGCGCTGCACCGGGTAGGCGTCGCCGAATTTTTCGTTGGCGTTCAGCTTTTTCAGCTCGGCCAGGGTGTAGTCCTTGACCCAGCCGGTACCGTCGGTGGTGCGGTCCACGCTCTCGTCGTGCAGGATAATGATCTCGCCGTCCTTGGTAAGCTGGACGTCGTTCTCGATGCCGTCCACCCCTTCGGCCAGCGCCTTTTCAAAGCTTAAAAGGGTATTTTCGGGGTATTTGCTGCAAAAGCCCCGATGGGCGTAGTTTTTGATCATAAGGCTGTCACCTCTTGCAGGATAGTTGAAGGCCGCCCGGCCTGCGCTTTACAGGGCCGGGCGGCAAAGGGTAAGGCCGGAACCGCTTACGCGGCGGAGCCGGCGGCCTCGCGGGCCTTTTTGTTCATGTTGTACAGCACCAGCGCGCTGGCAAAGCCGATGGCCGACAGCACGATCATGGCGATGAAGCAGTTGATGTAGCCCTTGAGCGGGGTGGCGGTACCGACGTATTTGTCCACCATGCTGCCCGAAACGGTGTACAGGAACATCTCGGGGGCGTAGGTGCACAGCGAAATGACGCCGGAGGCGGTGCCGGCCAGATGCTTGGGCACCAGGACCTCGTCGATGGTGGAGAAGTAGAGGGCCTTGATGGAGTACAGGCACAGGCCGTACACCACAAAGGTGAGGATGATCCAGGGGATCGAGGACTTGCCGGCCGGGATGATCACATAGGCCGCGGCAAACACGGTCATGCCGATAAAGGCGTACTGCATGAACTTGATGCGGCTGCCCACCTTATCCGAGATGAAGCCGGCGGCAAAAGCGCCCAGCATCATCATCATGTAGGTACGCACCACCGACAGGGTGGCCACGGTGGAATCGGGGATTTCAAAGGCGGCCGAGAGGTAGGGGGTGACATAGCCGTGGAAGATGAGGGCCGAGTAGTTGCAGACGCCCATGACGCCGCACAGCCAGACCCGGGGCATTTTGGCGACCTCCAGGAAATCCTTCATGTTGAGGCCGTTGCCGGAGGCTGCCTTCTCCTCGGCAGTCTTGGGGGTGGGCTTGTCGTTCTCCAGGAAGATGGCGCAGAGGATACCGGCCACCAGCATGAGCACCGAGTAGTACATGATGGCGTTCTGCATGCCGCCGATGCTGTCGGCCGCCCAGGAGAAGACCGCCACGGAACCAAACGCCGCAACCGTGCCGATGAGGCCGCGGCCGCCCTCGAGGAAGCCGAACAGGCGGCCCTGCTCTTCTTCTTCGCCCAGGCGGTTGATGGCCTTGACCATCGCGGCCCAGAAGGTAAATACGGTGGTGATGGCAAAGATGGCGTGGATAACCACCAGCCAGATAAAGCCGGGCATGGTCCAGAACCAGAAGCCCGCCAGGGCGGTGCCGATACAGGACACCACGATCAGACTTTTGCAGCTAAATTTATCTGCCAGGATACCGCCCGGGAAGTAGCAGATAAAGTTGACGATGCCATAGGCCGACATAATCAGGCCCAGGCCGGTGGCGCTGGCCCCGGTGGCATCCATCAGGGGCTGCATGTAGGTCTCGCGCAGATAGGGCAGCTTGGTGATGAGGCCGCCCGCGAACGCGACCAGGATCAGGGTAAGCCATTTGTTGCTTTTGCGTGCTGTTGACATGGATCGTTCCTCCTTATATAAAGTCGGGGCGCCTTGCATCCCTGCCGCGCGCTTCGGCCGTTGAGCGCGCGGCAGGTCAAGGCCGAGCCCCTGCATCTTCAGGCTGCCGGGGCTGAACGCCCGCCAAGGCAGGCGTTCAGCGGCCCGTCGGCCTGCGGATCCTTGCTGTGCCCTTTCGGGCCGGCCCACACAGGGCCGCCACGGGTTAACCGGCGCCCTTTTGAGGGGGCGCGGGGGGCGTTTTTTCGTCTGCGGGCGCGCCCAGCTCGGCAAGGTAGCTGCGGGCGTCCTTTAAGAAGCTGGCCACCAGCAAAATAAGGATAATGCCGATGGGGAAAGCCGCCACAATGGATACCGACTGCAGGCTTGCCAGCGAGCTTTGGGCGTTGATAAGCCCGATGGGAAAGATGATGAAGATAAAGGCCCAGAAGATGCGTACCGCGTGGTGCGGCTCCTCCACATCCGCCAGCTTGCGGTAGGAGTAGGCCGCCACCACCATGGTGAGTGAATCAAAGGTGGTGGCATAAAAGAGCACCATGGTGACAAAGAGCAGCGCAAGCGCCACCACCGGTAGCGGCAGGGTGTGGAAGATCGAGAGGATCACGGAAGGGATATCCTGCCCGGCGGCAATGGCGCCGGAAATATCCAGCCGGCCGTGCATCTCCAGCCCCAGGCCATAGTTGCCAAACACGATAAAGGAGGTAAAGGTGCTGGCAAGGCCGGCAATGTACCCGCCGATGATGGTGTTTTTAACCGTGCGCCCCTTGCTGATAACCCCCACAAAAAAGGGGGTTGCCACGCACCAGGCCATCCAGTAGGCCCAGTAAAACACCGTCCAGTTCTGCACAAAGCCGCTAAAGCCGTCGCCGCTTTGGCGCAGCGGGTCAGCCCAGGTGACCATGCCGATGAAGTTTTGGGTAAGGTTTCCAATGGCGGTGATGCCGGTTTCAATAATATATTGCGCCTGCCCGCCCCCCAGCAGGAAATAGCCCAGCAGCGCAAAAAAGAGCCAGGAGCAGATGACCGACATCTTCATAATGGCATGGTAGCCGATGATGACGTCCGCGGTATACACCGCAGCCACCAGCACCAGCAGAAAAACGGTGAGCCCCACCGAGGATTCGATGCCGAAAATATCCCCCAGCACCGCCGAGAGCAGCGGGGTTGCCAGCGAAAAGGTGGTGGCGGTGCCGGCCAGCAGGGCAAAGATTGCAAACAGGTCGATCAGCTTGCCCGCAGGCCCGTCTACCTTGTCTCCCAGCAGGGCACGGCAGCCCTCGCTGAACTTTTGCTTGGTGCGCTTGCGCACATGGATCATAAAGCCAAAGCAGGCGCTGAGCACCATATAAAAGCTCCAGGGCACCGGCCCCCAGTGGAAGAGGGGGTAGGTGCTGGCCCAGTCCTGCATGCCGCCCAGCTGGGCAATGCGGCTCTCCTGGGCGTAGAGGGCCCATTCGCAGAAGGAGTAATAGAGGATGTCGGCCGCCATGGTGCCGGTAAAGATCATGGCCCCCCACTGGAAGTTGCTGTAGGCGGGCTTTTCGCCCTCGCCCCCCAGGCGGATGGCGCCGTATTTGGAAAAGGCGATGACCAGCGAGACGATCAGGCTGCCCACCCCCACCAGAATGTAAAAGGAGCTGAGCTGGTTGCCCAAAAAGCCGCGCACGCCGTCCACAACGCGGGTGCTGCCCTCGGGCAAAAGGATAAAGAGCACGCACAAACCCACCACCACCAGCAGCGGCACCACCATGGCGGTGGCGTCCAGTTGGCGCAGCAGCTCCTTAATACTTCCCTTCTGCGGCTTTTGCATCCGCTCTCATCCTCCCTTGTTTCCGCTTGCCTTTGGGAAGGTAAGCGGTTTTTTTGCGCAAAAAAGCGGCGAAAATTTACAGGTTCCTATGTCCGGGCCCGGCCCAGCGGGCCTGTTACACCAGCGCGGGCTCGGCAGCCTCCGGTTTTGCATCGCAGGGCTCCGGCAGCTCAGGCCACAGGCGGCTTACAAGCTCATAAAACTGCTTAGCATACTGGTACTGCCGCATCTCGTAAGCGCCGTACTTGACCCCCATGCGGCCCTTGTACTCGCACCAGTTGGTCCAAAGCAGGCCGGCAATGGCGATGTAGCAGTAGATCTTTTGCCGGATAGCGTCCGGGCAGGCCCCGTTAAAGTACGCGTCGATGGTACGGTCTACCTGCTCCTGGTCGTAATAGGCATAGATGCAGAACATTGCAATATCCAGGTGCGGGTCGCTCATGCCGGCATACTCCCAGTCGATCAGGCGGACCGTCTCGTTGCCTTTGGCATCCTTGACAAAAAGGAAATTGTCGTACACCGAGTCGATATGCGAGAGGCACTCCTCCCGGGGCAGCCGCGCGGCCCGGGCCAGCAGCTCGTTGATATGCTGCCGGGTAAGCTCATAGTCGGCAAAGGGCATCGAGTCCTCCCGCAGGGCCTCATAATAGTCCAGTTGCTCGCGCAGGTCAAACCGGAAATCCACCCGCAGCTTTTGCTCGTGGAAGAGCCGCAGATGCTTCATGCAGGCCATAACCTCGGCGGCATCCTCGGGGTCGGCCGCACGGGAATCGTTCCAGAACTCGGTGACCTTGTAGCCGGTGCGCGGGTCCAGATAGATGACCTTATCTGCAATTTCCTGCCCGGCCCCGGCCAAGGCCGAATAGATGGCGTACTCCCGCTGGCGGTTGATGAGCTTTTCGGTGCCCTCGCCCGGGATGCGCATGAGGTATTCCCTGCCCTGGCAGGTAAAGTGCATCAACCGGTTGGTCATGCCGCTGGAAAGCGCGTGGATGCAGGTGATGTCCTCCGGCCGCGAATGGAATAACTGGCAGATCAGGTCCATGCCCTGGTTTTCGAGATGTTTGGACTCGCTGTCGAGCAGGCGCAGGTCCTCGTATGTATTGACCGGGGTCACCAGCATGTTGGATATGATATTGGCGTATCCGGCGGTCTTGTTGTCCGGCCCGAGAAGGGCCTCCTCCCAGGAGGCACGGCGGAAGGCGGGGTCGGCATCCATAAGCAGGACCTTTTCGCGCACGGCAGCCGCGTCGTCGCTGCACAGGTAGGCGATGCCGCACATGGCGTTGCCGCCCCCCTCGCCCTTGGCGCCCACCAGCTCCTGCTCGCGGTTGACCCGCAAAAAGCTGTCCTCGTCAAAATAGCTGCGCACCGCGTACCAGGAGCTGTACTCCGACCGGCTGAAGATGCTCTCGCCGCACCACACGTCGCTGTTGATGATGTAGCAGTTGTCCAAAAGATGGGCCGCGCAGGCCAGCGAGTGCAGGCTGTCGCCGCCGGCCCAGTCCGGGTTTTCGATAAGCTCCACCTGGAACATGCTGGCCAGGTAAGCAAAGCATTCCTTGCGGTAGCCCACCACCACCGAGATGTTGTTGATGCCGGTGCGGTGCAGTTGGCTGATAAGCCGCTCGATCAGCGCCTCGCCCCCCACCGTCAAAAGCCCTTTGGGGGTATTGTTGACCGGTAGCATCCGCAGCCCCGGCCCGGCGGCCAGGATCACGGCGTGGCGGGGGGAGTTGCGGCGGAACATGTCGATGGTTTTTTGGGTAAGGAAGTAATCCTCGGCCAGATATCCCTCGCTCATGAGGTATTTCAGGGAGGCGTTGACCAGCCCCAGGGCGTAGCCGGTTTTGGCGGCCACCTCCCGCTGGGTGGCGCAGTGCTCCCGCACAACGGTGGACAGAACGATATAATCCCGTTTTTTCAAAATAGGCACCTCCTTGGGATGGCTTTGCCGACAGGCTGGGCCCAAAAGATGGGTAAAAAAAAGGATAGGGCGCAAAAACATCCTTTTTTATAAGGACGCCTTATGCTCTCTATCGCTCTGCACGGCACATACTTCTGTTGACTTAGCTATTGTAACATATCTTATTTACGAAATCAAGTTTTTTTGAGCACTTTTTCAAAATTATCTTGCCCTGCCCCGAAAAGCGCCCTGTAGCAGGCAAAAACAAGCGGTGGCAGGCCAAAAGCGCCGTTCCGCAAAATTTGCCCGGACACTTGCCAAAAGCAGGCCGGAGCGTGTACACTGAAAGCAGGCGCTTTGCCCGCCGCCCAAAAAGGGCGGCCGGACGCCTGCACAGCAGGCCGGCCCCATGCAAAGCCAAAAAGCCGGGCCGCTGCCGGGGCAGGTACGGGACACCTTTGTGCGCACGGCAAAAGGCGGCGCGGGCTTTGCCTGGGCAGACGGTGTGGCCCCTCGGTTTGCCGCCCCCAGGGCGGCCCTATACTATGAAACGGCAGGAGGATAAAGCAATGGATACGATCCAACTGGTGGAAACGGCCGTGCTCTCGGCAACGGCCGCCCTGCCCGGGCCCGAGCGCCCGCCCCGGGTACTGGCGGCGCGGGACTGCCGGCCGCAGCAGCTTGCCGACGCCCTGATCCTGATTACCCGGGGCTGCGCGCCCGGGGAGGTGGCCGTGCTGGCCGACCGTACCCCCCAGGGCAGCGGCAAGGAGGGCTTTTTGTTTACGGCCGACCGCTTTTATGCCGACGAGGAGGAGCTCTGCGTAGACGCTTTCAGCAAGCGGCGGATGGTTACCCCGATATACTACAACGACCTTGCGGCAGTGCAGCCGGCCCCACAGACGCCCGGCGCGCTCTGCTTTGTATTTTGCGACGGCCACTGTGAAACGGCCGCCGTACCCCATTACGGCAACTTCCTCTGCGCGGCGCTCAACGCCGTTTTGCAGGCGCTGCAAACGGCCGGGACAAAAAGGCTGCCGGCAGAAGGGTAAGGCAAAAACGGCCGCCCTGCCGGCTCCCGCCGGCATCGCAAGGCAGGCGGCCAACCTAAAAAAGGAGGAAACGCAGGATGACCTATTACGAATTTGTGATGCTCAAGCCCGATGCAGTACGCCGGGGCCTGGCCGAGGAGATTGTTCGGCGGCTGCGGCGGGGCGGTTTTTCGGTGGAGCAACTGGCCTGCAAAACGGCTACGGCCGAGCTGATCCAAGCGCATTATGCCGACAATATTGTAAAATACGGGCCGGATTTTGCCCGGCGGGCCGCGGCCTGTTTTGACGGCCAAACCGTGCTGCCGATGCTGCTGGGCAGCGAAAGCCCGGACATCGTGGCCCGGGTACGGGAGCTGGTGGGGGCCACCAACCCCGAAAAGGCCGCGCCCGGCACCATCCGGGGGGACCTGGGGGTAGATTCGTTCGACAGGAGCAACGCCGAGGACCGGATGTGCGAAAACCTGATCCATGCCAGCGACAGCGACGAGGCGGTACGCGCCGAGGCCGCGGTATGGTTTGACGCGGCCACTCTGGCAGACTGCTTTTAAAGCGGGAGGCTGCGCAAAAGCGCACAAAAAATAGGTATCCCCCCGGGGCGGGCCCTATGCAGGGCCCGCCCCGGGGGACTGTTGTTTTGGCCGTTTTGAATATATGCGGCCGGACGGCCCTGTTACAGGGCCGCGCAGCCCCTGCGCCGGCTTTGCACCTGCTGGATAGTATCCAGCAGGGCCGGCACATCCACCGGCTTTTGCAGGTGGGCGTCCATGCCGCACTCGCGGGAGCGGCACAGGTCCTCCGGCATGGTGTTGGCCGAAAGGGCAACAATCGGCAGGCCTGCCTTGGCTGCATCCGGCAGCGCACGGATGGCCCGGGCAGCCGCCCAGCCGTCCATCACCGGCATCTGCAGGTCCATCAAAACAAGGCCATACCAGCCCGGCCCGGCAGCCTGCACCTTTTGCAGGGCAATGCTGCCGTCCTCGGCGGTGTCGATCTCAAAGCCGGCCTCCTGCAGAAGCTCGGTTTCAATCTCACGGTTGAGGGGGTTGTCCTCCACCAGAAGCAGCCGGCGGTTTTGAGGCCCCGGCCCGGCCGGGCCCTGGGCAGGGGGTTCCTCCGGGCAGTTTTTACACAGCCGCAGCTCCACCGTAAACGTGCTGCCCCGGCCCGGCTCGCTTTGTACCGTAAGGGTGCCGTTTAGCATATCCACAATATTTTTTACAATGGTAAGCCCCAGCCCAATGCCATGCACCCCGCTGAGGGTAGTGCTGCGCTCCCGTACAAAGGGGTCAAAAATGCGCTCGAGGGCGGCCGGCTCGATACCGATGCCGCTGTCCTTTACCAAAATACGGTAGGCCGCGTACCGGTTGGGCAACTGGTCGTGCTCCGAGAGGGTGATGCTCACCTCTCCCTCGTTGGTATAGGTGACGGCATTGTTGGCAAGGTACAGCAGCAACTGATGGAGCTTTTCACGGTCGGCATACACGGCGCTGTGCAGGATGCCGGTGTGGTCCAGCACAAAGCGGACCCCCTTTTCGGCCGCCTGGGGCTGCAAAAAGGAGAACACCTCCTGCCCAATCTGCACAAGGTCGCATTCAATGGTGGCAATTTCCTCACTGCCGGACTGTGCCTGCGAGAGCTCCAGCACCTTGTTGATCATATCCAGTAGCTGCCGGCCGGAGGCCTCTACCTGGCCGAGGTAACGCTGTAGCGCCGCCTCATCGCCGGCGCTGCGCCCGGCCAGCCTGGCAAAGCCCAGCACCGCGTTGAGCGGGGTACGCATATCGTGCGACATGTTGGACAAAAAGGTGTTTTTGGCCGCTATGGCAAGGTTTGCGTTGTTGAGCGCCTCGGCCAACGCCTGCTTTTGCTCCATCTCGCGGCGGACCTCGTCGTCCATCCTGCGGCAGCCCATTACAACCTGGCCGCCGCTCCCGTCATGGCCGGCCGCCGCCAACCGCAGTTGCAGGTACTGCACTTCTCCCTCCACAACGGCGCGGTAGTTCACATAGGTGGTCTCGCTTTGCTTAAGCGCCTCGCGGACCTGCGCGGGTGCGGTAAGCCGGGCCACCTTCTCCCGATCCTCCGCAAAGACCCACCGGCCGATGTATTCCCGCATAAAGGCAGTGTAAACCCCCATCTGGAACCGCGCCCCAAAGGTGGGCTGGGTGCGCGGGCTCAGCCGGTAGGGCAGCACAATGTCGGCCAGAAGGTCAATGTAAAAAATCGACTCATAATCCACGCTCAGCCCCTCGATAACCTCCAGCCGGCGCAGGTACTCCTGGTTGATGAGGGCCCGCTCCTTATCATAGGTTTCGATGAGGTTCTGCATGCTTTTTTCTTGTTCCAACTGAAAACGCACCCGTTTTTCGGTGGCGTCCCCCACAAACACATAAAACAGCCCGCCCATCGTCTCGCTGCGCACAAAATGGCCGTAGTCCTCCAGCCAACGGATCTGGCCGTCCCTGCGGCGCACACGGTACTCCACATAATCCAGGTCGTACTGGCTCGAGGCAATCTGCCGCCTGATGCTTTCCTCCACTGCGTCAAGGTCCTCGGGCAGCACCATCCCCCGGAAGGAGTTGTTGGTGAGCGCCCGGAACTCCTCGCCCGTATCGCAGCCAAACATGCGCAGAAGCCCCTTGTTGGCATAGATGATTTCCTCATCACCGTCCGCGCGGTAGATTAAGAACCCGCCGGGGATCTCATCCAAAAACCGCGCAAACCCCCAAGCCTGGTCCTGCCCGGGGCCGCCGGGCGGCAGGGCGGCCTCCCCCTCCTGCCACATCCGGCCCAGCAGGGCAAACACATGCCCAAACAGGCGGCGGCTACCGATTGGCAGATTCCCCCTTTGCTCCTTCAAAGACAACCCCCCATCCCGGGCACGGCGGCCCGGCGCAAATGGCAGCCACAGCGCGGCGGCCCTTGCGGCATGCTTTTAACAAGCGCGGGCCTCAAAAAAGCCCCGTAATCCGGCCGTTTTCGTCCAGGTCGATGGATTCGGCTGCCGGCTTTTTGGGCAGGCCCGGCATGGTCATAATGGCGCCCATAATTGCTACCACAAACCCTGCCCCGGCCGAGAGGCGCACATCCCGCACGTTCATGGAAAAGCCCTCGGGCGCGGCCAGCAGCGCAGCGTCGTCGCTGAAGGAATACTGGGTTTTGGCAATGCAGACCGGCAGGCCTCCATAACCCATACGGGCAATCTCCTCCAGCGATTTTTTGGCTGCCGGCGCATAGGTAACCTCTGCTGCCCGATAAACCTTTTTGCACACCGCCTCGATCTTTTGGGGCAAACAGGCATCGTCCGGGTAAGCGTACCGCACCCGGGTATCCTCCCGCAGTATCCCCAGCACCGCCTCGGCCAGCTCCCTGCCGCCCTCGCTTCCCTTGGCAAACACCTCGCTCAGGGCACAGGGCACGCCGGCCCCTTCGCAGATCTCGCGCAGCATCGCGTGCTCCTCGGCGCTGTCGGTAGGGAAAGCGTTGATCGCCACGCAAACCGGCAGGCCATAGCCGTTTTTGAGGTTGTCGATGTGGCGCAGGAGGTTGGCGGCGCCCCCTTTGAGGTATTTTAGGTTCGGCTCCCCCAGCTCGGCCTTGGGGCAGCCGCCATGATGCTTGAGCGCCCGCACGGTGGCCACCAGCACCACCGCGTTAGGCGAGAGGCCGGCCGCCCGGCATTTGATGTCAAGGAATTTTTCGGCCCCAAGGTCGGCGCCAAAGCCCGCCTCTGTTACAACGTAATCGGCCAGCGAAAGGCTCAGCCGGGTAGCGATAAGGCTGTTACAGCCATGCGCGATGTTGGCAAAGGGGCCGCCATGGATAATGGCGGGGTTGTTTTCCAGGGTCTGTACAAGGTTGGGGTCAAAGGCGTCCTTGAGCAGGGCGGCCATTGCGCCGGCCGCGCCCAGTTGCCCGGCCGTGACCGGCTCGCCTGCATAGGTATAGGCCACTACAATGCGCGAAAGCCTGGCCTTAAGGTCGGCAAGGTCGGTGGCAAGGCAGAAGATGGCCATTACCTCGCTGGCCACCGTAATGTCAAAGCCGTCCTCGCGGGGGATGCCGTTGACCCTGCCGCCCAGCCCGTCGGTTACAAAGCGCAACTGCCGGTCGTTCATATCCACGCACCGCTTCCAGGTGATGCGGCGGGGGTCGATGCCCAGGGGGTTGCCCTGGTAAACGCTGTTGTCCACCATGGCGGCCAGCAGGTTGTTGGCCGCGCCGATGGCGTGCAGATCGCCGGTAAAATGCAGGTTGATGTCCTCCATGGGCACCACCTGGGCGTAGCCGCCCCCGGCCGCGCCCCCCTTGACGCCGAACACCGGCCCCAGCGAGGGCTCACGCAGGCAGAGCATGGTTTTTTTGCCCAGCGCGCAGAGGGCGTCGGCCAGGCCGACGCTGGTGGTGGTTTTGCCCTCCCCCGCCGGCGTGGGGCTGATGGCGGTGACCAGGATCAGCTTGCCCTGCTTGCCGCCCCGGCCGGCCAGCCGGTGATCCAGCTTTGCCTTGTACCGGCCGTAGGGGATGATCTGGTCCTCCGAAAGGCCCAGCTCTTTGGCAACCTGGGCGATCGGCCGCATGGATGCGGCCTGCGCAATCTCAATGTCGGTTTTCATCTAAGCGTTCCTCCTTAATCCTCCTACAGGCGGCGGGCGGGCTGTCAAGCCCTTTTGCAGGCCCTTGGGCAAATCCCTCTATCGATAAAGAACCGTAATATACCCTTATCCTACCAAAAAGGCGGCAACTTTACAAGCGTACACAACCCTGCCGGCATTTTTTTGCCAGATTCTCCCCTGTGCGGCAAAGGGGCTGGCGTAAAACGGCAAAGTGTTGTACAATAAATCAAGGCCGCACGGGTTTTGCAGCCGCCCTTACGGCCGCCTCGATACCCGCAGGCAAGGCTATTGCGGCACAAACAGGCCGTTTTGCAAAAACAAAGGGGAATGCGCATGGCAAGGTGCAGGGCACTGCTCAAACAATACCGCGAGGTGTTGCTGTACGTCTTTTTTGGCGGCTGCACCACCCTGGTAAACCTCGGCAGCTACTGGCTGCTGCGGGCTCTGACAAACTGGAACTATAACCTTGAAAACATCCTTTCGGTGACGCTGGCCATCCTGTTTGCCTACTGGGCAAACTCCCGCTTTGTGTTTTGCAGCACGGCGCGCACCCTGCCGGAGCGCCTGGCTGAATGCGCAAAATTTATTGCCGCCCGGCTTTCCACCATGGCGCTGGAGGTAGGGGGCGTTTTTGCGATGGTGGAATTTTTGAGGATGCGGGATACCCTGGCAAAGCTTGCCATCCAGTTTGTGGTGCTGGCCCTCAATTACCTTTTCAGCAAATTTTTGGTGTTTACAAAGGGGAACCGATCATGACCATGCTCTCGCTTGTGGCGCCCTGCTACAACGAACAGGACAATGTGCGGCCTTTTGCCGAAAGCGTGCGCCGGGAGCTTGCGCCGCTGGCCGGCTGGCTGGACTACGAGATCATCTTTATCAACGACGGCAGCCGCGATAAGACTCTGCCCGCCCTACAGGAGCTGGTGGCTAAGGGGGCCGACAACATCACGGTGCTGGATTTCAGCCGCAATTTTGGCAAGGAGGCCGCCATCTATGCCGGCCTGCGCACGGCAGCGGGGGATTATATCGCCTTTGTGGACGCCGACCTGCAGCAGCCTATTGCGGTGGTGCGCGAGATGCTGGAATTTTTGGAGCAAAACCCGGAGTACGACGCTGCCTGCGCCTACCAGGAGACCCGGCTGGAGGGGGCGGGGATGTCCTTTTTGAAACGGAGCTTTTACCGGGTAATCAACGCCTTGTGCGAGGTGCCGCTGCACACCGATGCCAGCGATTTCCGGGTAATCCGCCGGCCGGTAGCCGAGGCGATCCTGGCTATGCCGGAGTACCACCGGTTTTCCAAGGGTATCTTTTCCTGGATCGGCTTCAACACCTATTACCGCCCCTACCAGGCACAGGCCCGCCGCGCAGGCGAAACCTCCTGGTCCACCCGGCAGCTTTTCCGCTATGCCCTGGACGGCATCATCTCCTTTTCCACCAAGCCCCTCAGGCTGGCCACCGGGCTGGGCGGGCTGCTCTCGGCTGCCTCGCTGGTGTACATGGTGGCGGTGATTGTGCAAAAGCTTTTATGGGGCAACGACGTACCGGGCTACCCCACCCTTGTGGTGCTGATTTTGCTGATGGGAGGCATCCAACTGATTGTACTGGGCATCCTGGGCGAATACCTGGCAAGGGTACATATCGAAACCAAGCACCGGCCCATCTACCTGCAAAAGGGCCGGTACCACTGCCGGCGCGGGCAAACGCCCCCCGCCGACGCCGAAACCGACGAGCAAAATATGGCGGTAACCCGATAAGTATTGGGAAATTTAGGGGCTGCCGCAGCCAGGCCGCAAATTTTTTCTTGACATTTGCGGCCCCCTGTGCTTTAATAGGCTAAACTGATGAGGCGGAGATAACACTGCACAGCGCACTTGCAGAGAGCCCGGGTAGCTGGAAACGGGCAGAGAGCGGGGCAGGCAAATGGGCCGCTGAGGGCGGGGTGAACGGCGAAGGGCAAAAATGCCCGGGCTGCTTAGTATCCTTTGCCGGGAACTCCCGTTACAGAGCAAGGGGCGTGTTGGCGCCCCGCAGAGGCGGCCGGCCCGTTTGGATATGCCGGCAAGCAAGGTGGCACCGCAGGTTTTATTGTTTTAAGGCCTGTCCTTGTACAAGGGTTTTGTACGGGGACGGGTTTTTGTTTTGCCCATCCCCTGCAAAGCGCCCGAGGCAGCCAGGCCGGGACGCACCCGGGCGGCGCAGGGGGCGCGGATAGAGGGAGGCCGCCTCCCGGCAAAGCTATAGAGGAGGGAAAGCATACAATGAAACACCGCACACATCTGCCGCGCGGGCGATGGCGGGGCTAAATGCAAAGCCCGCCCGGCGGCCCGGCCAACGCGTGGCCGCCGCAGACCGCCAACCGAAACCTGTAAAAGGCGGCGGTTCAATAAGAAAACAAATCCGCACATTCTACTGGTCAGTCCCATCCGCTGCGTCAGAAAAGCTTGCATTCCACCAAGGTCTGGGGTTTTACCGCGTCAGCGGTAAAATGCAAGCCCCAGTGGGGCTTGCAACCAGACAGCCCGGTTTCGCCAAAGGCGAAATGGCCGGCCCTGAGCCGGACAAGGGCCCCCGCGCTTTCCTTCCTTGCGGCTGTGGCCGCCCAGCGAATGCTCGATGGATCGAATCTTATTCAGAATCTTTGTTTTCTTATCTCACCGCCGCTTGAAGGATATTTTTAAGGGCAAGCGATTTTTAGGCCAAAAGCCAAGGCCGAAAGGAGGGGGCGCGGGTTGGATATTGCGGCAAGCCTCGGCGCGCTGGCGCTGCTCTGCGCGTTTTTGACCCTGCGCTGCCGGGTGCCCGGCGCGCTGGCCCCGCTTACCGCGCTGGGCTGCATCAGCCTTTGGCTCACCTTGGCCGGCATGGCCGGGCTGCTGCTGCCGGCTGGCTGGCTGATGCTGGCCGCCTCGGCGGCCCTTGGCGTTTGGGCGCTGGCCGGCCAAACGGCCAAAAGGGAACTTTTGGCCCGGCTTTTTACGCCGGGGGCGGCGCTTTTCTGGGCGCTCACGGTGAGCTTTGCGGTGTATTTTGCCCTGCGGCAGCCGCTCTTCAGCGATTTTGACGAATTCTCCTTTTGGGGGCCGGCTGCCAAGCTCACCAGCCTGAACAACAGCCTGTACACCACCGGCGAGATCGGCTGGGCCTGGCAGGCCACCCAGACCCCCGGCCTGATTGTGCTGAGCTACTTTGTGCAGTTTTTAGGCCGGTTTGCCCCCTGGAAGGTCTATCTGGCCTACGATATGCTGCTGTTTGCCTGCTTTGCCGCAGTGCTGGGCAGCCTGCCGTGGAAACGCTATACCCTCGCGGCGCCGCTGGCGGCGGCCTGCTGGCTGGCACCCTGGTTTTTCACCGTCTATAACCGTACCATCGAGCCCTGCGGCGTGTATATGACCAGCTATGGCGATATCCCCTCCGGCATTGTGTTTGGCGGTGCGCTGGCACTCTGGCTGGCCGTGCGGGAGGAGGGCCCCCGCTGGCCCATGCTGCCGGTGCTGGTGCTGGCCGGCAGCATCAAGAGCAACACCTTTGTGCTGGCCCTGCTGGCGGCGGGGCTGGCCGCGGCCGACTGGCTCTTTTTTGCTCCCCAATCCGCCCCCAAAAACGCCGCCCAAAAGCGCCGCGCGCTGGCCGGCCGGGCCGGCTTTTCGGCCGCGCTGTTTGCCGCGCCCATGGCCTTTTATCTTGCCTGGGGCCGGTACATCGCGGGCCTGGTGCAAAAAAACGCCGAGGCCGGCGGCATGGGCGAAACCAGCCCCGGCACCGTCGGTGTGGCGGTGTCGGGGATCAAAATGCTGCTGGGGCTGCCGGTGGGGGAGTACTACGAGGCCCGCCGCGCCCAGTTTGCCGCGGCCTCGGCCGCCCTGCAAAAGGCGTTTTTTTCCAGCCGGCTGTCCATGCTGGGGCTGGGGGAGGATTTCCTTTACCGGCACGGCGCGCCCGAATGGCTGGCTAAGGCGATGGGCTCCGGGGTGCTGGTAACCCTGCTGATCCTGCTGCTTTTGGCCGCCGCCGTTTGGGCTGCGGGCAAGGGGCAGCTACGCCGGCGCATCGGGCTGCTGGCGGTGCTCAGCACTGCCGGCTTTGGGGCCTACAATTTTATGCTGGCGCTCAGCTACGGGTTTATCTTCCGGCCCGAGCAGGCGGCCAATCTGGTGGATTACAACCGCTATATCAACTCCTTTTACCTCGGGTGGTTTTTGCTGGCCCTGGCGGCCCTGGCCGCCGCGCTGCAAAGCCGGGCCTGCCGCCCGGCCCTCTCGCTGGCCGGGCAGGGGGGGCTTATCCTGCTGGCCATGCTGATGCTTGTGCGGGTGGGGCAGATGGTGCTGCCCCAGTTCAGCGTGCTGGGCTTTTCGGACGCCGCCTTTGCCGACCAGCGCATCCAGCAGGCCCGGGCGGACGCGGTGGCCGCCGCGGCCAGGCCGGGCAGCCGGATCTTTTTGGTAAGCCAGGGAGACGACGGGCTGGATTGGTTTGAGTATTCCTATGACCTTTTGCCCCTTGTGCTGGATTACAGCGGCGACCAGAAGCAGGGGGGCGGCGGGGGCACCTTTGGCCTGCCCGGCCTGCGCCCGCCTGAGGAGGACAGCCTGCGCTGGTACTACTACCACCCCTACACCCAAGAGGAGTGGGAGCAGGCGGTGCGCCAAAGCGGCTGCGGATATATCTTTGTGGACAAGATCGATGAGATCTTTATCGAGAGCTATGCCGCCCTTTTTTCGGACGGGCTGGCCGCCACGGCCGAGGGGCGCACCCTGTTGTACGAGGTAACGCCCCAGGGCCCCTTTACCCCGGTGGAAATGGAGGTGCCCGCATGAGCAAGCTGGCGCAAAAAGCCCGCGCGGCCCTTGCCGGCGCAAAACGGCTCTGCGGGCGGCCGGGGTTTTTTGCGGCGGCGTGCTATGCCGTCTGCCTTGCCGGCTGGCTTTTGCTGGGCCTTGCCGGCCTTTGCCGGGACGCCGCCCTGAGGGCGGGGGGAAGGCTCGCACCGTTTTCGCTTGCACCGGCTGATTTTGAGCCGGTTAACGCCGAATGGCGGCCAGGCGACGTTTTGTATACCCTCACCGACGACCCCCAGCTACTTTGGCAAAACTCGGATGGCCGGGCGGTGCGCACGGTGCGGTTTACGGCCGCCTATGCCGACAGCCCGCGCGAGATGTGCCTTTACTACACCGCCGCCCCGGGCGAGCCCTTCAGCCAGGACAAGCGGGTGTTTGCCGCCCAAAGCAGCGACGGGGCCAGCTACCTCTACACCCTGCCGCAGGTTCCCATCGCGGCTTTGCGGCTGGACCCCTGCTCCAGCAAGGATAACGAGGTAACGATCGGGGGCATCCAGTGCAACGAGCCGGTCAGCGCCCTTTCCTACTTTTTGCCCGGCTGGTACGGCGCCTTCCAGATGGCGATCTGGCCCGGGCTTTTGGCGGCGCTGCTGGAGGTTTTGTGGAAGCTTTGCGGCCTTGCGGCGCAGGGCCGCAGGGCCCGCCAAAACGGCCCGGCCGAGCCCGGATGACCGCGCTTTCCCTGCAAGGATGAGCTCGCAGTCCCGTTACCCTCTCTCAGGGCAGGAGGCGCCCAACACAAGAAAAGAGGAACAGCCATGCAAACACGAGAAACTTTTATCCCGCTTTCGGTGCCTAATTTTGCCGGCAACGAAAAGGCCTATGTCAGCGACGCGGTGGTGAGCGAATGGGTCTCCACCGGGGGCAGCAAGGTGTCGGATTTTGAGGCCGCCGTTGCCGCCTACACCGGCATGCCCCGTGCGGTGGCCTGCAACAGCGGCACCAGCGGCCTGCACCTGGCTCTGCTGGCGGCCGGCGTGGGGCCGGGGCAGGAGGTGCTGGCCCCCACCCTTACCTTTATTGCGGCGGTCAACCCCATCCGGTATGCGGGGGCCCAGCCGGTGTTCATCGGCTGCGATGATTCCCTCTGCATGAGCCCGGCCGCCGCCCGCGCCTTTTTGCAGGACCGGTGCGAAAAGCGCGGCGGCAAAACCTACAACCGCGCCACCGGCGCGTGGGTATCCGCCCTTTTGGTGGTGCACGTGTTTGGTGCCATGGCCGACCTGCCCGCCTTTTTGGAGCTGGCGCGCCAGTGGGACCTTGTGCTGATCGAGGACGCCACCGAGGCGCTGGGCACCCGCTACACTGCCGGCCCCCTTGTCGGCAGGATGGCCGGCACGGTGGGGGACGTGGGGGTCTACAGCTTTAACGGCAACAAGATCATCACCACCGGCGCGGGGGGCATGCTGGTATCCAACCACCCGGATTGGGCTGAACATGCAAAGCACCTCTCAACCCAGGCCAAGGCGGACGAGCTGCAGTTTCTGCACGACGAGGTGGGCTACAACTACCGTATGACCAACCTCCAGGCGGCGCTGGGCTTGGCCCAGCTCGAGCAGCTTGAGGGTTTTATCGCCCACAAGCACGCCCGCTGGCAGCAGTACAAGGCCGGGCTGGACGGCAAAAACGGCTACCGCATCCTGGATTTTGACGAAAACGGCATCCGCCCTAACAAGTGGTTTTATTCCCTGTACCTTGAGGATCCCCGCCATGACCGGGACGGGATGATCGCGGCGCTGAAAGTGCGCGGTATCCAGACCCGCCCGGTCTGGGCGCTCATCCACGAGCAGGCGGACTATGGCAAAAACGAGGCCTACGCCCTCGAAAAAGCGCAGGACTACCGAGCCAAAATCGTCAACCTGCCCTGCTCCACCAACCTCTCGGAGGAGGACTGCCAGAGGGTGATCGATACCCTTTTGGAGCTGTGATGGAGGCAGGGGTGGGCGGCGCCGCGCCGCAAAAACGTCCAAGCCAAGGAGGAGGCCGACCAATGCTGCACATCGAGCAATTGTACGTCCAGCCGGATATCACGGTGCTGGACGCAATGAAAAAGCTGGACGAAACCGGCCGACGCATCCTGTTTATCGCACCGGGGGGCAAGCTCCAGGCGGTGGTAACCGACGGCGACCTGCGCAAACTGATTTTGCGAGGCGGCAAGCTGACCGACCCGGTGCAAAAAGCCGCCAATTACCATCCCTACAGCCTGCCGCTGGCCCGGAGGGGCGAGGCCAAGCGCATTTTGGAAGAAAAGGTTATCGACGCGCTGCCCCTTTTGGATCAAAGCGGCTGTATTGCGGATATCGTGTTTGCCGGCGGCCTGGACGTGGACAACCGCCGCAGGGCCGGCCTACCGGTGGTGATCATGGCGGGGGGATTGGGTACCCGGCTTTACCCCTACACCAAAATTTTGCCAAAGCCGCTCATCCCGGTGGGGGAGTTGCCCATTGCCGAGCACATCATCAACCGGTTCTGCGGGTTCGGCTGCAATGAGTTTACCCTCATTGTCAACTACAAAAAAAACATGATCAAGTCGTATTTTAACGACCTTGAAAAAACCTATGCCGTGCATTATGTGGATGAGGACACCCCTCTCGGCACCGGCGGCGGGCTCTGCCTGCTTAAGGGAAAGGTCAGCCAGCCGTTTTTCCTATCCAACTGCGACATTTTGCTGGACGCCGATTTTGGCGATGTTTACAACCATCACAAGCGCAGCGGCAGCCTCATTACCATGGTTTGCGCTTTTAAGCATTTTACCGTACCCTACGGGGTTATTGAGCTGGACGGAAGCGGCCGGGTAGCCGCCATGCGCGAAAAGCCCGAGATGAACTTTTTGACCAACACCGGGGTGTATGTGGTGGAGCCGCGGGTGGTCGAGGAGCTGGAGGACGGCAAAAAGCAGGACTTTACCGACATCATCGAGCGGTACCGTGCCGCAGGCGAAAAGATCGGGGTTTACCCGGTGGCCGAGAGCGGCTGGATGGACATGGGCCAGATCGAGGAGCTGGACGCGATGCGCCGCCGGCTGGAAAACCAGCCCTGAGGCAGGGAAGCCGGGCTTTCGCAAGCCGGGCTGCGCCCGCAGGCTTAACAGGCCGGGGATGCGCCGCCTATCC
>CAJTSP010000033.1 GCA_910578965.1 uncultured Oscillospiraceae bacterium
GGCTGGCAGTATGCTGCAGCCTGCCGCCTGGGCGGGGTGGCCGGCTGCCTGCTGTTCTGGCTCTCCCGCCAGATGCAGGATGACCCCGCCGAAATGGCCCGGATGCTGAATGCGACTCTGCCGCCCGGTCCCCCGGCCGTCCTTTCGCCCCTGTTTGCGGCGCTGGCCGGCGCTTAGGGGCCGGCCAAAAGGGCCTTGCCCCCAACCCCCCGCACAAAAAAGCAGGCGCACCCGTTTTGCCGGGACGCCTGCTTTTTCTGCCTGCTTTTACCGGCCCTTCCCCGCCCTTTGCCTGCGGCCGGCCTGCTTTTAATAAAAATACTGCATCCCCACCCCGCTGTACCGCTCCAACTGGATGTCGTAATAGATGCCAAAAATGGCGGAAGAGGTCTCCAGCACCACCACCACCTGGCCGGGGGTAGTGATGAGCTGCACCGAGTAAAGGCCCTTCTCGTTTACGGCGGCTAAAAATTCCTCCAGCGCCGGCCACCCGGCATCCCCCGGCGCAGCCTCTTCCCCGCTGGGCAGATCGTCCGGCGCACTGCGAACCTCCATGCCTTCTGCGCCCCCCAGCGCAAGTGTCCGGCCCTGCCCAATGCTAAAAGCCAGTTGGTACACCCGATCCCCCACCGTATACCAGTCGACTAAAGGGATGTCAAGCATTGCGGCGGTATTTACGGGGGCCAGCAGCATCGCCTCGCCCCAATCAAGCGCGTCGCTGCCGTCCCCCGTCTCGACACTGGCGCAGTATTCGACGCCTACCAAATTGCTTAAAAGCGGCGCAAATGCCGCCGGCTCGCCCCGCACAAGGTACCCTTCCAGGTCACGCCGCACCTGCCCGAGAGCTGCGGCCTGCCGCTCCCCGTTTTGGGGCTGCGGTTCGGCCGGCTGCATCAAAAAGCTCAGGCTTCCATTGCAGGCAGCAAACTGTAAAAGCACCGGCGCGCCGTTTTGCAGCGCGGCAGGGTAATCCCGCAAAAAAATATTGTCCGGCTCCCCGCCCGGCCCCGGGCCCGTATCTGTCAAGGTCAGCTCCATCCTCTGCGGGATCCGCTCCGCCGCTTCCGTGGGCAGCCGTACCCCCATTTGCGCAAAATAATAAGGGAAAAATTCGTTCCACTGGCTCAGCTCTGCAAAGGAATCGGCCGCCTTTCCTCTTTCCAAAATATCGTAGAGCGGCCAGGGCGCAAACCACACCTCCTCGGCGGTCTGGCCCAGCACGGTGGGCAGGGGCGGGGTTTCCCGCTCGATCAGCTCCCCGGCGCGCGGGGCTGTTACTGCCCACGCCGCTATCAGGGCAGCCAACGCCCCTGCCAGCAAAATGCCGGCGGCAAGGGCCAAAAACCGCAGCAGCCGGCCCTTTTGCCGCGGTAGCTCCAGGCCCAACGGCCCGGCAGCAAAAGCCTTATCCGGCTCCAGGGGCAGGCCGGCCTCCCATTGCCCGCTGCCTTTGGCGGCTTTCGAGGCGTTTTTGCGGGCCGGGGCCGGCGTTCCGGCGGGCTTTCGAGGGCCTCCCTGCGCCGTCCCGCCGGTTTTTGCTTCGTCGGCTTTTCCTCCGCGCACCGCCTTGCTGGCACGAAGCCTCCGTTTTTCAGCCATCCGCGCCGCCCTCCTCTTCTTTACCCGGCGCATCCAGCGGGAAATGCAGGGTAACCAGGGTGCCTTGGCCCACCCGGCTGTCAATCTGCATCCGGCCCCGGTGCACCGCCACAATCTCCCGGCAGAGGGCAAGCCCCAGCCCAGCCCCTCCCGCCTTGCGGCTGCGGCTTTTGTCCACCATATAAAAGGGCTGGCAGATCTTGTCCAGCTCCTTTTGGGGGATGCCCCGGCCATAGTCCCGCACCAAAATGGCCATATCGTCCTGCCCGGCCGCGGCGGCCAGCCGCAGCACCCCGCCCGATTCGCTGGCCTTGCGGCCGTTGTCCAACAGGTTATACAAAAGCGATTTGAAGAGCTCCTTGTCCACCCAGAGCGGGATGTCCGGGCAGTCGCAGCAAAGGCGCAGCCCACCCTGGGCCAGCACCGGCCCCAGGCTCACCGCCACCTCGTCGGCCAGCTCCCGCAGGCTTACCGGCTCAAACACCAGGTTTGCGCTGCCCAGTGTCATCAGCTCCAGCAGCCTGCCCGAGAGCGCCCGCAGCCGCTTGGCCTCCTCCGAGATCACGCAGGCGTACTCCACCCGCTTGTCGTTTGGCACCTGGCTGGGCAGGTAGAGCAGGTCGGCAAAGCCCAAAATGCTGGTGAGGGGGGTTTTCATCTCGTGGGCCAGGTTGCCGATAAATGCCTTGCGTTCCTCGGCCACCTCCTCGAGCTGCTCCACCCGCTGCTGCACCGCCCCGGCCAGCCGGTTCATGTCGGCGGCAAGGCCGGCCAGCTCGTCCTCCCCGCCCTCGGGCAGCCGCTCGCTGTAGCGGCCTGCCGCAATCCGCTTAGCGCTCTTGTCCAGCGCGGCGAGCGGGCGCAGCAGCCGGCGCACCAAAAGCAGCAGCAGTCCGGCCCCCAAAAGGCTCAGGGCCAGGCAGCGAGCTACCGCGGCCCCCGCCTGCCGGGCAAGCTGCCGCTGTAAATCGCTCACATCATAGGCTGCCAGCAGCCGGTAGCTGCCCCCCTCCAGGTCTACTGGCATGCTGCAAAGCAAAAGCCATTCCCCGCTTTTGCCGCCCTCGGCCAGCTTGAGCGCGGTGCCGGCAGGGTCAGCCGGCTGCGGCAATGTGCCTTGGGCCGGCGGCCGGCCGTGGAGCAGGCTGTTGTATAGCTCGGCGCCGCCGGCATCATACAATACAATGCCGGCAAGATACCCTCCCTCGGCCTGCTGCGTGAGCACCTGTGCCGCCGCGCGCCCGGTCTCGGCGGCCCCCAGTTGGATCACACCCCGCTGCAGCCGCTGGCTGATGACCCCGGTGCGCAGCATGCCGGCCAGATACTGCTGCTGGGTTGCCGCCCGCTGGTATTCCCGCTGCCAAAGCGCGTCCCTGCTGCTTTTGAGCAGCAGGGTGGAGGTTAGGGTGGTCAGCAGCACCATCAGGGCCAGGGTGGGCAAAAATATCTTCTGCCACAGCTTCACGGCAGCTTCTCCAGCCGGTAGCCGATGCGGGGCAGGGTGGTCAACTGTTCGGCCAGGCCCAGCTTTTGGCGCAGCCGCTGCACATGGATGTCCACCGTACGGCTCTCGCCCGCGTACTCATACCCCCACACCATCGCCAGCAGCTTTTCGCGGCCGAGGGCAAGGTCCTGGTTTTGCAAAAATACCCGCAGCAGCTCAAACTCCTTGGGGGAAAGAGGCACCGTCTGCCCGTCGCGTGTTACGGTATGGCTGCCAAGGTCCTGCCGGATACCGCCATACTCCAGCACCAGCTCCCACCGGCCCTGCCGGCGCAGCACCACCTCCACCCGTGCCAGCAGCTCAATGGCCTCAAACGGCTTTGCGATATAATCCTCGGCGCCCAGCCGCAGCCCGCGCACCTTGTCTTCCACCTGCTGCATGGCCGAAAGAAAGATCACCGGCACCCGCTGGCCCTGCAGCCGCTCCATCACCGCAAAGCCGTCAAGCCCCGGCAGCATCACGTCCAGCAGCACCAGGTCGTACCGGCTGCGCTGCACCCGATCTATTGCTTCGGCCCCATCCGCGCACCAGGCGCAGGTGTACCCTCCCAGGGCCAGGGTCGCCTCAATCATCCGGGCAATGTGCTCCTCGTCCTCTACAATCAGGATATGCGCCATCCTCGTATCCTCCCCGCAGCCTTTTGCCGGCCTGCCGTCCCTTTTGGGGGAATGTCCAAATCCCGCACGTCCTACAGCCCGGGCGGGGCGGGATGCCTCCGATCCCCTGTTTTTGGCCTTGCAGGCCCCCCCGGCGCACGCCTGCGGGCACGGCCCTGCCGCCTTGCGGCAATTCATCCTGTCCGGCAGAGGCATCCGCCTGTTCTGTCCAGGCACAAGCCCGCTGCGGCCCGCCCGGGCGGCGGCCCCAAGGCTTTGCCGCTTCGTCCTTTTGCCGCGTCCTCGGAACCATTATACCCCGCCGCCGGCGTATATGTATGCAACAAGTTGTATCAAAACTGTAAATACGCCAAAACGGCAGGGCCTCATGGCCCTGCCGCCTGATACGTTTTCTTGCTGCCCAGCGCCCTTGTCAGCCCTCGCCCACCCAGCGCGGGTCGGCCGTCCAGACCGCCGCCCCCGCCGCAAGGCTTTTGGGTACATCCAAAATACGCTGGTTCCTGCTGCCGCGGAAGCGCAGCTCCAGGCTGCGCTCCGCCTGCACAAACCGCCCGTCCACTAGGATATCTATCTGTTCCAACAGCCTTTTTTGCGCGGGCGTACCGGCCAGAAGCTCCTCAAAGGTATAGCCGGTGTAGGTCGCCAGCTCGTAGCCGCGGGCTTTCAGCAGCCGGGCCAGCGCCGCGCACCCTTCGGCTTGGGCAAACGGCTCCCCGCCCGACAGGGTCACCCCCCGCACCAGCGGGTCCTGCCCGGCCAGCGCCGCGATCTCCTGCGGCAGCACCGCCCTGTCCCCCTCAAAGGGCCAGGTCTCGGGGTTCTGGCAGCCCGGGCAGTGGTGGGGGCAGCCCTGGCAGAAGACGGTCAGCCGCAGGCCCGGCCCGTCCACAATGCTGTCCTGTGCAAAGCCCGCCACCCAAAGGGCCGGCTGCTCACCGGGTGCCATGCTTGACCCTATCGTGCTCCTCGGCCTTTTTGGCGTTGTTCCACTTGTCCATCGTGCCCACAAGATACCCGGTGATACGGCGGATGCGCTCAAACTCAACGTCCTTGCCTACGGCGGACTGCCTTTGCATTGCGGACATAACGATCTCCTCCTCATTTTTACAGCAGCGCCCCGGGCTGCGTCCCCCCTGCCCTGCGCGAAAATCCCGCGCCCGGCCCTGCCGGCGGCAAGTGGAATACGCGTCGTATACAAATAAGCAAACGCGCCGTTTTGTATACTTCCTCGTGCCCCGCCTGCGGGCCGCTGACTCTTACTGCTTAAAGTGTACCATATTCGTACTGTTTATGCAACCCCAGAAAGGGGATTTGCCAAACTTTTTGGCCGCGGCGCTTTGGGCCGGGCCATGCCGCCTGCTTGGCCGCATCGCCGGCCAAAGGCGGGGATAGCCTCAAAAGGGTATGGGAGGTAGGGGCCCGCGGGCCTTGAGAGGCTGCTCCCTCGCGGCTGGCCGGGGGAACGCCTCGGCTCCCTCCGGGCCGGCCTTTCTGCCCACGATCACTCGCAGCCGCAGAATTTAGGCACGCTGGGGTAGCGTTTGCGCAGCTCCTCCAACTTTTCGGGGCTGATCGGCTCGCCGCTGCGCCGGCCGCACCGGGGGCAGACATCCCCGATAACCCCCACATACCCGCACACCGGGTCCCGGTCCACCGGGTGGTTGATGCTGCCGTAGCCCACCCCAGCGTCGTGCATGCAGCGCACCACGCTCTCAAAGGCCTCTAAGTTGTTGGCGGTGTCCCCGTCCAACTCGACATAGCTGATGTGCCCGGCGTTGGTCAGGGCGTGGTAGGGAGCCTCCTTCTGGATCTTGTCATAGGCCGAGATGTCGTACCAGACCGGCACATGGAAGCTGTTGGTGTAGTACTCCCGGTCGGTGACGCCCGGGATGCTGCCGTACTTTTTGCGGTCCATCCGGGTAAATCGGCCGCTGAGCCCCTCGGCAGGGGTGGCCAGCAGGGTAAAGTTCATGTGCAGCTTCTGGCTTTTGGCATCGCAGAAGTCCCGCATATGCCCCACGATGGCAAGGCCCTTCTGCTGCATCTCCCCGCTCTCGCCGTGGTGGTGGCCATAGAGGGCGGTGAGGGTCTCGGCCAGGCCGATGAACCCGATCGAGAGGGTGCCGTGCTTGAGCACCTCCCGCACCTCGTCGTTGGGGCCAAGCTGGTCGGAGTCCAGCCAGACGCTCTGGCCCATCAAAAAGGGGTAATTATACACCCGCTTGGCTGCCTGGATCTCGTACCGGTCCAGAAGCTGCTGGGCCACCAACTCCAGCATGGCGTCCAGCTTTTTGTAGAACACCGCCTCGTCATGGTCCGATTCGATCGCAAGGCGCGGCAGGTTGATGCTGGTAAAGCTCAGGTTGCCACGGCTGAAGCTGATCTGCCGCTCGGGGTCGTAGACGTTGCCCATCACCCGGGTACGGCATCCCATGGTGGCCACCTCGGTCTCGGGATGGCCGGGCTTATAGTACTGCAGGTTGAAGGGCGCGTCCAAAAAGACATAGTTGGGGAAGAGACGCTTGGCGCTGACCTTCATCGAGAGCTTGAAGAGGTCGTAGTTGGGGTCCCCCTCGTTGTAGTTGACCCCCTCCTTGACCTTGAAGATGTGGATGGGGAAGATGGGGGTCTCGCCGTGGCCAAGGCCGGCGTCCTCGGCCAACAGGATGTTGCGGATGACCATGCGGCCCTCGGGCGAGGTGTCGGTGCCGTAGTTGATGCTGCTGAAGGGGGTCTGCGCGCCGGCACGGGAGTGCATGGTGTTCAGGTTGTGCACAAAGCCCTCCATGGCCTGGTAGGTGTCCCGGTCCACCTGGCGGGCCGCACGGGTGCGGGCGCGGGCCACCAGCCGCAGCGCTTTGGCCTCGTCCATCCGGCCGTCCGCCGCCAGCACCCCGGCCACCTGGGCGTCGTAGTCCTCGGCGTCCCGCTCCAACTGGGGCTGCCGGCCGCCGGCCGCCACCGCGCGGCGGGCCAGCTCCTCCTCGTCGTCGCTATTCAAAACGTCCTCCACCGCCTCGCGCAGCTTGCGCAGGTAGAGCTTGGCAAAGCTCTTGGCCACCCCTTCGGCCATGCCGTAGTCAAAGTTCGGGATGCTCTGGCCGCCGTGCTGGTCGTTCTGGTTGGACTGGATGGCGATGGCCGCCAGCGCCGCATAGCTGGCAATGCTGTTGGGCTCCCGCAAAAAGCCGTGCCCGGTCGAAAAGCCGCCGTGGAACAGCCGCAGGATGTCGATCTGGGTGCAGGTGGTGGTGAGGCTGTAAAAATCGAAATCGTGGATGTGGATGTCGCCCTCGGCGTGGGCGGCCGCCTGCTCGGGGGTCAGCAGATAGGCGGCGTTATAGGCCTTGGCCCCGGCCGTGCCGATCTGCAGCATGCTGCCCATGGCGGTGTTGCCGTCGATGTTGGCGTTGTCCCGCTTCATATCGCTGATGCGGGCGTCCACGTTGGTAATCTCGTCGATCGTCTTCATCAGGCTGGTATTGGCTTCCCGGATGCGGGTGCGGTTGGCCCGGTAGAGGATGTACCGCTTGGCCGCCTCCTCGTGCCCGCACTCCATCAGTTGGCGCTCGGCCGCGTCCTGGATCTGCTCGATCTGGGGCGGCTGTTCGCCGCAGGCCTGCTCAATCTGCTGCGCGGCCCGGTTTGCTACCCGGGCGGCCTCGGCGGCGTTGCCCTCGCCGGCCGCCTCCAGCGCCTTGAGCACGGCGGCCGCGATCTTGCTCTCGTCGTACAAGACCACACGGCCGTCCCGCTTGATAATGCTCTTGATCATGTTTCCCCTCCGCACACGATTTGGACTGCGGCCAGGCCGCCACGCCCCGAACCGACCCGGGCGCCATCGCCTGTTCGCAGTCCCTTTTTTACAGCCCCTTTATGATTGTGCGCCGCCCGCGGTCAGTTGCCGGAGGAAGCGCCCGGTTGGATAATTTGTGCTGCACGAGTTATTATGCCACCATATCTTGTGGATGTCAATCCGATTTTTGCCAATTCCCACAGAATCAGCTTTTTGGACAAAACCCGGCTTAAAATTTCTCTGCGGTTGTATTTTGGTTGCCCGCCGCGCGCCGGGTATGCTATAATGTGCGTATTGCCCGGCCGGGCCAAGCCTGCGGGCGGCCCGCCGCCCGCAAAGGAGGTCCTGCCATGCCGGCGCACATATCCGGCCCCCCGGCCCAGCCCCAGGCCCGTTGTGCGGGCGGGGTGGCCTATACCCTGGAGCGCAAGCGGGTCAAAAACATCAACCTGCGCATCCGGGCAGACGGCAGCGTCTGGGCCAGCGCCTCCCGCCGGGTGCCCGGCGCGGCGGTGGATGCTTTTGTGGCGAGCCGTGCGGGCTGGATAGCGCGGCAGCAAACGGTACTGGCGGCACGGGCGGCCGCCGGCCGGGGCGAGGCGCTGCCCACGCCAGGCGAGGCGCTGGCGCTCTTTGAAACGGCCAGCAAGCGCATCTTCCCGCTCTTTGCCCAGCGGTTAGGCGGCCGCCTGCCCGAGCTGCGGGTGCGCGCCATGACCAGCCGCTGGGGGGTCTGCCACCCGCAAAAGCGTCGGATCACCCTTGCTTTGCAGTTGGCCGCAAAGCCGCCCGAGCTGGTGGAATATGTGGTGCTGCACGAGTACTGCCATTTTGTGCACCCCAACCACGGCCCGGCCTTCTGGGCCCTGCTGGAGGGGTATATGCCGGACGCCCGCGCCCGCCGCCGGGCGCTGCGGGGCGGATAACCCTGCGCGCATGCGCATATCCTGCCCAAGGGGGCATCGCCCTCCCCCCTTCCTTTGAGGGCGGCGCCCCTGCACGCCGCCGTCCTGCCCTGTGAGGCGCGCCTGCCGGGCGGCTGCGGGCGGCTTTGCCGGGCTTGCGCCGCCAAGGCGCATCCGCGCGTTTTGTGATTTGCGATAAGGAGGCAACGGATTGGAAAACCGCTATAAAAAACTGGCGGGCAATACCGTGATCTTTGCGGTGAGCAACTTTTCCTCCAAGCTGCTCAGCCTTTTTATCCGGCCGTTTTTGACCCATGCCCTGGAAGAGGTCGAAAGCGTCGGCATCACCCAGATTGCCAGCCAGTGCGCCAACCTCCTGATCCCCCTGGTGAGCCTTGGGGTGAGCTTTGCGGTGATCCGGTTTGGGCTGGACAGGCGCAACGACCGCCGGCAGGTGTTTACCGGCGGGTTTGTATCCATCTTGCTGGGCTTTGGGCTGCTCTGCCTGTGCTGGCCGCTTTTGCAAAGGATACCGATCTTCCGGGATTACGCGGGCCTTCTCTACATCTATGTGCTGGTAAGCTGCCTGCGTACCCTCTGCACCCAGTTTATCCGCAGCCGGCAGCTCAACCGGCTGGTAGCGGTGGACGGCATCCTCTGCACCTTTGCCACCCTGATGTTCTACATCCTGTTTCTGGTGGCCTGGCCAATGGGCCCGGCGGGATACCTGCTGGCCATCATCTGCGGGGACGGCATCTCGGCCCTGTTTGTGTTTGCCATTGCCAACTGCAGGCGCTACCTGCGGTTTTCGCGGTTCAATTTCCCGCTCTGGCGCGCGATGATGGCCTATGCCCTGCCCATGATCCCGGCCCAGATCAGCTTCTGGATCATCAACGCCAGCGACCTGTTTTTTGTTGCCTACATGATGGGAGATAAGGGCACCTACTGGAGCGGCCTTTTGGGCATCGGGTATTTCCTGCCCACCATCCTCACCACCCTGGGCACGATCTTTTACGAGGCCTGGCAGCTTTCGGCCGTTACCGAGCGGGCAGGCCGCGAGCGGTTTTTCAGCCGGGTGTTCGGCATTTACCAAAGCTTGATCTTCTGCTGCGCGGCGGGCATTATCCTTTTGTGCCGGCCCATGATGTTTTTGTTCCGCAAAAACTTTTACGACGCCTGGCAGTTTGTGCCCTTCCTCACCCTGGCCACCGCCTTTAGCTGCTTCAACCAGTTCCTCAACAGCATCTATGTGGTAGAAAAGCGCTCTACCCTCAGCCTGTACACCATGCTGGCGGGGGGCGTGGCCAACTGTTTCCTCAATTATTATTTTATCCGGGCCTGGGGCCCCAACGGGGCCACCGTGGCCAGTTTTTTAAGCTATCTGCTGGTATTTTTGCTGCGGGCGATCAACACCCGGGGGCTTTTACGGGTCGATTTCAGCGCCCTGCGCCTCTCGCTCAACACCTTGATGCTGCTGTGCGAAACCGCCCTCATGCTCTATGCGCCCCCCTACTGGCAGCTCTGGTGCTCTCTTCTCACCGCCGGCATTGTCGCTTTCAACATCCGGGGCGTTTTGCAGATGGTCCTGCGCTTTCTGCGCAGGGCGTAATAAGCCAATCCGGGGCACGCCTCACCAAGGGCCAATCTGGGGGGCACGGCCAAAGCCAATCTGGGGGGCGCGCCCCCCAGACCCCCGCCTTGGGCCAATCGCCAATTTGGGGGATACGCCCCACCATCAAATGCCCTGCATTTGATGGATGCGATGTTTCTGGATTTTTTGCCCTTTGCAAACTGGTTGGCAAAAAATGCGAAACATCGGACCAGACCCCCATTATAGCCGGGCAAAACCATTTGCCCGGCAAAAAAGGTTGTTTTACGAAAGGAGCTGCATCCCATGGTCCGCCATATTGTTTTATGGAACCTGGCCGACAAGGCCAACGCCGCCCAAAACGCCGCCATCATGAAGCAAAAGCTGGAGGCGCTGGTGGGGGTGGTGCCCGGCCTTCTGCACGCCGAGGTAAGTACCGGCTTCGCGGGCTTTGACGTTGCCCTTGTGGCCGAGCTTGCCAGCCGCGAAGCCCTTGCCGTGTATGCGGGCCATCCCGCCCACTGCAAGGTCAAGGAGTTTGTGCACAGCGTCATTTCCGAGCGGGTCTTCTGCGACTGCGAAATGCCCTGAGCCCCTCGCAAACGGTAAAAAAAATGCACAGCCGCATGGCCTGTTGCACCCCAAAAGGCGCCCCTGTACAGCGCGCCCGGCGCTTGCAGCGCGAGGGGGGGTGTATCAGCCGTGCGGCTGTGTGTTGCGTTTTGGGCCCCTCAGTCGGTCAGGGCCCGCCGTTTTCCCCATATGGGGGCCAAACGGCCGATGAAAAAGCGGTTGGGGCAGCCTTTACAGGGCCGCCGGGTGAAAATCCGCAATGGCGTTTTTGGTTGCCTCAAACACCGCGTCTACCGTAGCGCCGGCAACCGTTTCGCCCAGCGCCGCGCGCAGCCCAGGGCCATCCATCATTGCCATCGTCTGCATGATCGCCAGTTGGGCAGACTGCATGGCCGCCATCTGCCGGCCAACCATCGCGGCGCCGGCCTTGGCCGCCCCGCTGCGACTTTTCAGCTCGGCTTCCTGCAAAATTCCATACCGGACGGCAATGCCCATCCGATGCAAAATCTGCTGTGCAGCCACCTGCTGCATGTAAACGCGGTGCCGGCGGGCGCGGGCTTCCCAAAAGCCCTCCTCGTCCTCGTCGCCGCCCTCCGAGCGGGTGATCCCGCCGCTGCCGCAGGCCTGCACGTTTGCGATCAGCCCGTCCTCGCCAATAGCGATGCACTGGGACATCCCCGCCGTACAGCCGGGCAGGATCGCCTCATTGCGAAGCTGGTCAAAGGTGAACCACGCCTCGATGCGGGCATAGATCTCCTCTGCGTAAGCCGGATCCTCCTGCATTTTCTGCTGTACCTTCGGGTGGATAATTACCGCCTTGCTGCCGGGCGGGATCTGGCCAAGGTTGCGCTGTACCGCCGCCGACGCCATCTCCGGGTTGGGGCCGCTGGGCCGCCAGTTCTCGATCTCGGCGCCGTCGCAGCCCGGCTGGTAAAGCTTGTGGAAGGGGAAATCCTGCCGCGACTGCCAGTAACGGGAGCTTGCGTCAAACACATGGTATACCAGCCCCGGGTACCGCGCCTTCAGCCGGTCCTCCAGCGTGGCCTGCTGTACGCCGGCGGTTCCGTTTGCCTCACCGGCGGCCAGCCCATCCTGTACGGCGCGCAAAAAGCCGCCGTTTGCGGCGCCGGCCTGCGCCGGCGCCACGGGGTTGCCGGGCGCAAAGCCCAGCCGGGAGATTGTTCCAATATCCATCATAGGGTCTGCCTTTTCCTTTCTGCGGCCCTGCCCCCTGCCGGCCGGGCTCGGGGCCTGGCCCCTCTTGCCGCCGCACATGGGGAAGCCGCTTACTCGCGCCGCGGCCCAAGGCTCCCGGCGCTGTACAGGGGCTGTTTCCAGTATACAGCAAGCCTTGTCAAAACAAAAGCCCCTTTTTTGCCCTTTGCACGGCAAAAAAGGGGTGCGCCGCCATCCCGGCAGGTCGTTTTCCAGCAGCCGCTCACCGCTTGCGCTTGAGCTGTGCCGCAAAAATATTCTGGCTGATCTTCGCCTCCGAGTTTTCGCTCATCCCCAAAAAGCGGCAGCCGTATTCAAATTTCCCATCCTCTTTTTCTACTACCCGCAGCACCTGGCACAACAGCACCGACAGCTCACGATCCTCCAGCAGTTGTACCTTTAGCAAAAATTTATCATGCTCGCGGTAACGCACGGCCGAGCCCACACAGGCCCCGCCCACACTGATGTTAATCAGCTTGCAGGGCTTTTCGCCGGCGCCAAACCCCTGAAACGAGGTAGCGGTGGCATCCAGGTTGGTGTCCAGGCGGTAAAATGCCCGGTCCCTGCCCACCCGTACAAGGGCCAGCTCCTCTACCTGCCAAATATGCTTGGCTCCCAAAGAGATGGTACCTTCCATATATGCTGCTTTGCCGGTACGGTCGTTATAGCCGCGGATGCGCACCCGCATCGGCCCCTCCGGCTCGGGCACGAGCGGCTCGGTATACTGGTACAGCTCGGCCGTGTCCCCGTTTAGGTTTTGCATCTTGGCGGCAAACAAAAGCCGCTGCCCGTCCAGGGTGGTTGCCTCCACCCGCATGCCGGAGTAGACCTCGTCCCAATCCGGCCGGGGCGGCTCCTGCTCTGGGGCGGCCGGGGCCGCCCTTTTTTTCAGCCTGTCAAACAGCCCCAACCCCGCACCTCATTTCTCTCTTTTGCCCTGCCGGCCCCGCGGCCTCCGTGACGCCGTATGGGTTATTTTTCCCTCCACTGGTTCATGGCCTCATCCGCCCAAACCACCTGGTTGCGGCCCAGCCGCTTGGCGTCGTAAAGCATGGTGTCCGCTATTTTTAAGTAGGTATCGTAGGATTGCTCCCGCCGCGGAATCACGGTGATCCCCCCAACGCTCACCGTTACCCATGGGCTTACCGAGGGATTGTGCGGGATATGCATATCCTCCACCGCCTGGCGGATCTTTTTCAGGTGCCCAAAGGCCCTTTCGGCCTCGTCCCCCATCAATACCGCCACAAATTCCTCGCCGCCATACCGGGCAAAAAAGTCGGTGCTGCGCCGCAGATGGTTTGACGCTGTTTTTGCTACCGCAGCAATCACCTTATCCCCGGCCGGGTGGCCGAAGCTGTCGTTGTAAACCTTAAATTTGTCGATGTCAAACATGCAGATGGACAAGGCAACATGCAGGCGGCTCGCCTCCTGCCATTTTACCACGCTGTAGCGGTCGTGCCGGCGGCGGTTTGCCACCCCGGTAAGCTGGTCGGTCATAGACTGATCCTCAACCTGCTTGCGGTACTGGTACAGCTTGATGTGGGTATTGACCCTCGCCTTAACAATCAGCGGGTGAAAAGGCTTCACGATGTAATCCACCGCGCCCAAAACCAGCCCATGCTGCTCGTGCTCAATATCGGCAAGGCTCGTAATCAAAATCACCGGGATATGACGGGTAGCGTCTTCCTCCTGCAGCTTTTTCAGCAGCATAAAGCCGTCCATGCCCGGCATGATAACATCCAGCAAAATCAGTGAATAGCCGCCGGTACCGGCCTGCTCGAGTCCCTCTTCCGCCCGTTGCGCAATGGACACCTCATACTCCGGCGCCAGGATGGATTTTAGCTGTGCAGCCTGTACCATACTGTCGTCCACGATCAGGATCTTTTCCATGCAAACACTCCCCGTCTGGCTTCCCTGCATTGTGCGCTGACCTGCGCAAAGGCGGCGCTGCCCCTCCCCTGGCACAGCGCCTGTCTCGTTTCCTATTGCGTTCTATTACAAAATGTTTATAAATATTATATGCGAAACCGCTCAAAATGGCAAGCGATTTTTCGCGCCGGGACGCCGGGCATCCTCGGGCGTCTGCGCGCCGGCCTGGCCGCGTGCTGCCATCCGGGGGCAGGGCAAAGGTGCATGCACATAAAAAAGGCCCTTGTGCAGCCGGCCCCCTTCCGGCGGCCTCGGCCGCGCGAATCGGCGCCGCCGGCCGGCCGAATCCCGACAAACCGGATACCCTAAAAAGGGATTTTCGTCGATTTTGGCGGATCCAAAAGGGGCAGAAAGCCCCCAGCCGCTGGGCAAAGAGGCCTTTTTATGCAAAGTGGGTTATAAAGCATGTTACAAGGCAAAGAAAAACCGCCGTTTGCATCGATGCAACGGCGGTTTTTTGGTGCCGGTGGTGGGACTTGAACCCACACGGTGTTGCCACCAACGGATTTTGAGTCCGCATCGTCTGCCATTCCGACACACCGGCATGCTGTTGGAGGATTGCCTGTTCCTTCCCAACGAGCCTTTTGCTTATTATAATATACGGCAGCAAAGAAATCAAGACGGGATTTTACGGCCTTTCCCACGCAAGCCCCGGCTTGGGCCGGGGCTTGCGTGGTGCGGGCTGTTTGCCGTATACTGAAAGCGTGGTTTTCTGCCGTCCTCCCTTGCCGAAAGCACCCACAAGCATGTGTGCTGCCTGGCCGGCTTTATCGGTGCATCCCTGTGTTTTCGAGAGGGCCGTTTTCCATTTTCAAAAGAAAGGAGGGTTTTTGTGATGAAGGCTGTCTTCCCCCGTGCCGCCCTGCGCGCCGTATGCCTGCTGCTGGCCCTTCTGCTGGCGCCCGGCCTTTTGTGCGGCTGCGGGGCCGGGCGCTCGCATCTGCCGCCGGATACACAGAGCCTGCCGGAAGCCGGCGCCCCGCAGGATACCGCAGGCAGCGGCGCCAACGAACGGTTTGCCGGCTTTACCCGCGACCTTTTTGTAAACAGCCTGCAGGCCAACGGCCTGACCCTCAACTATACCCTTGTCGACCCGGATGCCTGGGATATCTCGCGCAGGATCGAACAGCCCTTGGGATTCTTTTCGCCCGAAAGCTGGCTGGAGGATCAGCGAGCGATCCGGGACGAGCTGGACTGGCTGCACGGCTTTGACCGAAACACCCTCTCGCCCGCGCAAAAGCTCACCTGGGATGTGCTGGAGTATTACCTGCTGCGGCAGAATGAATATGCCGGCATGGAGCTGCATGGCGATCTGCTGGGCCCGATATACGGAGCGCACACCAGCCTGCCGATTATGCTGGCGGAGTTCCGCCTTGGCTGCAAAGAGGACATCGAGCTGTATCTGGACCTGCTGGAGGATTTCCCGCGCTGCTTTGACGAAATTGCCCTTTTTGAGGAGTACCGTGCCAAGGCAGGCTATTTTATGGACGATGCCCAACTGGATAAGCTGCTGCAGTTTTGCCGCCAGGAGGCGGACGAGGCGGTTGGGGGCCTTTTGCGGGACAGCTTTGCTTACCGCCTGGCCGGGCTGGATTGGCTTGAGCCTGCCGACGCCGCCGGCTATGCCCGCCGCAGCGAGAGGCTGATCGATGAGGCGGTGCTGGAGGCCTACCGCCGGCTGGCCGACCGGCTTGAGCCGCTGCGCGGCACCGGCCCGGAGGAGCCCGGCCTTTGCCGGCTGCCCCGGGCCAAGGAATACCTGGAGCTGCTGCTGCGCGACGAGGTAGGCGTTGACCTGGACGCCGACGCGGCCCTTGAGATCATCGACGCGCGGCTTGCCGAGCTTTATGCGCTCGGCGAACAGCTTTTGCAGGACGACCCCACCCTTTGGGACCGCTATCTCGCCTGGACCGGCCCGGACATGGACCCCGAGGAAATTTTAGCCGACCTGCGGCAGAAATGTGCAGAAGAGTTCCCGCTGCCGCGGCAGGCCGGGCATCAGGTCAAGGAGGTCTCGCCGGCCCTGCAGGAGTATCTCAGCCCCGCGTTTTATCTTGTACCCCCCATCGACAGCCCCGAGCAGAACGTCATCTATATCAACCCCGCGCAGCTTGGCGCCGGGGCCAGCCTTTACACCATCCTTGCGCACGAGGGGTACCCGGGGCACCTGTGCCAATCGGTGATTGCGGCCGAGGCCGGGTTGGACCCGGTGCGCAGCCTTTTGGGCTGCCGCGGCTACAGCGAGGGCTGGGCCAGCTATGTGGAATTCCGATACGCTTATCTCTGGGCCCTGCCGCAGGATGAGCCGCTGGCCCGTTTTGCCTCGGTGACGGATGAGCTTGGCCTGATGCTGACGGCACGCATCGACCTTGCGGTAAACGCATCCTATGCAAACGAGGATTTTGTGCGCCGGCTGCTGGCAGAATACGGCTATGACCCCGATTATGCGCACGAGGCAATCCAATTAGTGGCCGGCGACCCCGGTGATTATCTCTGCTATGCGCTGGGCGAGCTGGAATTTTTACGGCTGCGCCAAAAGGCCGAGAGCGCGCTGGGCAGCGCATTTGACCCCATCGCCTTCCATACGGTGCTGCTGGAGGGAGGCGAAATGCCCTTTCCGCTGCTGGAAGCCCGGCTAAACGCCTGGCTGGCAGCGCAGCAGGCGGGCAGCGGGCAGTAGGCGGCAAAACGTATACGATAGCCTGCGCGCAGCCGCCGGTTAACAACAATCAGCAAACAATCAAAATTAAACAACATTCAGTAAACACCGGATGGGACGTTAAGCATCGGGCAGGGCGCGGGCTCCTGCACACCCTGCCAACGGGCGGCCCTATCTCAAAAGAAGGGGGCATTTTTTATGAAGCTTTTGTTTAAGCAGCGGCTGTTTTCCTGGTTTGACAGCTATGACATCTACGACGAGGCTGGCCAAACGGTTTACACGGTACAGGGCCAATTGGCCTGGGGGCACTGCCTGAAAATTTTTGACGCTGCCGGATATGAGATCGGCATGGTAAAGGAGCGGGTGTTCACCTTCCTGCCCAAGTTCGAGCTGTATTTTGACGGGCAGTACCTGGGCTGCATCTACAAAGAGCTGAGCTTTCTGCGCCCCCGCTATACAATCGAATGCAACGGATGGCAGGTGGAGGGGGACTTTTTTGAATGGGACTACCGCATCCTTGCACCGGACGGCGGGCCGGTGGCAGTAGTGTCCAAGCAGTTGTTCAACTGGACCGACACCTATATTATCGAGGTAGCCGACCCTCAAAACGCCCTTTGCGCCCTGATGCTGGTACTGGCCATCGACGCCGAAAAATGCTCGCGCAATTAGCGGCGCGCCAAGCTTTTGCCCCGGTTTTGCTCCCGTATCCCGGCGCCGCTTAGGGCGTCGCGGGGCCTGTAGCTATAGCCGTCAGCAGCCCCCCGCATGCGGGCTTTCCAACGGCTGCGCCATTTGTAAATTTTTTGGGTGGGGGCCGTTTGCCGGCCTTCGCCCTTTTTTTGCGGTACGGAATGTGATATGATGAATAGCAGTGCCCCCTTTGATAAAGGCCCACACACGCCGGCAGGCAACCCCCTGCGGCACGCTGGTGGCGTTGGCGCATAATATAGGAAATCCGCGCAATGCCGTTGGCATTGCTCTGGACGCGATGCTTTTATAAAAGAATAAAAAATGCCCGCGCAGGCCCCTCTTTCGTTTCGCGGGATGACCGTAAAGGTGGATGAACGATGTCTTTGATGGAAAAAATCTTTGGCAGCTTTTCGGACAAGGAGCTCAAAAAAATCCAGCCCATTGCAAACAAGGTGCTGGCGCTTGAGGGCGAGATGCAGAAAAGAACCGACGCCGAGCTTGCGGCCATGACCCCCGTTTTTAAGGAGCGGCTGGCCGCGGGCGAAACGCTGGACGACATCCTGCCCGAGGCCTTTGCCGTTTGCCGGGAGGCAAGCTGGCGGGTGCTGGGCATGAAGCATTTTCCGGTGCAGGTGGTGGGCGGCATTGTGCTGCACCGGGCCTGCATTGCCGAGATGCAGACCGGCGAGGGCAAGACCCTGGTGGCCACCCTGCCGGTCTACCTGAACGCGCTGGCCGGCAATGGGGTGCATGTGGTAACGGTGAACGATTACCTGGCCCGGCGGGACAGCGAATGGATGGGCAAGCTCTACCGCTTTTTGGGGCTGACCGTGGGGCTGGTGGTGCACGAGGCGGATGCCGCCGCCCGCCGCGCCGCCTATGCCGCCGACGTGACCTACGGCACCAACAACGAGTTTGGGTTTGACTATCTGCGGGACAACATGGTGGCCTATAAGGACCAGATGGTGCAGCGGGGTCACGCCTATGCCATTGTGGACGAGGTGGACTCGATCCTGATCGACGAGGCCCGCACCCCGCTCATCATCAGCGGCAGGGGGGACGATTCCAGCAGCCTGTACCAGGCGGCCGACCAGTTTGCCAAAAAGCTGCGCCAGTGCAAGGTGGTGGAGCTGGACGACAAGGCCGAACAGGACGAGCAGGTGGACGGCGACTATGTGGTGGACGAAAAGCACAAGACCGCCACCCTGACCCAGAGCGGCATTGCCAAGGCTGAAGCGCATTTTAAGGTGGAGAACCTCTCGGACGCGGCCAACATGACCCTTTTGCACCATATCAACCAGGCCATCAAGGCCCGTGGCGTGATGCAGCGGGACATCGACTATGTGGTGCGGGACGGCGAGGTCATTATTGTGGACGAGTTTACCGGGCGGCTGATGATCGGCCGGCGGTACAACGAGGGGCTGCACCAGGCCATCGAGGCAAAAGAGGGGGTGACGGTGGCGGCCGAGAGCAAGACCCTGGCCACCATCACCTTCCAGAACTACTTCCGCATGTATCAAAAGCTGGCCGGCATGACCGGCACCGCTCGCACCGAGGCGGACGAGTTCAGCGAAATTTATGGCCTGAACATCGTAAGTGTGCCCACCAACAAGCCCTGCGCCCGCGAGGATCTGCCGGACAGCGTATACAAGACCGAGAAGGGCAAGTACGACGCGGTGATCGCCCAGGTAAAAGAGTGCCACGCCAAGGGCCAGCCGGTGCTGGTGGGCACCGTGAGCATTGAAAAGAGCGAGCTTTTAAGCAAGCTGCTGAGCCGCCAGGGCATCCCCCACAATGTGCTGAACGCAAAGCACCACGAAAAAGAGGCCGAGATCGTGGCCCAGGCCGGCAAAAAGGGCGCGGTGACCATCGCCACCAACATGGCCGGCCGCGGCACCGACATTGTGCTGGGCGGCAACGCCGAGTACATGGCCAAGGCACAGCTTCGCAAAGAGGAGTTCCCCGAGGAGCTGATCGCCGAGGCGGACGGCCACGCCGAGACGGCCGACGAGGCCATTTTGGCCGCCCGCGCCCGGTTTGACGAGCTGCTGGCCGGCTACCGGGACAGCATTACCGCCGAGGCCGAGTTTGTAAAGGCGGCGGGGGGGCTGTTTATCATCGGCACCGAGCGGCACGAGAGCCGCCGGATCGACAACCAGCTGCGGGGCCGCGCCGGCCGGCAGGGGGACGCGGGGGCCTCCCGGTTTTTCCTGAGCCTGGAGGACGACCTGATGCGGCTGTTTGGGGGCGACAAGGTGCAGGGCCTGATGGACACCCTGGGCCTTGAGGAGGACATCCCCATCGAGAACCGGATGATCACCTCCACCATCGAAAACGCCCAGAAGCGGCTGGAGGGGCGCAACTTCTCGATCCGCAAAAACGTTTTGCAGTTTGACGACGTGATGAACCAGCAGCGGGAGATCATCTACGGCCAGCGGCGCAAGGTACTGGACGGCGAGGACATCAGCGCCCAGTTGCGCGGCATGCTCAAAGAAAGCGTCGAGGCCGCCGTAGACACCTTTTTGGCCGGCGAGGTGCCCGATGACTGGGACTTTGGCGGCCTGCGCCGGCATTATCAGGGGCTGTTGTGCGGCAAGGAGGATTTCCGCTATACCACCGCCGAGCTGGGCGAGCTGGACAAGCAGCAGGTGACCGGCCTGCTTTTGGAGCGCGGTAATAAAATCCTCGACGCCAAGGAACAAAAATACGGCAGCCTGCTCATGCGGGAGCTTGAACGCATCTGCCTTTTGCGCAATGTGGACATCAAATGGATGGATCACATCGATGCAATGGACCAGCTTCGCCAGGGCATCTACCTGCGCAGCTACGGCCAGCGCGACCCGGTGGTGGAGTACCGGTTTGAGGGCTTTGAGATGTTTGACGCGATGGTGGAGAGCATCCGGGAGGATTCGGTGCGGATGCTGCTGACCATCGAGATCCGCGAGCAGCAGCCGGTCCGGCGGGAGCAGGTGGCAAAGCCCACCGGCGAGGGGGCGGTGCGCCAGGGGGTGCGGCGCGCCCCCACCAGGATGACCGCCGCGCCGGCCGCAAACGGGGCCGGCGGGCCGGGCGCCGGCAAGGCCGAGCCGCCCAAACAGGCCCCGGTGCGGGTAACCAAGATCGGCCGCAACGACCCCTGTCCCTGTGGCAGCGGCCTCAAGTGGAAAAAGTGCACCTGTGCGCAATACCATTCGGAATAAGCTCTCGAAATATACCATTCGGATTTTTTATCCCCTGGTTTTGGCCCCTGCAAAAAGCGCCCCTCTGCCGGCCTGCGGTAGAGGGGCGCTTTTGTCGGTACAAATGAGGCCCAAGTACAGATAACAGGGCGAAAGGGCATGGCAGGCAAGCGCCCCTGCTCAGGGCGCCGCCTCGCCGGCGCCGCTGTCCACCTGGCCGAGGGTCTTGCCGGGGTCGTCGGTAACGCCGTAGGGCCAGGTGACCCCATCCTCCTCGGTGGCAATCTCAAGCCTGTCGGCCTCTACCGGCATATCCGCATCCCGGAAATAGGTGTTCAGTATCTCGGCGGTCCTGTCCCGGTCAAGGGCATAGCAGGCATACTGGGGATATTCCGGCATGGTGGTGCCTCCGCCCGGTAGCCGGATAATAAAGATGTTGGCGGGGTCGATCTCGGTAAAGGTGGCGTAAAGGCCCCAAAGCTCGGTAATGTCCAGGTCGGTATTGATATAATGGGCCACATTTTTGCAGGCAGCGTAGTAGTCCGGCAGCTTATAGTCCTCTAAAAAGGTACGGACCAGCGCGGCGTAAAAATACTGCTGGGTTTCCAGCCGCTTATAGTCGGCCTGGGCATAGTTGCGGTTGCGCAGGATGACCTCGGCGGTATCGCCGCTGACCCAATGCACCCCCTGGGATACCAGCAGGGATTCCTGGCCGGTCTGGCTGTCCTTGTGCACGATATCCCACGGCACATACATCTTGATGCCGCCCTGGGCGTTGAGCAGCGCCTTAAATGCATCCATCTCGATGGTGACATAGTTGTCTACCGGCAGCTTGAACATCCGGTAAAGCATATTGGCCGTGTTATTGATGAGATTTTGCTGATCCGGCCCATTGGCATAAACCTCGTTGATCTTGCCGGTGTACGAGCGCACCCCGCCGCCGATGTCCGGGCCGGTGTAGCTGTCCCTCGGGATCTGCAGGATATTGACCCGGCCGGTGTCCCGGTCGATCTGCATATAGAGGATGACATCGGTCATGCCCCTGCCGTCGGCGTAGCTGCGGCCGGTATCGTCCTCGTCGTAGTCGATGCCCAGCAGCAGGATGTTGTAAAAACGGTCGCCGTTTTCGGCAATGTTGGGGTCGGTATCCTGTACAAGGCTGCCGGCTTCGCCCTGGTCAAACACGGCGGACACCTGGCTGTACATGTAAAGCACGATCCCCAAAAGGCTGAGCAGAATAACCGCCGTCACCACCAGCGCCGTCTTGCGCCAGTTCCAGGGCTTCATCTCGTTCACGCAGGGTCTCCCCACTTTCTGTTCGGTGTTGTGAGCCCCGGTTTGCAAAAGCCCGGTGCTCCCGTGCCCAAAGCGATGCAGCACACTGCCTGCGTAGCCCGTTATACTATAAAAGGGCCGCACGGCACGCATAACATCACAGGCAACCTCGCCGGCTGCCCCGCTATGGGCGAGGCAGCCGGCTCTGAAAATAAGGGTATCATAGCGGCTTTACGGCTATTATACCTTATTTATGCCCGAATTTGGAGGGTTTTCGCGTATTTTTGCCCTTTGTACCAAAGGTGTTGTTACCTTTTTGTCATTTTTCATGAAATTTCAGGAACAAAATCGGATGGAAACCCGCCCGGCCGGGCCGGGGCAGAGGGTTAGACCGAGGACAGGCTGGTGCCCGGGAAATAGTGGTAGAGGATGTCGGCATAGCCCCAGCCGTTGTGGGCATAGCCCACCGCGCCCCACTGGCTGAGCCCGCAGCCGTGGCCGTAGCCGTAGGTGGTAAACACAAAGACGCCGCGGCTTTCGTCGTAGCTGACCTCAAAGGCGGTGCTGCGCAGGGTTTTGCCGTTGACGTTGTTCAGTACCCCCATGCGCAGCTTGTAGCCGGTAATGGTGGTATTGCCCACCCGCAGGGTGCTTACATAGCCCGAGGAGTTTTTGGCAATATCGCCCAGCCAGTCGGCCGGGTTATCGCTGTAGGCCGCCAGGTCCTCGCCCAGCTTGTCCTGGGCGCGGAGGCGCACCTCCTCGGCGGTGTATTCACGGGTATTCTGCCAGTTGGAGGCGTACTGCTGGTCGTAAGGGCTTTCCACCGCAACAAGGTAGGGCTTTGAGCCGCCCCATACCTCGGCGGAGGAGCAGGTGCCAAAGGCCGCGCTGGCAAAATATGGGGTAAAAGCCACCGCCCCGTTGTAGGTGAGAATCTGATCCGCCACCTCCTGCACCGCCGAGAGCACCGGCTGGCTCGGGCTGCGGCCCGACACCGCCGGGTAACCGCCCTGGTTCAAAATCCAGCTATGGGCCGCTACCGCCTGGGCCTTATAAGCCTCGGCCGGCTGGTTATAGCCCAGCTCGTTCTGCACCACCATGGCAAGGCACTCTACCAGGTCCATCGTTTGGGCGGTGCCGTTCATGGTAACGTTAATGGTTTTGCCTGCCGGCGGCGGAGGCTCGGGGGTTGGCCCGGGGGTCGGCTCC
>CAJTSP010000034.1 GCA_910578965.1 uncultured Oscillospiraceae bacterium
GTAGCGGGGGCCGGGGATGGCGCCGGGGCGGCCTCGGGCAGCGCGCTGATCTGCTCCTCGGTTTGGTCGAGCACCCGGGATACCATGCTCTTAGCCAGCGAGTATGGCATGACGCTGGCGAAATTGCTCTCCATCACCCCTACAATATCGAGCTTAAAGTTAACCGATACAATTTCCTCGCCGTCGCCGACATTGATCGCCTTGCGGTAAGCATCCTCTGAATCGACGATCTGGGCCTCCGGCGTTGAGATGTTGACGGTCATGCCAAGGAAATCCGATAAAGCCGTGGCCGAGGAGCCCATCATCTGGTTCATAACCTCGCAGGCCGCGCTCATGCTCAGCTCGTCAAACTCAAAATCCTCGCTGGGGGGGTCTTCGTTGCCCATCAGAAGGTTGAGGATCACCTGCATATCCTTCTGGCGGAACACCATTACGTTGGTGCCGGAGATCCCCTCGACATAACGGATCGACACCAGCATCGCCGGCTCGAGCGCGGTATACTCCATACTGTCAAACTTTTTTTGCAGTACGGTGGGTGTCGAGATGACCACCTGTTTGTCCAGCATGCTGGAAACCGCCGTAGCAGCCGAACCCATGCTGATGTTCAGGATCTCGCCAATGGTGTCGAGCTCCATGCTGCTAAGCATTCCCTGCTGATTGTTGTCCACTTGTCACCATCTCCGTTTGTTCTACGATGTTGTTCAGGATGCTGTTCAGTTTAATCGCCTTGCGTTTTCTGGTTTCGCCAAGCTTGGCCGTAAACCATGGCTGATCATCGATCCTGATCGAAATGTCGCTGTTTACCGGCTTGTGCAGCGGGATCACGTCCATGGGCTGCAGGCCCAGAATATCCCGCAGGGGCATGCTGAATTCATCAAAAACAGCTTTCATTTCAAGCTCCGACTCGCAGACATTCTCCAAAATCAGCTGCTTTTTCATCTTTTCCTGCTCGGGGTCGTGCTGCTTTTTGTTTTTGGTAAACCTCCGGCTGAACTGATCTACCGTCTGTTCAAGGAACTCCGCCGGGATGCAGATGCTGACCGTGTTGGTGGTGCCCACCATCTTGATGTTCATCATGGTAATCACCACGATATCCTCGGGGGCAAAAAGCTGGAGCAGGCGGGGATTGCTCTCGATGGTTTCCAATGCAAAATCGATGTTAAAGGTGTTTTTCCACACGTCGTCAAACCGTACGGTGATGTTTTCGAGGACATTGCTCAATACGGCAATCTCAATATCGGTAAAGCTGCGGTCCGGGATCGCCCCCTTGCCGTTGCCGCCCAAAAGCCGGTCGATCAACTGGAAGCTGAAGGTCGAGGTGAGGTCCAGCAGCATCGTATTTTCGTCGCATTCCCCGCTTTGGGAAGAAACGCTCATCAGGCCCAGCATGGTGTTGTCCGGCAGGGAGTTGCTGTACTCATGATACCGCTGTTCCTCGGCCGAGAGGGCCTCGATCTCACAGGGCGTGCGCAGGATGCTGGAAAAGTAGGAGGCAAGCACCCGGGCCAAGGTTTCGTGCAGGCCGTCCAGCGCCTTGAGCTGCTCCTTGGTAAACTTGCGCGGCGCGCGGAAATCGTAATCCTTGAGTTTCTGGGTGGGCTTTTTCTGTACCTCAGCCGCACCGCTGGCCATCTTGTTCAGAAGCGCATCGATCTGACTTTGTGACAGTTTTTCGGGCACCCTTTTTCCCCCTCATTCCTAAAGAAGCCTGCCGGCGGCTGTGGGCCGGGGCCTTTCCTGATTTTGGCGTTTGGCTCTTTTTACCGGGCCGCCAAATCCCATTTAGAGGCCGTGGGCGTATTTTTTACAGGCCCCTGTCAGCCCTCGGCGGCCGGTTCGCCCTCTCCGGGCTGGGAAGCGCCGGCTGGAGGTCCGCCCGGCTCGGATGCGGCCGGTTCACTCGGCCCGGATGCGGCCGGTTCGTCGCCTTCGGCGGTATCGCCCGCATTTTCCGGCTCCCCCTCGCCCATCCGGGACGGGTCAAGCAGATCCATCAGGTCGTCCGGCAGCGGGGTATCGTCGGCAGCGGTACTGCTGTGGTCAAACAGACCGGACACGGCGCCGGCAACCGTCTCGTTCTGGGCCAGGGATGAATCTCGGCTGATGATGACCATCTCGACCCGGCGGTTGCGGGCGCGGCCGGCCTCGGTATCGTTCGATTCGATGGGGTAGTTTTCGCCGAACCCGATCGGCCGCAGCAGCAACGGGTCCAGGCCGGCCGTGTCCTCAAAATACAGGGCGATCTGGCCGGCGCGTTCGCCCGAAAGCAGCCAGTCGCGGCTGACCGAGCCGCCCTCGACATGGGCGGTGTGCCCGCTGATGCTGATCAGCCAGATGTCTTCCTCCAGCCGCTTGAGGCTGGTGCCCAAAAACTCCAGGCTGGGCTTTGCATCGGGCAGAAGGTCGGATTTATCCGGCAAAAAGAAAAGGCTGTTCTGGAACCGGATGTAAACGACCCCGTCCTCCCCCTCTACCTCGATGAAATCCTGCATGTTGTTTTGTTCCACATACTGCTGGATCGCCTCGGCCAGCTCCTCAAAGCTGGAGGGGTAGATTTCGCTGGGATCGAGGTTCGGGCTGTCCTCAGGGGAATCGCCGCTTACCAGATGGTCGCCCCGCTCATCCGAGGGGGTAAGCACCACCTGGGCGGTGTCCTCGCCGGGGTTGGTAAAGGCCTTGACAAACTGCTCCCATTTTTCGGAGTTTACGCTGGACATGCTGTACAGCAGCACAAAAAAGCAGAGCAGCAGGGTGACCATGTCGCCGTATGTATCCTTCCAGCCTTCTGTATTAACTTCCTCATGCTGTTTTTTTGCCATCTGTGATCACCGCCCTTTACGGCAAATTGCTCAAAGGTATTTTGCAGGCCCCGGCAAAAAGCAGGCTTATTTGCCCTTTTTGCCCTTTTTGCCGCCGCCCTCATCGCCGCCCTTGCCGCCTTTTTTAACAAGGTAGCCCGGAATAAGCTGTTCCAGCTTCTCACGCAAAAAGCGGGGCGCGTCGCCGGCCTGGATGCCCTGGATGCCTTCCATCACGATCATCTTGCACAAATATTCTTCCTCGTGACGGATCTTAAGCTTGTTGGATATGGGGATAAAGATGCCGTTAGACAGCATCGAGCCATAAAAGGTGGTAACCAGCGCCAGCGCCATAGCGGGCGCGATGGCATCCGGGTCGCTGAGCTGCTTGAGCATGTTGATAAGACCCATCAGGGTGCCGACCATGCCGAAAGCCGGGCCGTAACCGGCGGCCCGGTCGTAAAAAGCGCGGTCCTGCGCGTGGCGCTCGTCCAGATAATCCAGCTCAGACTCCAGGATACCCTTGACCTTTTCGGCATCTACAGCGTCCACCACCAGCATCATGCCGTTTTTGAGAAACTCGTCCTTGCATTCCTCAAGCTTTGCCTCGAGGGATAGCAGGCCGCTGGTACGCGCCTCCTCGGCCAGGTCCACCACCTGGTCTATGTAATCGCGCGGGTTGTATTTCTTGGGCATAAAGATAATCTTGAGATGGCGTGGGATTTTGGCAAAAATACTCATAGGGAACGAGACCATCAGCGCGGTAATCACGCCGCCCATAACAACGGCGAAGCTGGAAGCGTCCCAAAAGTTCCCAAGGTTGTCGAATACAAGGCCGGCGTCCTTGTCAAAGACAATGCCAAAGCCGACCAGAACGATCATGAGCACCCAGCCCAGAATTGACATTATATCCATTTGCTTGTACCCATCCTTTTGTTACACGCTGGAAACCCTGCCTGTTATTCTCCCTGAGGGTATTGGAAAATATTGCGCTTGTACTCGATTGTGCGCTTGATGACCTCTTCTTTGCTTTCCCGCACAATATGCAGGGTGCCGTTGGTAAGGGTGATGGTGGTGTCCGGGTTGGAGGTGACCATCTCGATCAGGTCGCAGTTAAGTACAAATTCGGTGCCGCGCAGGTTGGTAAGAATGATCATGCAGCCTTCATCTCCTCTTAACAAAACGTTTTTAGCATTTAAGGCTTTCCTTGGACAAGGGGGCATTCTGCTGTAAAAAGCCCGGAATGCCGCCTTGTCCAAGGCGGCGAGCCAAGGGGCTCGCCGCCCCGGGACGGCCTTTAGCCCAGCGCCCAAAGGCCGCCCGGCTTTACAGCCGTTAAAGCAGCGTGCCATTTCCCGTACCACTTATTATACCATACACAAAGCATGAGTGGAAGTAAAAAAACTGTTAAGCGGAGGGATTTTTGCCGCCGCGCCCATTTTATGGCCGGGATCAGCGCTTGAGGTTGACAAGCTCCTCCAGCATGGTGTCCGAAACCGTGATGATGCGGGAGTTGGCCTGATAGCCGCGCTGGGTAATAATCATATCCGAAAATTCCTGCGCAAGGTCTACATTGGACATTTCCAGCGCGCTGTTGCGGATAGCGCCGGTGCCGTCCTCACCCGCAATGGCCAGGCTGGCCGCGCCGGAGTTGGCAGTTTCCTGGAAATAGCTGTTGCCGGTCTGCTCCAGGCCCATGGGATTGGCAAAGTTTGCCAGGTCGATACGGCCCAGCACCAGCCGGCCATGCACCGGATGAGAGCCGATGATGGTGCCGTCCGAGCCGATCGAGATGCCGGTAAGGTTCTCGTAGGTCTGCGGGCCGCCCTCGGTGCCGCCGTCCAGGGTCCAGGTCTGCTTGCCGAGGCCCAGCACGGTGGAGGGGCTGGAGGGAATGGCGTTGCCGATAGGATCCGTTGGGGCTGCCGGAGCATTCGCATCGTCGGTAAGCGTCTCAAACCCGGGCACCTTAATGATAATCCGGTCTTCGGGGTCGGTAGCGGCAGCGTTGGTCAATTCAAAAGCCTGCGTACCGTCGGTGATGTTGGCATTGGTATAGGTCTTGCCGTCCCCGGTTGTCACTGTTACGCTGAGCGTTTTGTTGGGAGCCGTACCGGCCGCAGTCCATGCGATAGTGGTATTGCCGGTGCCGGAAAAAGCGCTGCCATAGCTCAAGGTAACATAGTTGGCCCAGTCCGAATCGACCGGGATGGTGCCGTCCTCCAAGGTTTTGGTGTCGATCTTGCCGCGGACACTGTTGTCCTTGCTGGTAGCAATCTCGCCGCCGGTCAGGTTTTGGAAATCCGGGTCCAGGGTAAAGGTAAAGCTGCCGGCAGCATGGGGGCCGCCATTGGCCTCGGTAATGGCGTTGTTGATGGCGGTGCCCAGCTCGGCCATATTGGCAAACTTGTAGTTCTGGTTGAGGCGCACCGCAATATTCGGGTTGCCGCTTTCCATAATGACCTCAAGCGGCTCACCCGCCACAAAGTCGTCCCCGTTGCTCTTGGTAGCGCTGGCCGAGAAGGTAAAGCTGACATTGCCGAGGTTGGTCTGGTTGGTGGCGGTAATGGTGAGGGCTTTGCCCAGCACGGTGGTCTCGATGGCACTGGCCTGCGGCTCTACCGGGTCTACCGTGATCTGGATAATCGAGCGGCTGGGGTCGTTGGAGTTGAGCTGGCCGCTGGTGGCGCTGGTGCCCAGCACAAAGTTGCCGTTGGTGTCCACTACGCGGCCGAGGGTGTCGATGTCCAGCATACCGGCCTTGGTGTAGTAGATATTGCCCTCAGGGTCCTGTACCTGCAAAAAGCCCTCGCCGGTGATGGCGATATCCAACTGGTTGCCGGTAGAGGTAAAGGAGGAGGAGCCCATCATCAGGTCGATGCTGGACAACTGCGAGCCGTAGCCAACCGAGGACGGGTTGACGCCGCCGCGGGTCATGGTGCCCACCGACGCGCCCCGCACCTGCTGGTAGTACATGTCGCGGAAGGTGGCGCGGCTGGATTTAAAGCCGTAGGTATTTACATTGGCGATGTTGTTGCCGATCACGTCCATGCGCTGCATATGGGTCTTGAGGCCCGCAACGCCGGAGTAAAGTGCACGCATCATAATGGCATTTCTCCTTTTTGTTTGAAAAGGGCCGCCCGGGGCCGTCTGTCGTTCAGGCCCCGGCGTGACCTCCCCGCCCGGTTCATGGGAGGCTGCCTCAAACGCATGCGCCCCCAAAGCGTATCCTGCCTTGGCAGACGCCCATGCTTGGGGGCAGCCTGCTGTGCCGGGCGGATCATGGTCCGGTCACACAATTACGGTCCCGTCGATGTTTGTAATCACGCGTCCGCTCAGCCCCTGCAGGCCGGTGATCACCTTGCCCGCACCGGTATTTACCACAAAGGCGCTGTCGTCCACGATAATCAGGGTATCGTTCAAGCCTTTTTGCTTTGCAATGCGCACCCCCTCGCTGAGCCGCTCGAGCCGGCTGGGGGATAGCTCGATCTCCCTCTGCTCCAGCCGCTGCGCCGCATGCTTGGAGAAGGTAAGGGTACCGCTTTGGCCCTGTAGCTGTTCAAATACCTGCTTAAAGCTTATTGCCTGGCCGGCAGCCTCCTGCTGCGCGGCAGCCGCGGGGGCCCCTACCGGCAAAGCGGCCGCACTGCCAGTGCCTACCGGGATACTCAAACGCCGCTGGATCAATAGATCGTCCATTCTCTATGCTCCTTTTTGCTGCGGCCGCAGCTTAAGGGTTGCTGCCTTCGGCCTCATCCGGGACCTTTTCGGCCTCGCCGGCATCGCCTGCGGCGGCATCGTCCTTATCGGCGGCATCGCCCTTGTCGCCTGTGCCGGTACCCGCCGAGGGCTTTGAGCCCAGCTCCATGATCTGCGAGAGGCTGAATTTCTCGCCGTTGACATACAGTGAGTAATCGTTGTCGGCCAGCACAATGCGCTCCACCGGGCCGGTCTCTTTCAGCAGGGTGCCGGAAACGCTGAACTTGGCGCAGGTAACGGTTTGACCCACCAGCGAAAGCATGTAGTTGTTTTTCATGTTGCTGGTCATATCGCTCATCTGCTGCAGGGTAGAAAACTGGGCCAGTTGGGTAACGAACTGGGTATCGTCCACAGGGTTCATAAAGTCCTGGTTGGTAAGCTGGGTTACCATAATCTTAAGGAAATCGTCGATTGAGATGCCGTTGTCGCTCTCATCGGTAAAAACCCCGTTGTACACCTTGCCGCCCTCGTCGGCCTCGTTGGTGGAAAAGCCGCTGTACTTGTACTCGTCGAGGTAGTCGCGGTAGCTGCCGCCGCTTGGGATGGTATTGCTCAAAGGGGACATCCTCCTTTCCTTTTCGGGTATGCTTTTTGGGTTAAGGTCAAATCAGAACATTGAGGGCCGCGTCGCTTGGCACGGCCTCGTCCATGGCCTGCTCAAACTCCTCGTCCTCGCGCCGCGCACCGGAACCGGTGTGCTCGTTTTGGTAATGGCGGGCGTACTGGCCCTGCTGTTCGCCGGCAAGCTGGGTTTGCGCAGCGCCGGCCTCGGCGGCTTGGGGCACCGTAACGATCTCTTCTACCTGGGCGCCCAGCGGGCGCAGGGCATTTTGCAACTGGGCCACCTCGTTTGCCAGCATCCGGCCCACGGCCGTACTGGAGGTAACGATGCGCAGCGAGACGCTGTTTTTGTCCTCGGTAAACCGTACCGTAATCTCGCCCAGGCCGTTTGGCTTGAGCCGCACCACAAACTCCTGTTTTCCCTGGCGCAGGTTTTCGAGGATGCCGGCTTTGAGCTGGTCGGCCACCTGCTGCACACTGGGCGCCGCCGCCGTATTTTCGGCTGCGGCGGTGCCCGCCAAAAACTGCCGGCTGTCCACCGCCTGCTGCAGCGCCTCAATGTCGGGTACCGGGGCCTCCCCCCTTTGCTGTGCGCGGGGCTTTTCGGCCACCGCCTGCTGCGCCTGGCGCAGCGCCGACTGGAAGTAGAGCCGGTCCTCAAGCGTGTCGGTAACGCGGGGAGCCGTGCCCTCGCCCTGCCATTCGGCCGTGAGGGTTTCCAGCAGGGCGCTGAGCTCCTCATCCCCCGCTGCCTCCTCACCCGGCACGGTCACATCGCCCCAAAGCGGGAATTCGCGGTTTTTGAGCAGATCCAGAACCCCCTGCATCGGGCTTCCGGCAGCCAACTGAGCCTCGCCGGCCTGCTGCACAAGCTGCTCCAGCATCTGCGGGGGGATCAGGCCCTCGGCCATCATCTGCATGCCGAGCATGGTTGCAAGGTCATCCTTGCCATCCTTGCCTTTGCCTGCGCCCAAAAGCGCCAGCAACGCATCCACATCCTCGCCGCCCATCTGGCCGGCCATCTCTTCCAGCAGTGCCGCAAACATCCCGTCAAAGCCGCCTTCGCCCTGTACGCCGCCGGCCACGCCGCTCATGCCGGCCAGCGCCTGCATGGCGTCGGTTGCCGGGGCGGCCTGGGGCTGCACGTTCATTGCTACTCCTTCCATTGGTTTCGCCTCCTTTCAGATAAAAAATCTATATTGAAACCCGGAGACCCGGGATCCAACCACTGTAAGCGGCCCGCCGCCGGCGTGCGGGCCACGCTTTAGGCCCGCCCAAAAATGCCCTGCATCTTTTTCCTGGATGTTTGGTATGCCCGGAAAATCCAGAAGCATCGAACCGCCCCTCCTTTGCCGCGCACAGCATGCGCGCAGCAAAGGATGCCCGCCGGCTTATGAGGCAGGCTGCCGGCCAACAGGCCGGCCGGCTGCTTTTTCAGGAAACCGCCGCATTCACTCGCCGGTAGCTGACATTGGTGGCTACCAGCTCTTCCATAAAGGCGGTCTCGGCTTTTTTGACCATTTCCCGGTAGCTCTCGTACTGGCGTTCCTCCACCTTTTCGAGCTTGGACACCTCGCGGGAGGCCTCGATAACCGCCTGCATCTGGGCGTCGGCCTTTTTTTGGGCTTCGGCCAGCCGCTCTTTCAGCTCCTTGATCTGCAGATGGATATTGCTTTTACGGGCGTTGTAGCCCAGCAGCTCGGCCACCGTGATGCCGTCCGCCTGCCGCTCCTGCATCTCGCCGGTGATGGCCTGCATCGCCTCGGTGAGTCGTGCAATCTGCCCCTCAAGCTGGCGCACCGCCGCCTGTAGCTGTGAAAGGCGGTTTTTTTCCTCGTCCAGCACGGTGTTTTTGAGGTCCAGCACCTTATGCATGGTAAACTCGAACTTTTTCAAGCGTCTGCCTCCTCAATCCCTGCGTTCCCGGCCACCGCCGGCGATAAACACGGGTCCTTACATTCAGGAAACGATCTGCATGATCTGGCCCAAGGTTTCGTCAAAGCTGGTCTTGTTGTCTACCTGCTGCTGCAAAAGCTTGTTGATGGCGTCGATGTGACGCAGCGCTTCGTCCAGCCGGGGGTTTGCGCCCGCCTTGTAGGCGCCGATGGATATAAGATCCTGGTTTTCCTCATACACCGACATCATGTTGCGGATCCGCCCGGCCGCCTGGTTATGCTCGGGGCTGGCGATGGTGCTCATCAAACGGCTGACGCTGGCCAGCACGTCGATGGCGGGGTAATGGTTGCGCATGGCCACCTTACGCGAGAGGATAATGTGCCCGTCTACAATACCGCGCACCGTGTCCGAAATAGGCTCGTTTGTGTCGTCTCCTTCCACCAATACGGTATAGATGCCGGTAATCGAGCCGTGTTCAAAATTGCCCGAACGCTCCAACAGCTTTGGCAGCACCGAATAGATGGAAGGGGTATAGCCGCGGGCTACCGGCAGCTCGCCCACCGACAGGCCGATTTCCCGCTGGGCCATGCAGTAGCGGGTGAGCGAGTCCATCATCAGCAGCACATCCTTGCCCTGGTCGCGGAAATACTCGGCAATCGTTGTAGCGGTGAGCGCACATTTGGAGCGCATCATAGCCGACTGATCCGAGGTAGCCACCACCAGCACGGTGCGTTTTAACCCCTCGGGGCCAAGGTCCCGCTGCATGAACTCGAGCACCTCGCGGCCTCGCTCGCCCACCAGCGCAATGACATTGACGTCGGCAGTAATATTGCGGGCAATCATGCCCATAAGGGTACTCTTGCCTACGCCGCTGCCCGCAAAGATGCCCATACGCTGGCCTTTTCCGATGGTGAGCATCCCGTCGATGGCCCGCACCCCGATCTCGATAACCTGGGATATGGGAGGGCGGTCGAGGGGGTTGGAGTGGTTGCCGTTAATATTGTAGCCCACACCCGGCCCGAGCGGCGGGCCGCCATCGATGGGGCGGCCCAGCGCGTCGATCGTCCGGCCGATCAGCTCGTCGCTGAGCGAGACGGTAAGCTTCTGGTTGGTATTGATGACCACGTTGCCGTAGCCGATGCCCTCAACGTCCTGATAAGGCATAAGCACCGTAACATCGTTGCGGATGCCAATCACCTCGGCCAGTACCTGCTGGCCGTCGTCCAGATAGATGGTACAGATATCCCCCACGTTGCTGATAAGCCCGGTAACCTCCACCGTCATGTTGACGGTGGAGCGGATCTTGCCCTTGTGGGTATAGAGGTCGCCCATGCGCAGCAGCCTGCGCAGCCGGGCGGGTTGGTTTGTCTGCATGGCGCTCCCTCGGTTGGCGGTAAATCTTGTTGCCCATTTCCCCTGCGGCAAAACAGGGTGCCCGCAAAAGGGCGGATCGGGCGGCGGGGCCGCTCAGGGCTTTTGGTGCAGCAGTTGCCGCAGGTTGCCCAGTTGGGTGGCGATGGAGGCGTCGGTAATGCCGGAAGGGGTTTGCACGACACAGGCGTCGCGGGGCTGCTCCTTCTGGCTGAACTCTACCGGCCGCCGGCTAAGGTAGGCAGCGTACTGCTGCTGTATCCGCTCCATCAGGCCGGACATCTGGTCGGAAATTTCCACCGTAACCCAGTCCTCGGTTTTGACCGACTGTACCGCCTGCATAACCAGGTCGGCCATCTGGGCGGGGTCGGCCGCGATGGTGTGGAAAAGCAGCTTTTCGGCCACCGTGATGGCCAGGTCCTCGAGCTGTAGGTTGTATTCCTCAAAAAAGCGCTGCTGGCGGCCGGACAGCTCCTCCATCAAGGCATGCACCTGGTCTATGGCCCCGCGCAGCTCGGCGGAGGTTTGCTCCAGTGCCTCGCTGTAGCCCTGCTCCCGTGCCTGCTCACAGAGGGCCGCCGCCTTTTCGCGGGCCGCGCCGAGGATCTGGGCCGACTGCTCGTTGGCGGATTTCAATATCCGCTGGGACAGCTCCTCCAGCTCCTCCTTTTTTTTCTCGGCCGCCTTTTGGGCGGCAAGGGCTTCGGCCAGCCTCTTTTGGGCGGCGGCCTCCTCCTCGGTCAGCTCTTCGGGCCGCGCCGGCGCCTCGCCCGCCCGGCCGGAAGCGCTTTTGGCCTGCCCGCGGGGCGGCTCCTCCGCACCGGGAATTTTTACTACATCCTCCTCGCTGACCACCGCCTGCTTGATGACCCTATCAAACAATTGCATCCTCCTCGCCGCGGGCGATCACCAGTTGGCCTTCGGCCTCGAGCCGTGTAATGGTTTCCACAATCTTCTGCTGTGCCTCCTCGACGTCGCGCATACGCACATTGTTGAGGTACTGGATATCCTGCTGGATCGTTTCGCGCATACGGGAAGACATGTTGCGGAAGATGCACTCCTTGACCTCTTCGGTGGTTGCCTTGAGGGCAACGGCCAGGTCTTTGGTATCGACATCGCGGATAAAGCGCTGGATCGCAAAATCGTCCAGCTTGGTAACGTCCTCAAAGACGAACATCAGCTTGTGAATCTCTTCGGACAGAGCCGGGTTGCGCTCGTCCAGCCGCTCAAAGATGTATTTCTCGGTAGCGCGGTCTACCCGGTTGACGATTTCCGCCACGTAAGGCACGCCGCCCACCTCCACCTGCTCGGCCGAGGCAATATTGGCAAACCGCTTGCCCATCGTTTCCTCCACGATGCGGATCATCTCGGGGGAAACGCTGTCGATGTTGGCGATCCGCTCGATCACGTCGATCTGCTTTTCGCGCGGGAGCTCGCCAATGATCTGGGCGGCCTGCTCGCTGCGCGCATAGGACAGCACCAGCGCGATGGTCTGGGGATGCTCGGGCTGCAGCATCATCTGCAGGCTTCGGTAGTCGGCCTTGCGTACAAACTCAAAGGCCCTGGTCTGCAGCGATTTAGACAGCCGCTCCATGTAATTGCTTGCCTGTTCGGGGCCAAACGCCTTCTCGAGAATGTCCCGCGCATAGAGCACACCGCCTTCGTTGATGACCTTCTGGGTCACGCACAGGCCGTAAAAGTCCTCGATGTTGCCCTGCATCTCCTCGGGGGTGATGCGGTCGAGCTTAGCGATCTCGATGGAAAGCTGCTCGATCTCGTCCTCTTTTAAGAACTTATACACCTTGGAGGCCCGCTCGGCGCCTAAGGTAATCATGATGGAGGCGGCGCGCTGGGTAGGCGAAAGCTTCTGCTTTTGTGCCGCCATGCTACTTTTCCTCCTTCATCATCGAGCGGATCAGCTCTGCGGTAATCTCGGGGTTCTCCTCGGCAAAGCTGCGGATTTCCTCGGCAATGGCGTTTTCCTCCGGCTTGGCGTTGGCCAAAGCCTCGTCCTGCAGCTTTTTCTTGCGCTCGGCAACCGCGCGCTCCACATCCAGCCGTTGCTGCTCGGCGGCCTGGGCCGCGGCCAGCTCCTCGGCGGTCTGCTTTTTCTTCTTGCGGCGGCGCAGCAAAAAGACGATCAGCAGCACCAGCAGCAGGATCAAAAGGAAGATCACGCCCACAATGATGACCTGGGTGCGGGTAAGGCCAAACAGCCAGTTGTCCGATACCACCGGCGCGGTGGGGGTGCCCACCACAAGGTTGGTAACCATAACGTTGTCGGCCGTGAGGTTGACCGCCCGGGATACCAGGGAAACCAGGGTGTCCTCTTTTTCTTCGGTAAACTCGTTGTCGTTTACAATTACCGCAATCGAGGCCGAGCGGATAGCCTGCCCGTGCTCAATCTGGGTAAGGATGTAGCTGTTATCGTAGTCGATCAGCCGGCTGGAGCTGGAGGAACCCACCAGGCCGGAGCCGTCGTCATAGGGGTACTGGGGCACGTCGTCATTGTTTTCCTCCCCGACAATGCCCCCCACCGACGAATTGCCGCTGGTCATGCTGCTCTCTTCATAGTGCCGGCGCACCCCGCCGCCATCGCCGTTGTCCAGCGGCTGGTACTCCTTGGTCTCGGTGACCATCTTATCGTAATCCAACTGGACGGTAGCCACTACGGTTACCCCGTCCGCGCCATAGCGCGGGGCCAGCAGCCGGCGCACCTTGTCCTCCATCCGCTTGGCGTACAGCTCCTGGATCTCGAGGATCCGCTGGCTTTCCTCGGTGCTGGAGATGCTCTCGGTTCCCAGCATCTCAATGCCGGTGGCCGCGTCGATGACTACCACGTCCTCCGGGTCCAGCTTGGGCACGGTGGTGGCAAGCAGGTGCTTGATGGCCATGACCCGCTCGGCCGTAAGCTCGCTGCCGGACGCCATGGTAATGCTGGCGTTGGCCGTAGCGGCCTGCTGGTTGTTCTGGTCCCAGATGTAGTTGCTGGTCTCGGGCACCCAAAAGGTGACCACCGCATCGATGATGCCATCCTGCCGCAAAAGGGTCTGCTGTGCGCGGTCCTGTGCCTGTTGCACCAGTGCCACCCGTTTTTCGAACTCGGTGCTGGTAAAGCCGGACGCCGAGCTGAAAGTATCGTAGGACAGGGTGGTTTTGGGGTAGCCCCGGCTGTTCAGCTCAAAAACCAGCGCGTCCCACTGGTTGGCCGGCACGGTAACCTGCTGGGCGGTGTCGATCTCTACCGGCACCCCCATTTCCTGCAGGGTAGAGTATACCTCCACCGCCTCGCCCGAGGTCATCCCCGGAAAGATGGCGCGGTAACGCTCTTTGCCCGCATTCAGTACCAGGGTAAGAACCAGCGCCAGGGCCAGGATGCAGCACGCCGCCGTAACCACCGCAAAGCGTACCCGCTTGCTCAGCGCCTTCCATTTTTCCCAAAGGGCGTGCAGCTTATCTTTGACTGCCTGCCAAACGTTTTTCCAGTTAAAGTTTTTCATTTAGCCAACCATTCTCCCAAATTGTTCGTTAAAGGGCCCTGTGCCCGGGGGTTCTTGCCTGCAAGGCCGCGCATCCCTGTGCGCCAAGGCCCCAGGCCAGGCGGACGCCTCAGATCTGCATCTGCATGATTTCCTTGTAGGCGCCCACGGCGCGGGAGGTTAGCTGTACGGTCATTTCCACCGAGGCCTGCTGGATGGCGGCGTCGATGGTGAGCTGGTGCAGGTCGGTGGACTGGCCGGTAAGCAGCCCATAAACGTCGCTCTGCACCTTTTGCTGGGACTGGGCCAGGTTTTCCCGGGCCTCCTCCAGCAGGTCGGCAAAGGGCACGATGCTGCCCGCGCCGGGCTGCTGGTCCAGAGTTTTCTTTTGCTCAAGCGGGGCGAGGGTTTCGATCCCCGCCAACGGCACAATGTACATGGTTTTCTCCCCCTTTGGGAAATTTAACGTATGTCTGATATTTTATGACGCAGCGGCCCTTTGCCGCCACAGGACGGCAAAAAGGCGGACAATTTCCATGCCTGCCTTCTTGCAATTTTACAACAAAATCTAAAATTCGGCCGGCCCGGACACGCTTTTGCGCCCGCCGCGCCAAACCCGCCGCCCTGCGGCAGGGCCATGACCGAGCGCACAAGAGGGCTCAGCCCTTGCCGCCCGCCGCCTGCAGGCCGCGGGTCATATGTTCGCGCTTGGCCTGGTAGTAGGTTTCCTCTACCTGGTCGGCGTATTCGCCAAAAAACGAGGGTACCAGGTGGGCAAAGATATAGTCCATATCCTCCCCCTTGCCCAGCGCGATCATGGTTTCGGCCACCAATACGCTGCGGAAAAAGAGGGGATTGTTGTTTACCTCAGACGCAGTAAAGATGAGGTTGTAGAGCACGGTTTCGATACTCTCCTGGTTGGAGGTCTCGATAACGATACCGGCCGCCCGGCGAAGGAAGCGGTCCTGTACCCGCAGCTCGGTGTGCAAAAGCTCGTCAAGCTTTAAAAAGCCCTGCTCCTTTACCACAAAGGCCAAGGTCAAAAGCTCTTTTACTACCCCGATGCAGGCCTGCTTTTGCTCCCGGGTTACCTGCATATGCTGGGTGTAGTAATCCGCCGTCATCACAACTTTCAAACCTGTGCGCGCCTCCCCCTGCGGTTATTTGCTGCGGGCCGGATGCCGGCACGGGGCACTTTTGCCCGCCGCCTTTTTTAACGCGGCGGCGGGGCCTTGAAAGCCCCTGCCCTGCCGGCGGCCCGGCGGGTTTTACCGGCCGATCTCCAGGCTCTTGAGCGCGAGCGCCTTTACAATGCCCAGCGCGGTAAGGTTTGCTTCGTAGGCATTGGAAGCATCCATCAGGTCGATGCGCTCCTCGGTCGTGTCTACATTGGGGTAATAGACATACCCCTCCTCGTTGGCGTCGGGGTGGTCGGGGTCATATACCGGGATAAAATCCCGGTCGCTCTTGACCACCCGGGTCACCCGTACGCCGCCGTTAACGGAGGCATCGCTCTGTGCCTGCAGCATCTGGCCAAAGTCCAGCGCCTTTTCCTGAAAGATGACCTGGCGGCGGGCATAAGGCACCGGGTCGCCGTCCTCAGGCGAATCGGCGCTGCGGGTAACCCGGGCGCTGGCAATGTTTTGCAGCGCCACATCCATCCGCAGCCGCTCGGCGGTGAGGGCCGAGCCGGTAATGCTCATGGAATTGAGAAATGACATGGCTTACATCCCCCTGTTTTAGGATCCGGATCCATCCGTGAAAACATTGTTGCTCTTACCTAAATACTAAATACGGGCCCTTTAAGGTAGCCGGGAACAGCCAAAGCGCCCGGCGTCAGCGGGTAAACTGGTTAAACACATACCGCATGTTGCTGAAGCTGTCGCTGATCTGGTTGTACATGGCAACCTGCTGCACATAGTTGTTGTACAGCTTGAGGCTCTCGCGGTCGGCGTCCACCGTGTTTTCGTCCGGGCGCATAGGGTCATGCTCCTCATTGACGGTGGCGCGGATGGTGAGCCCGCCGTTCTGTTTTGCGCCTGCCCCCTGCAGCACCTCGGCAAAGCTCACCGTCTTGGCCTGGTAGCCCGGGGTGCTTACATTGGCGAGGTTTTGCAAAATCATCTTTTGCTCAAGTGAAAGCGCGTCAAGCCCGGTCTGCATCATGCGGAAGGTCACATCGTTAAAAAACACGCCGGCATTCCTCCTCTTTGCGGGGCGCGCCCAGCTTTCTGGGCGCGGCACACCGCCTTTATCGTCTACTGAACCCCTTGCTTTTTTTCGGGGCGCTCGGTGAGGTCGGCAGTTTCGGGGATTTCGGCGTCCTCGTCCAGCAGCTTTGCCATAACGATGAGCCGGTTGTCGTGCCCGCCAAAGCCCACCACACAGGTGGAAAGGGTAATGATCTTGTCGTTTTCGGTCACCGTGACCCCGTAGTCGTAAAAGGACTTTTCCATGGCGGCGTTGGCCACCTCCACCATCTCGGCGCCCGAAATCTGCGGATGGATGTAATCGAAGCTGATGTTGGTGTAGGCCACCGCAAAAATCTGCCAGGTCATAGGGTCCTGCTGGGTGCAGAACTCAAAGCAAGGGTTCGCCCGGGCAAATTCGGTGTCCACAAAGCGGAAAAGCTGCCCAAACTTGATGCCGTCGGGGTCGTCGTCCCAACTGTGGCCGTAGATGATGGTGTTGGGGGTAAGGTCCTCCCGCGCGCCTACCGAGCACTCGTAATCCAGGTAGTAGCAGCCCTCGTTGGCATACTGCTTCTGCTCGTCCCTGCGCAGGTAGTAGGCATTGTCAAAGCTCTGCACCACGCAGTTGTTGATGTCGGTGCCGGGGACCTTGAGCCAGCCCACCGTGTCCTGGTTGCGGGTTTTGGCAAAATCCAGCGCGTCCAGCATTTCGGCATAGTCGGCCACCGGCTTGTAGACGTCCAGCTCGGGCTGGACGGCCGGGGCCGCCGGCGTGCTGGAGGCGGAAGGTTCGCCCGGGGCCAACTGTTTGACCCCAAGGATCACGCCCGCCGCCAGCAGGGCCAGCGCCAGGATGCCTCCCAGAATGGCCAATACTTTTTTCATGGATCCTCTCCCGGGGCGCCGTTGCGGATGCCGGTCTGCGGGTTGACCTTACCGTTTACGCCAACCCCCGTCACGCTGAGCGAGATGCTGCCCGACCTGTCCTCCGCGCCCGCGATCATATGCTTGCGGGACACCAGATAGGTGGAGAAGTGGTCGATGCGTACCGCAAAGGTGCCTTGCGAATTGGAGCGCACCGTACCGTAATAGTCGATGCGGTCCCGCTCGCGGTTGTAATAATGCCAGAAAAGCGGCTGGCTTGCGTACTTGCCGCCCAGGGTAAGATGCAGGGTAGCGGTGCCGGGCAAATCGCCATGGTAATCGAAATAAACCATGACGACCTCGCCGTCGATGTCGTCATTGCCCTCGCGGCCGCCGATCAGGGCGTTGATCTTATCGGCGTCGGGCGAGGTAAAGGACATGCTGAAATCGTAAATTTCCCTTGCCGGGATGATGGTATCAAGGTCCGCTCCGCGGAAGGTAAGCGAGAAATCATTGCCCTGCAGCACGATGGTCTTGTCGGGGTCGTCCACTGTAGCATCCTTAAGCGCCTGGAACACGTCGGAATGGATGCGCGGGTACTCCACCACCGAGATGATGATGGGGTTGACCGACTCGTCCTTGAAAATCTCCTCGCCAAGGTCCTCGGCGGTAAGGGGGGTAAGGTTTTTAAGCTTATCCTCCTGATTCCGGTAAATAGTGACCGTGTAATCCTTGGTGCGGGTGCCGTCCGGCGAGGTAACGCGCACCGTGACGGTATTGGCGCCGTCCTTGAGGGCCAGGGCGTAGTTGCCGTTATAGTCGCCCATCTCACGGCTGCCCTCCAGCACCTTAAAGGTAGCCAGCGGGTCGGCAGGCTTGGGAATAATATCCACCGACCAGGTGTCCTCCTTGACCGCCACCTCATAGCTGGTAACCGCAGCCTCAAACTCAGGCGTCATGAGCCCGCGCTCCACCCGGAGGGAGGCAAGGTCGGCATTGTCGGTAAGCTCCACAAGGTTGGGGTTGTAAAAGTCGATGGTGTAGGTTTGCTTGGTTACGCCGTCCTGCGCCGTGACCTCGATGGGGATGATGGTATGCACCTCCACCAGCTCAATGGGCTCGCAGGCGGTACCGCTGGCCACAAACTCACCGTTCACCTTAATGGTGGCATGGGGTTCGTTGGCAGTGGGGGTGATGGTGACCTCCCGGGTACCCGTTTCCACCGTGGCGGTATAGCTTAGCTGGGAGGCTTTGAACACCGGCGAGAGGCCGTCCTCGGTGATACCCGCAACCTCCAGCCGCTTGAGCCGGGCATCGGTGCTGGGAGGCTCGCGGTCAATGGTAACGGTGTAGGTTTTGGTATACTGCGCCTCCGGCCATACCTCGTAGGCCTGTGCCTTCACCGTAAAGGTAAAGGTTACCGGGCTGCCGGGAGCGCCGAGGGCATAGCTCTTGGAGTCGATGCCCGGGGTAAGCTTATCGCTGAACAGGCCGGTCTGATGCAAAAGGCTGGCGCTCGAGCGCAGCTCCACCTTGGCATTCTCTTCGCTGAGCTTGGGATTGAAGGTAACCTTCTCGGTGGCATACGGGACGGTAAAGCTATAAAAGGTTTCATCCTTATGGAAGGAGTAGAGCTTGATATCCTTACCATCCTGCCCCTTGGTAACGAGGCCCAGCATATCGGCGTCGGTGCTCGGCGGGTTGCGCTCGATCTCAAAACGGTAGATCGAGTAGCAGTCCTCATACTGGGAATCCACCTTGTCTGAAAGGAAGCTCTCGGGGCTGACACCGGCACACTTTTCGGAAAGCACCAGAATCAGAACCTCATTGTACTGGAAGGGGTTGGCCGGGTCATCGTTGCGGGGCTTAATCTCCACAGCCCTGGAAAAATTCTGCGGGTTAGTAATCTCGGCCACCCTTGTCCAGCCGCCGGCCGTGATGGGCGCGGAGGTGGGCTGCGCCGTAGGTTCGGCAGTTGGTTCGGCCGTAGGCCCGGCCGTGGGCTGTGCGGTCGGCTCGGCCGTAGGCCCGGCTGTGGGCTGTGCGGTCGGCTCGGCCGTGGGCTGCGCAGTCGGCTCCGGCGTGGCCACAGGCTCGGGCGTCGGGGCCGGCGTAACCGCAGGCTCGGGCGTTGGGGTCGCCGTGGGCTCGGGCGTCGGGGTCCCGGCCGCGTCGGACGGCGCCAGGCGGATAGACCCGCTTAGCGGGTCCATCAGGCCGGCCAGGGCCAGAGTACCCCTGAAGGCCGTCCCCTGCGCAGCATCCGACTGCCTTATATAGATGTAAATGCCCGAAACCGTCTCGTCCTTGGGGGTTACCTTAAACTTGACCGATTTGGTGTTATAGGGCACGGCCTGCTGGCCGATCATCCGATATTCGCTGTTGTACTGGTTGGGGTTGAGAGCCGGGGTGTAGGGCAGGCTGCGCGGGTTGGCCGAACCGTCGCCCGCGTCCACTACGGTCAGTGCGCTCAAGCGGGATTCCTCGCTGGGGGGCAGCCGTTCAATAAACACCTGGTACCTGCGGGAGCGCTTTTCGAGCGGGGTGGCTGTATCGTTGATCTTGGACTCGGGGGTCACATACACATACAAGCAGGGCAGGGTCGTACCCTGCGCCGCGCCCGGCACCTGTACCCAGTTGTCCTTGTTGGCCAGGGGCCCCTTGAGCAGCTCAAGGTACTCCACCTTGCCCAAAGAGGTAATCCGACTCAGCTCGGGGGAAAAGGTGACCTGCGCACGCTCAAACATGGGGGATGCGGCAATGCGCAGCCGCTCGGCGCCATAGGGCACCTGGATGATGTAGGGGCCCTCGTCGTCCGGGTTGAAATCCTTGAGATAGCTGGTCTTGCCGGAGGTATCCGCCTCGGCAAAGATGCCAAGGGAGGCAAGCCGGTCCTCGGGGCTGGGCGGCTGGCGCTGCACCCGCAGGCGGTAGGTGGAGGTAAAGCGCGGGTCCTGCGCCTCCACATCAAAGGTGATCTCGTAGACCTCCCGGATCTTATCCTCGCCCAGCTTGAGCTTTAAGGCATTCCCGCTTAGCAGCTCACAATAGGGCTTGACCGTCTCGCCGTTCAGGTCCTTCGTATCGGTAATGACCTTCGTAACCTCCGGCAGCAGTGCCTGCAGGGTGGCAAGCTCGGTGATCTGGTTGCCGTCGGTATCAAACACCCGCACCCGGAGCGGCTTTTTGGCAATGACCATGGCGCTGACGGTGGGGGTGATGGTGTACTCCTCAAAGGCGTAGGGCAGCTCGATGGGGCCGAGATAGGTCTTGATTTCAGGCTTGAAGCCGTAGTCGTAGGTACGGGTCTTGCCGTCCTCCTTGCTCTGCAAAAGCAGGCTGGCAAGGGTAGAATCCTGGCTGGGGGAGGTGTCCGAGATCTCCAGCTCCACCACCCGGGTGGCGTTGGGATCCGGCCGCTCCTCGCCGTTGACATCGATGTAGAATTCGATGGTCATGGTTACCTTGCCCTCGGCCGCCGCCTGCACGGTCAGGTCCACATCGCCGGCCTCGGTATGCTCGGCATTGCCGCGCGGGTTTTCCACCCGAAGGGTCTGGATGCCGCCGGCGCCGCCGGTAAGATTTTGCAGTTCCTCGCCCTTGTAAAGCTGCACCACATCCTTGCCCTCGGTGGTTTTGAGGGTAACGACAGCATATAGTGCGCGGGCCCGCTTCATCCCCATGTTGAGGTTGAAGGTATAAGCCCAGGGCCCCACCGGCGGGGTATTATAGCCCGGGGTATCGCCCTTAAAGACGTCCATCTGCAAAAGGGCGGGCATAACGGTGCCCTCCGGGAACTTGGTTTCGGCCTGGCCAAGCATCTGGCTCACCGGGGTAACCTTGCCCGGGATGCCCTTGCCGCGGATAATAAGCGGGAAGGCTGCACCGATCACCTTGGGCGTGCTGCTGCTCTGCATGCTGGGCGGTTCAATTTCCTTCCAGTCACTGTCCGGCTTATCCGCATAGCCTCCTGCGGGTTTTGTCAGCGGCTTGTTGCCGTACAGCAGGATAGCATAAAGGGTACCGGTGATATCATCCTCATACTCGTGGTTTACCGCCGGGGTAATCTGCCCTAAGGTGGTGGCATTGGTCTGGTCGGGCAGGTCGATGGCTTCCTTGGCCTTTTCGAGGTACTCGTCCTCGTCAAAATCGGCCGGAAGGTTTTCCAACTGATCCACCGGGGTGGGCACCCACTCCCACCGGATGCCAAAGGTAGCATTGTACCGCTCGTCCTTGGTAACAAGGGTCATCGCGTTCTCGGCAATCACGCCGGTCAGGGTATCACGGCCCATCAGCTTAATGTACCTGCGTTCCTGCGAGGTATTATCCTTCTGCAGGTCGCTCTGCACATCGCCCGCAACGTCGTTGGCCACCCACTCCTTGGTGGCCACCTCGAGCTGCAAAAGGTTCGAGCGGGGCTTATCAAAGGTAAAGGTATATGTCTCGCCCTCGCGGAAGTAGTTGTTGCCGGCAGGCGGGGCGTCCTTTTCATCGGTATAGACCGTCCCGTCCAGGCCCATCCACGCGGTGCCGTCCGAAGTCTTGATCCTGCCGTAGGCGCCCACCTGCGGAAACTCCAGCTCCATCGCATTCTGGCCGCCCTGCGAGAGCGAAACCACCACCCGCCGCCCGCTCAGGGTAGGCTTGGTATAATCCAGGTTGGTGTTTTCGTGGGTAGGCTGGGTCGCCGCCCAGGTGTAGCCCGCAAAAATACCGGTGGGCGTGGTTCCCGCCGCCACCTCAAACGTGGGCGACGGGGTGTTGATATCCTGCCCCTGCGTACAGGTCAGCACAATGGTGCTGGGGCCGGCGATGGCGCTGGGGGTATCGCGCAGGCGGGCGGTGCCGCCGCCCTCCGCGCCGGTGGACGTCCCGCTGCTGCGCACCACCACATTGCCGCGGTAGCCGCTGTCCGGCGGGGTAATGGTGCTGACATTGCCGGTCAGCTCCAGCATCACATGGCCGCGGTCCGCCGCGCCGGTACCGGTAACAGTAATAGGTACGGTGGTAATGGTTTTGCCGTTGACCGTTTTGGTGGTGCCGCTGCCCAGCGAGTAGTTTTGGGGGTCAAAAGGGTTCTTGCTCTCGCTGTCCAGCACCGAGAGGGCGCTGCCGGTTTTGGGCAGGCCAAACTCGCCGATGTCCAACTCTACGTCGATGCCGTTGTCCAGCAAGATAAAGGCGCCGTTCTCATTGCCGTCCTGGTTTTTGGGGTAGCGTAGCTGGATCTCGTTGGCCTCGTCGGGCTTTTGGGTGGTGGCGGCCGAAATGCTCTGGCTGCACACCCCCATAAGGCAGGCGGCGCAGAGCACCGTTGCCGTAAACCGCTTAATCCCGTTTTGCAGAGTTGCCCTTTTCATTGTTGTGTTCCCCTGTTCCCTGTCATGAAAATTTCTGCCGGCCCCAAAACGGCCGTGCCGCCCATAGCCCCTTTGCCTGCGCGGGCTCGGCGGCTTCTAAAGCGCATTTTGCAGCCTGCGGATGGCCGCCGCAGTGCGCTCGTAATCCTCGGTTACCTGCAAAAACAGCCCGTCCGCTTCGGGCGGGAGCGGCCCGCAGGCCCGCAGCGCCTCGGTGAGCGCCGCGCTGGACTCATACAGCTTGGTAAAGCCAAGGTTTTGGCAAACGCCCTTGAGGGTATGGCTGGCGCGGAAAGCTTCCTCCATCCGGCCGTCCCCGAGCGAATCGCGCAGCAGCGCATAGCTGCCGTCCTCCAAAAACTTCAGGGTAAATTTCAGCACCAGCCGCTCGCCGTGGAACCGCCCCACGACCCCCTCGTAATCCC
>CAJTSP010000035.1:0-10798 GCA_910578965.1 uncultured Oscillospiraceae bacterium
GTATCAAGCGGGGCTATCTTCCAGCAAACCAGCTTCAAACTATGTATCACGACTTCCGCGCCCGTGGGGGCGACGCGATAGGCATTATTACGCGCCTTGGCTCTGGAAGCCTTCAAATGCTTTTGGGTTTTTATGTGAAAACAAAAAAGCCCGCGACGGAAGGTAAAACACTTTTGCAGGACAACAAAAAAGCAAAGGTCTTCCGACTTTCCGGGCGCGTTAGCGACGATATGTTATCCAGCCTATCAATATACGAAAAGGGCGACGGGAGCGGAATTTGACAAAGGCGAGCTTTCTGGATTCATTGCGGGCGGCGTTTTCTTCTTCCGCAATCCGAAAAAGATCAGCACAGCGGCAAGCGCAAGGCCGCAAACGCCGGAAGCTATGTCGCCTTCGGCAAAAAGGATTATTGCCGCGGCCAGACAGAGAGGCGAACAGGACAGAAGAACAATTCGGATCAGTTTGCTTTTTTTCATAGTTTGAATAGCCCCTTTCATATTTTGGCAACAGGCCGGAACGCGGTTTGCGTTCTGACCTTTAACACGATTATACCGCAAAAATGCGCTAAAGTAAAGAATAGCGCTGATGATTAACACAGAAAGGGGCGAAGGCAGGTGAAAATATACGATTATCACGGGAAGAAGAATGTTTCAGGGGACAGAATACGGGAAGCACGGCTAAAGCGGCGGCTTACGCAAGAAGACCTTGCGGCAAAGTTGCAGATCGAAGGTGTGATTATGGAGCGGGACAGCGTTTCAAGAATGGAGATCGGCACGCGATTTGTGACCGATTATGAATTGATGGTGCTTTCAAAGGTGCTGGGCGTGTCTATGCAATGGCTTGTCGGGTTGGAAGAATGAAAAAGCGGCGGGAAATCCCGCCGTTTCTGCATTTTTTCGCATTTATTTTTCTGAAAGCTATTGACAAACTACACCTATAGGTGTATAATATAATCACAGGCAAGGGGAAGCCGAGTAATGAAGGAAGGAGGAAACACCCGGAAGAAAGGGGGTGTACCAATGAGCGAAGAGCAGATAAAAAAACTGCTTGAAGTTTTTGAGAAGGCTTTACAGAGTGAAGCGGTGGAACGAATCACAATTACCATAAAGCCTAATCAAAAACCCAAACAGTAAATAGGCTGGGCGGTGGGCTTCCCCACCTACCGCCCCTTTATTATAACCGATAAAACGCGAAAATGTCAAGGGGGCGGCGCGAAATGACGATTGACGTTAAAGTGACCTACAAAAACGATAGATTGAAGACGCTTCGGCGGGCCGCAGGAATTTCACAAACACAGCTTGCGGCGGCGGCGGGGTTAAATGCCCGCATGGTGCAGTATTACGAACAGGGCGTGAAGGACTTAAACGCGGCGAAACTGCAAACCCTTTTGAAGTTGTGCAACGCCCTGAATTGCACATTGTCCGATCTAATCACCGATCCGGACGTGTTGGAGCTTTTAACGGTGTACGAAGGGAGAACAAAAAATGATCCGCTTTGAATCTGGGGAAAAATACGGATTGATATATTCAGCTTATCCGCGCGCAGGGACTGTTGCCGGATATGTTGAAATTATATCAGTTGAAAGAAAGCCGGAAGAAGAAGTAATTTTCAAGAATACTTCAATAAGGGACTGCTTTATAGCAGAGGTAGGAACAATAACATTTGTCGTTTATAGCGACACCACAAACACGAAGAAAAAGAAAGCCGTGGTATTTTGTTCACGAAATAGCGAAAGCTATGCGGAAGAATTTTCCGGAGGCGTGCGGGAATACGAATGGTTTTCACCAACAAAAAGAAGCTATTACCCTATTAGTTCAAGGGAAGGGAAGATTGAGTAAAAGGCGCAGGGGGCGGGAAACCGCCCCCGTTTTTCTGCTTTATGGAGGTTTACAAGATGGGACACTATTTCAGCCATTTATCAAAAACAGACCGCTACAAGCTGGAAGCCGCATTGCTGGCCGGGGAAAAGCCGCAGGCGATCGCGGATAGATTGCACGTACACGTTAGCACCATTTATCGGGAAAAGAAGCGCGCCCGCATGGTGCAGTTGACAACCGATCTTGTAGAAGTGGATCGCTACAATCCGGACGAAGCACACAGGCGTTACCGCGAAAACCTATCAAAGAAGGGCGCAGACCTGAAAATAGGGAACGATCGCGCCCTTGCGGACTATCTGGAAAAGAAGGTAGTGGAAGAAGGGTATTCCCCCGCCGCCGCTCTTGCGTCCATTGAGATTGAAGGCAAAGAATTTTCAACTTCTATTTGTGTAGGCACATTCTACAACTACATAACAAAGGGCGTATTCCTTCGCCTGACAAACGCGGACTTGCCGGAGAAGCCGAAGCGCAAGCGGCCATATCGCACGGTTAAAACCGTGAAGCGCGCCCCGAAGGGCGAAAGCATAGAGAAACGCCCCGCCGAAGTGGACGCGCGGAAAGACGTGGGACATTGGGAAATGGACACCGTATATTCAAAAAAGAAGAGTTCCAAGAAAACCCTTCTTGTGCTGACCGAACGGAAAAGCCGTCTTCCCATTATGGAGCTAATGCCGGATCGGACGGCTGAAAGCGTGGTTGCCGCCCTTGACCGCATAGAAAGGCGTTTCGGTTCGCGCCTCTTCCGGTTGATCTTCCGCACGATCACCGTTGACAACGGCGGGGAATTTGCGGACGTGGAACGGCTGGAACGTTCCGTGCTGACAAAGGGCAAGCGCACGAAGGTTTACTATTGTCACCCATACAGCAGTTACGAGCGGGGAAGCAATGAAAACGAAAACAAAATAATACGGCGGCACTTCCCGAAAGGAACGGACTTCGGGAAAGTGACCGCCGCAGAAGTAAAGCGCGCGGAAAGCTGGATTGCCAACTATCCACGCAAAATTTTAGGTTGGAAAACGTCTGAAATGCTCTTCCGTGAAGCCGTCGCCGCCCTCTGAAAAAAATATTTCAATTTTTTTCGCATTTACTCTTGACATTTCCGCCGGGTGAATAAATTTTTGCGGCCGGGCCAAAGCTTTTGTCAGGCCTGCGGCGGCCGGGCAGCCCCTGGCTGTTGCCGGAATAAAGGCCTTGCCAGAGCTTTGAAATTTTTTAGGCAGCCAAACTACCCAAACCTGCAAACAGAAGGAGCGCATACGATGGATTTGAACGGAACCAAGACCCAGGCGAACCTTATTGCCGCGTTTTCCGGCGAGAGCCAGGCGGCAAACAAATACGCGTACTATGCAAAAAGGGCCGAGAAGGAGGGATACCGGCAGATTGCCGGCGTCTTTTGGGAAACGGCGAAAAATGAACAGGAGCACGCCAAGATTTGGTTTAAGGAATTAAACGGCGGTATCCATTCCACCGATCAAAACCTTACGGATGCGGCCGCCGGCGAGCATTATGAGTGGACCGAGATGTACGCCGCCTTTGCCGAGGATGCCCGCCGGGAGGGCTTTACGGAACTGGCCAGCCTGTTCTCGATGGTAGCTCTGATCGAAAAGCACCACGAGGAACGGTACCGCGGCCTGTTACAGCAGCTACAGCAGGGTACGCTGTTTAGCAAAGAAGAAAAAACCCGCTGGATTTGCCAGAACTGCGGCTATATCTACGAGGGGGAAAACGCCCCGGCCGTCTGCCCGGTCTGCCGGCATCCGCAGGGATATTTTTCACAGTTGAAATGATGGGTTCAGCGGCAGCGAGACGCCTGCGGGCCGGTCTGCAGCCCCTATCCGGCTGCTATCCTGCCCGTTGACTCCCGGCCCGCCGGTTTTGCGGCGGCTCCCACGGTATGCGCCGCTGCGGCTTATAGGCTTTTGCGGCCGGGCCAACGGCGCCCAAATAGGAATATAAAGCGTTTTTAGGTATAAGGCAAGCCCCTTTGTGCAAAAAATCTTTGCGCAAAGGGGTTGCTTTTTGTACGTAATTTGTTTTTTGGCCTATGTGTTGCCATCCTGCTGGAGATTGATCGCTAATTGATCGCTATATGAAAGAGGGGCCGCGACGAAAAATGACGAATTTTTTAGATTGCAACTTTCCTCTGAAAGCAGTACACTTTTAACAAGATGTAAAATCTGGAAAAAGGAGGGGTTTAAGGATGCATGGCCTGTCAAAAGAGCGGATCAATTGTTTTTCGGAGCTTGGAGGGCTGCAAAAGGCGATGACGCTGCGGTATGTCGGGCAAGAGCTTCCAGACGGGTTTGAGCTTCGGGTATGCAAAGAGCAAGAAGGCCTGCAAAGGGAGGAGCGATGTTTTTTGCAGGGGGTGTCCCGCGAGAGCGGCGAGATGCTGCTGCAATTTTTGTATGAGAATGCGGTACCGATCGAAAACTGGAAGGACGTTTTGCAGGAAGCACAAAAAATGTTTTAACAGGATTGTTTGAAAGGATGCTTTTTATCGCATCGTTCAACGGCGTGTCGGCCTTTGTTGAGGGATGCAAGGATGTTTTAAGGCAGGGGGATATGGTCAATGGCAAAAAATGGACGGGAAGCATCGGAGCCCTTCCAGATGTTTGTAGCGGAGGAATCCCTGGAACAGATACGGCTGCTTCAAACGTTTGCACAAGGCTTGCCAGAGGTGGATGTTACCGGCACATTTTTGGAAGGGGAGGCGCTGCTGCGGGCGCTGAAAAACGGAGGGACGCCGCATATTGTGGTGCTGAACCTTATGCTGAGGGATATGGACGCCATTGAGCTTTTGGAGCGTATGCAGGGGATGTCCCTTGCAATGCGCCCATGTGTTTTGGTTACCTCCGGGGCGCGCAACGGGAATATCCACGAAAAGCTGCTGGACCTTGGCGCTGACCACTGCCTTGTAAAGCCATACAGGATGCAAAACCTGTTTGACCGGGTAAAACTGCTGTGCACCAAGGGCGGCGGGCGCGATACATGGCTCAATTGGCTGATTGAGGATCGTTTGGAGCGGTACAATATCTGCTGGGGCGAGGGATACTGGTATATGATCCGGGCTTTGCGCAAGGTGGTTATGGCCGCCCATCCCGTGCGCATGGTGGAGGATGTGTACAATGCCGTTGCGCACGAGGAGGGCATTTCGATGGGTGCGGTCGAAAGCAGCCTGCGGCGGACCTTGGGCGAGGCAAAGGAGGCCGCGACGCCCGAGTTTCAAAGGCTTGAGCAGATTCAGCAGAGCAAGGGCAAAAAGATGACGGTAGGCGCTTTTTTGAATATGGTGGGCCAGATCGTCCAAAAAGATTATATGGGGAGGGAAGGATAGCGGTATGGCAGCGACGGAGGATGGGCTGCAAGAACAGCTCAGGGCGCAGCAGCGCAAGAATTTGCTGTATGGCGGGCTGTCCAACGAGATTGCCGGCCCGGTAAACGTTATCTTAAACGCGGCAGAGATTTTAAAAAAGCGTTTCGAAGGGCAGCAGGAGCTTTTGGAAATTGTTTGGGCCATTGAAGACAGCATCCGCGCGCTCGACCGGCTGGGCTCCAACCTGCTGGACATGGTTGGCTGCCTTTCGGGCAGCAACACGCCGTTTTTGCAGCCGGTGGATTTGCGCGAACAGCTTTGCTATCTGTTAGAGCAGTGCGAGCCTTACGCCCGGCGGCAGGATATTATCCTGCATTGGCAGCCTGAGGCAATGCCGGCGCTTTATCCCTGGTGCGATGCGGTGATGCTGGACGGCATCCTCTTACACCTGCTTTCAAACGCCATCCGCTTTGGCCGCCCTGGCGGAGGGATATGGGTTGAGGTGGAGGCCGGGCAAGATGTGCCGCCGAAAATCCTTGTGCGGGACGACGGGCCCGGCATTGCGCCGGAGCTGCTGGAACTCATTTTTGACCCGCTCAGCCCGCGCGAAGGCTCCGGCACGGTTTTTGGCAGCCCCGGCATGGGGCTGTATCTTGCGCGGGAGGCCTGCCGTTCTATGGGCTGGAAGCTGCGCATTGAGAGCGGCGGCGGGACGCTGGCTACGGTGGAGATGGCGGGCCGGGAGCCCGGCCCGCTGGCGCCGGTTGCCCTGAGCTCGGACGCGATTTCCTCCTATATATTTGCCGAGGAGCGCCAGCGCCGGGTGGAGCGGGAAATGGCCGCGCTGTTTGGCACCCTCAAATAAAGCAAAACGCGGGCGGGCGGCAGGGAATGCGGCCCGCCCGCAAATTGTTGCATATCGTCGAAAGCTCCCCGGCATATCCCGGCAAACGTTTTCCTTCAGCCTTTGGCCTACCTCTTTCTTTACATCTGCTGGATTTTATTGTAAAATATAGAAAATCCCATGCGGAGACTTTGTGTTTTGAATGGAGGGTGGCCTTGGTATGGCGTACCGGCGTATCCTGCTCAAGCTGAGCGGCGAGGCTCTTGCGGGCGAAAAGGGCTTTGGGCTGGATGGCTCTGTCCTGCAAATGGTCTGCGGCGAGATTTGTAAGGCGCACGGCTTAGGCGTACAGATTGGCATTGTAGTGGGCGGCGGAAACTTTTGGCGCGGCCGTACCAGCGGGGCGATGGAGCGTACCTGCGCGGACAAGATTGGCATGCTGGCCACCGTGATGAACTGCCTTGCCGTGGCGGACGCGCTCGGGCAGCAGGGGGTGTCCGCCTGTGTGATGAGCGCCCTCTCGATGCCGCAGGTGGCGCAGCCCTTTACCCGTGCCGCTGCTCTGGAGCAGATGGGGGCCGGCCGGGTGGTGCTGTTTGGCGGCGGCACCGGCAACCCCTTCTTTTCCACCGACACCGCTTCGGCCTTGCGGGCGGTTGAGATTGGGGCGGATATTATGTGCAAGGCCACCATGGTGGACGGCGTGTACGATAAGGACCCCAAAAAATTCCCCGACGCGGTACGGTACGACACCCTCACTTTCAGCGAGGTGCTGGAAAAACGCCTTGCAGTGATGGACGGCACGGCCGCCACCCTTTGCCGCGACAATGCCCTGCCGGTGCTGGTATTCAGCCTGGCGGAGCCGGGCAATATTGCCCGGGCAGCGGCCGGCGAACCGGTGGGCACCCTTGTAAAAGAAGGGTAGCCCTTAAAGCGACCCCTCTGGAAACGATCCCAAAGGATCAAGGGGCCGCCTTGATGCGGCGGCCCCAAACGCAGCGGTGCTGCGATACAAAGGCCGGGCCAAACGGACTTGGCCAAAATCCACACCGGAGCGCCCATAAAAAAGGAGATGCAAAGCGATGAGCGAATTTACAAAGCCCTATGAGGAAAAGATGAACGGCTGTATCCGGCATCTGGAGCGGGAGCTGGCCGCTATCCGCGCCGGCCGGGCAAACCCCGCCGTGCTGGACAAGATCACGGTGGACTACTATGGCACCCCTACGCCCATCAACCAGGTGGCCGCCGTGGCGGTGGCCGAGGCGCGCATCCTTACCATCAGCCCCTGGGACGCCTCGCTGGTGCGGGCGATTGAAAAGGCTATCCTTACCAGCGACCTCGGCATCAATCCTACCAACGACGGGCGGATGCTGCGCCTGGTTTTCCCCGCGCCCACCGAGGAGCGCCGCAAGCAATTAGCCAAGGATGTGCAGAAGATGGGCGAGGAGGGCAAGGTTGCAGTGCGCAATGTGCGCCGGGACGCTATGGATAAGCTCAAAGCGCAAAAAAAAGCCAGCGAGATTACCGAGGACGACCAGAAAAAGCTGGAGGATGAGATGCAAAAGCTTACCGACAAGATGGTCAAGCAGATTGACAAGGTCTGTGAGGAAAAAAACCGCGAAATTATGGAACTTTGACCGGCTGCGCCCTGAAAAATCTTGTGCAAACGCAGCTTTGCCGGGCGGCGTACCGGCGCTTTGCAGCTTGATAATGTGCCGCGCATGGTTTTGTGCGCGGCACAGCTTTTGGAGGAGATAGAGCATGGAGCATCCGGCCGGGTTTGCCCAGGGCTTAAGCATCGGCATCATTATGGACGGCAACGGCCGCTGGGCAAAGCGGCGGGGGCTGCCGCGCACCGCGGGGCATAAGCGCGGGGCGGAGGTGTTTCAGGACATCACCCGCTACTGCAATGAGCTTTTAGTGCAGTCGGTAACCTTTTACGCCTTTTCTACCGAGAATTGGCGCCGCCCGCTTGAGGAGGTTGGCGCGATTATGCGCCTGTTTGGCGAATATCTCGTCAAAGCGTTTGACTACCAGAAAGAAAATAACCGTGTGGTCTTTTTGGGCGATCGCTCGGCCCTTGCGCCCGAGCACCAGGAGCTGATGGATGAGATCGAGCGAAAAACCGCCCATAATACCGGCATGACCCTCAATATCGCCGTAAACTACGGCGGCCGGCAGGAGATTTTGCGGGCGGCGCAACGCCTTGCCGAGCGGGCCCAGGAGGGGAAACTTGCGCCAAAAGAGATTACCGAGCAGTTGTTTGCCCAGGAGCTGTATACCTGCGGCCAGAAGGATCCCGATTTTATCCTGCGGCCCAGCGGGGAAAAGCGCCTGTCCAACTTTTTGCTCTGGCAAAGCGCCTATGCGGAGTTTATCGACTCGGATGTCCTTTGGCCGGATTTTACCCGGCAGGATTTGGACGCTGCCATCGAAGAGTTCAACCGTCGCAGCCGCCGCTTCGGCGGCCTTTGACCCGGCAGGGGAGGTGCAAACGCAATGAAGACCCGTATCATCACCGCGGCCGTGGGCCTTGTATTCCTTGCCGGACTGCTGTGCCTGTTCGATACGATCCTTTTTGACATTGTTGTTTCGGCCATCTGCATTTTGGCCATCCACGAGGTGTACAGCGCCATGGGGCTACGGGGCCGGTGGGGGGTGTACCTGCCCTTTGTGCCCTTTACCCTGCTCATCATGCTGTCCAACTCGTTGCGTGTGCGGGCAGTCGTGCTGCCGCTTGCCTTTTTGTTTGCGCTCTACCTGTGCGTTTATGTGATTGTGCAGCACGGCAAGGTGGAATTTATTAAGCTGGGCGGGCTGGTGTTTTTCAGCGGGGTGATTTTGCTCTGCTTTTACTCGCTGATCTACCTCAAGCGGCTGCTGCCCTCGGAGCAATACCAGGGCGACGCGGTGTATTTTATCCTGCTCATCCTCTGCATAGCCTGGGGCGGCGATACGGCGGCCTATTTTGCGGGCCGGCTGTTTGGCAGGCGTAAGCTTGCCCCCATCGTAAGCCCCAATAAAACGGTGGAAGGGGCTGTGGGGGGTGTTTTGGGCAGTGTGGCGCTGGGCATAGGCCTTACCGCCGTGTACGCCGACATCTCGCAGCGGCTGGGCTTTTTTACCAAAAGCAGGGTAGGGAGCCTATTGTATATCATCCTTGCCCTTTTGGCCGCCGTCGCCTCGGTGCTGGGCATCCTGGGCGATCTCTTTGCCTCGGCGGTCAAGCGGCAGTGCGGCGTCAAGGATTACGGCACCATCTTCCCCGGGCATGGCGGCATCCTGGACCGGTTCGACAGCGTGATGTTTATTGCGCCCTTTGTAACCATCGTGCTGACCTTTGTGTTCTACCATTTCCGTAGCTGAACATACGATAAGGATGGGTCGTTATGAAAAAACGTATTACCCTTTTGGGCTCTACCGGCTCCATCGGTACCCAAAGTCTGGAGGTCATCCGCGCGCAGGGGTATGAGGTGGCGGGCCTGGCTGCCGGCTCCAACCTGGAGCTGCTGCTGGCGCAGATTGCCGAGTTCCGCCCCCAAACGGTGGCCCTGGCCGATGAGGCCGCCTGCCGGGAGCTCAGAAGCCGGCTTTCCGGCGTCCAGTACGCTCCCTGTGTTTTGCAGGGGGAGCGGGGTATTGAGGATGTGGCGCGGATGCCGGATACCGATATTGTGCTCAACGCGGTGGTGGGCATTGCGGGGCTGGGGGCAACCCTTGCCGCCCTTGGGGCCGGGCATGACGTGGCCCTTGCCAACAAGGAGAGCCTTGTCGCCGGCGGGCAGCTTGTGCTGGATGCTGCCCGCAAACACGGCGCGCGGCTGCTCCCGGTAGACAGCGAGCACTCGGCCATCTTCCAGTGCTTGCAGGATACCGCCTCGGCCAAACGGCTGGAAAAGATCCTGCTTACCGCCTCCGGCGGGCCCTTTTTTGGCATGGGCCGGGAGCAACTTGCGGGCAAGACCCGCGCAGACGCTCTCCGGCACCCCAACTGGAGCATGGGGGCCAAGATTACCGTTGATTCCGCTACCCTTATGAACAAGGGCCTTGAGCTGATCGAGGCGGTTTGGCTGTTTGGATTGCCGCCCGGGCAGGTGCAGATCGTGGTGCAGCGCCAGAGCATCATCCACTCGATGGTACAGTATGCCGACCATTCAGTTATTGCGCAGTTGGGTGTGCCGGATATGCGTATCCCTATCCAATATGCCCTGACCTGGCCGGACCGTGTGCCCGGTCCCGCGCCCGAGCTGGACTTTACCTGCCTTGGCCCGCTCACCTTTGATGTGGCGGACGAGGAGACCTTCCGCTGCCTTGCCGCCTGCAAAAAGGCCATTGCCAAGGGTGGGCTTGCTCCCTGTGCCGCCAACGGCGCAAACGAGGAGGCGGTGGCCTTGTTTTTGCGGGATGAGATCGGCTTTTTGGATATCGGCCGGCTGGTGGAGGCGGTGGTGGACAGCGACAGCTTTGGCGGTGCATACACCCTTGAGGATGTGTACGAGTGCGACCGGATGGCCCGCGCCTTTGTGCACGGGCAGTTGCAGAGCCTATAGGCCTGCCCGCAGTTCCTGCATGGGGCGGCGCTGCCCGGTGTACAGGCGCCTGCGTGCCTGGGCGGCTTGGGGCTGCGCCTGCTTTTTGCCGGGCGCAGCTTTGGATACGGGTTTGGGCAGCGTGCCCCGGCGGGGCGGTTTTTTGGCCTTTATAAAATCCCCCTTTCGAGAAAGTGAGAAACTGCTATGTCTTTTCTGACCATTTTAGCGT
>CAJTSP010000035.1:10808-22613 GCA_910578965.1 uncultured Oscillospiraceae bacterium
GTCGATCCTGGTGTTTGGGTTTGTGATCTTTTTCCACGAGTTGGGGCACTTTTTTACCGCAAAAAAAAGCGGGATCCAGGTGAACGAATTCTCGATTGGGATGGGCCCGGCGCTCTGGAAAAGGGTTCGCAAGGGCACCCAATACAGCATTCGGCTGCTGCCTATCGGCGGGTTTGTAAGCATGGAAGGGGAGGACGGCGAGGAAGAAGGGGAGGCCGGGCCGGGACAAGAGGGGGGCGAGGCGCCGCCGGTCCCGCCGGAACAAAAGACCGGCCTGCCGTTTGGCGAGGTGGCCATCTGGAAACGGATGGTGGTAATTGCGGCCGGCGCGGTGATGAATCTGATTTTAGGGTATCTGGTAATGCTGCTGCTGGTTGGCTGCGACGATGCCATCACCAGCAAAACCATCTGCGAGTTTTCCGAAAACGCGCTTTGCCGGCAGACCGGCCTTGCCGAGGGGGATACCATCCTTGCGATAAACGGGCGGCACTGCTTTGTGGCAAACGACATCCTCTATGAGCTGCAGCGCAGCAAAAATTATACCGCTGATTTTACCGTCCGTCGAGACGGCAAGGTAGTGGAGCTGCCCGGCGTGCGATTTGATACCGTCCAACAAAACGGCCAGACGGTGATGCAGATCGGCTTTAAGGTCTATGCGGTCAAAAAAACCTTCTGGAACGTTTTGCGCGAGGCAGGCAACTGGGTGGTCTACTATATGAGGCTGGTGTTTATGTCGCTGGCGGATGTTATTACGGGGCATGTGAGCGTTAACGAGCTGTCCGGCCCGGTGGGCATCGTCAGCGTCATCGGCCAGGCCGTGCGCATGGGCGCCGAGCAATTGCTCAACCTATTGGCGCTGCTCACGGTGAATTTGGGCATCTTTAACCTGCTGCCCTTCCCCGCGCTGGACGGCGGGCGGCTGGTGCTGCTGGGGGTGGAGGCGGTCATCCGCCGGCCGGTGCCGCAAAAGGTAGAAATTGCCATCAACGCGCTGGGGATGGCATGCTTGCTGGGGCTTGTGGCCTTTGCCACCTTTAACGATATTGTGCGGCTGCTGCCCTGAAATCGGCCAAGGTTGCCTGGGGATTTTGCCAAACGCCTCCTTTTTTGAAAGAGCGGCAAACCGGCCGGGTGGGCGCAGCCGGACAAGGGAGAGTGCGTCGCACCTTGTTAGGGGATGCAGAGCAGACAGGAGGAAAAATCATGTCCAAAAAAACGCGCGAGGTAAAAATAGGCCCGCTTACCATCGGCGGCGGGCGCCCGGTGGCGGTGCAGACCATGCTCAACGTGCCGGTAAGCGACCTTGCCGGCAACGCCGCCCAGGCCAAACGGGTGGCGGCGGCCGGCTGCCAGATCCTGCGGGCCAGCGTGCCCAGCCTTGCGGATGTGCCCCTGGTCGAAACGGTCAAAAAGGCGTCCGGCCTGCCCTTTGTGGCGGACATTCATTTTGACTACCGCATCGCCCTGGCCTGCGTGGCGGCCGGGGCGGACAAGATCCGCCTGAATCCCGGCAACATCGGGGCGGACGAGCATGTGCGGGCGGTGGCAAACGCCTGCAGCGCCCAAAACATCCCCATCCGCATCGGGGTCAACGCCGGTAGCCTCGAAAAGGAAATTCTGGCCAAATACGGCGCGCCCACCCCCGAGGCGCTGGTGGAAAGCGCGCTGTATCATGTGCGCCTGTTGGAAAAACACGATTTTACCAATATTGTCATCTCGATCAAGTCCAGCCATGTGCCCACGATGATGGCGGCCTACCGGCTACTCAGCGCCCAGTGCGATTATCCGCTGCATGTGGGGGTTACCGAGGCCGGCACCCTGCGCATGGGGCTGATTAAATCCGGCATGGGCATCGGCGGGCTGCTGCTGGAGGGCATCGGCGATACGCTGCGGGTCTCCCTGACCGACGAGCCCGAGCAGGAGGTGCGGGCCGGCTTTGACATCCTGCGGGCGGCCGGCCATCCGGTGCCGGGGCCGGAAATCATCAGTTGCCCCACCTGCGGGCGTACCAACATCCCGGTGGCCCAGATCGCAAACGAGGTGGAACAGCGGCTGGCAGGCTACCCAAAGCCGGTAAAGGTAGCGGTGATGGGCTGTGTTGTCAATGGTCCGGGCGAGGCCCGGGAGGCCGACATCGGCATTGCCGGCGGCAGGGGCGAGGCTTTGCTCTTTATCAAAGGGCAGAAGGGGCGCATGCTGCGGGGCGATATCGTCGGGCAACTGGTAGACGAGGTGTATAAGCTGCCCTGAGCTGTGGCCTGTCCCTTAAAACCCCGGCGGACGCAGGGCCGGAACCGGAGGCTTTTACCAAGGGATGTAATCTGAAAAAGATCGAAATAAAGGAGCCGTATCTGCCTTGAAACCGCTTGTAACCCAGTTGTGGCCGCAGTTTGCCGCCGACGAGACCTTTGCCCGGGGCTTTGCCGGGGTATTGGTGGAGCGGGTGGAGCTGCTGCGCCAGAGCCAGAAGGCCGTTATCAGCCTGCGCAGTGCCCAGCCGCTGGACAGCACGCTGTGTGAGCGGCTTTGCGTTTCTCTGGCGGGGCTTTTTGCGGGCTATACGGTAGGGCTGCGCAACCTTTACCCTTTTGAAAGCCTCACCGAGGCGGCTGTGCGGGAGCTGATTTTTGAATTGCGGGAGGAGGGCCTGCCGGTCAACGGATTTCTGGACCGGGCCGGCATGGAGCTCAAGGAGGGCCGGCTTACCCTGCATCTTGCCGCCGGCAAGGGCCTTTTGGAGGAGCTGGAATTTCCCGAGCGGCTGGCCTGCCGCATTGCCGAGCGTACCGGCACAAAGCCGGAGGTGGTGCTGGAGGGCTGTCGTGCAATGCCGCAAAAAGAGTGGGAGGCCCATATCCGTCAAAAGGCGCCGGCTGCGCAGTTTGAGCAAAAAAAGGCTGCGCCCGCGCTTAAGATTCCCGGCCTGCCGCTCACCGATACACCCGCCCGGCTGGTGTACGGCAAGGCATTTAAGCCCGGCGGCCTCACCCCGCTGGGCCAGCTTGGCCCCGAAAGCGGCAAGGTGACCGTTTGGGGCGATGTGTTTGCCAGCGAGGTCAAGGGCAGTTTCCGCAAAAGCTGCCTTGTTTCGATTACCGATTATACCGGCTCAGCCTGCCTGAAAATACGCTGCGCCGAAAATGAGGATCCGGCCCGCTGGGAGAATCTGCAAAACGGTACTACTTTGGTGGTGCGGGGCGACTTTACCTACGACAAATACGAGCATGACTATGTGCTGTATCCCTACGATGTGCTGGAGGTGGAGCGTGCCCGCCGCACCGATGACGCGCCCCAAAAGCGCATTGAGCTGCACCTGCACACCAAGCAGTCCGGCATGGACGGCCTGTGTGACCCCGGCGGCATCGTGCGCACCGCTCACCGGATGGGGCATAAGGCCATTGCCATCACCGACCATGGCGTCTGCCAGGGCTTTCCCGAAGCGATGATGGCGGCCGACGCCATCCACAAAAAAGACCCGGATTTCAAGCTGATCTATGGCTGCGAGGCCTATTTTGTGGACGATATGGTGCCGGTTGTTTATGGCGGTGGAGAAGGCCCGCTCTCGGGTGAATTTATTGTGTTTGATACCGAGACCACCGGGCTGGACCCTTCTGCCGAGGCCCTTACCGAGATCGGCGCGGTGCTGGTGAAAAACGGGCAACTGGCCGGCACCTTTGGCTGTTTTGTAAACCCCGGCAAGCCTATCCCCGCAAGGATTACCGAGCTGACCGGCATTACCGACGCCATGGTGGCCGGCGCCCCCGCACCCGGGGAGGCTATGCGGCAGTTTTTGGCCTTTGCCGGCGGCCGGGTACTTGTGGCGCACAACGCCCACGGCTTTGACATGCGCTTTCTGCGGGCGGCGGCGCAAAGCGCCGGCCTTGCACTGGAAAATCCCTATATTGACACCTTGCCCATGGCCCAGGCAATGTATCCCGGCCTGCGTAATTATAAGCTGGACACCCTCAACAAGCACCTGGAAATTGAGCCGTTCCGCCATCACCGTGCGGTGGACGACGCTGCGGCCCTGGCCCGCATCTTCTGCAAAATGCTGGCCGACCTTGCCGAAAAGGGCATTGGGTGTACCGAGCAGGTCAACGCCGGCCTTGGCGGCAACCGGGAGGTGCTCAAGAAGAAATACCACCACCTGATCCTGCTGGTTAAAAATCAGGTGGGCCTAAAAAATCTCTACAAGATCGTAAGCGAGGCACATACCCGTTACTTTTTTAAAAAGCCCCGGGTGCCCCGCAGCTTGCTGGACAAATACCGTGAGGGGCTGCTGGTGGGCTCGGCCTGCGAAGCCGGGGAGCTGTACCGCGCCATCGCGGCCGGCCAGGGGTTCGAAGAGCTTTGCCGTATTGCAAAATACTACGATTTCCTCGAGGTACAGCCCTTGGGCAACAATGAGTTTATGCTGCGTGATGGCCAGGTAGACTCTATCGAAAAAATCCAGGAGTTCAACAAAACGGTGCTGCGTATTGGCGAAGCCCTGCGTAAGCCGGTGGTAGCCACCGGCGACGTGCATTTTCAGGAGCCGGAGGACGCAGTGTACCGTGCCGTATTACAAGCGGGCAGCGGCTTTAAGGACGCCGACAGCCAGGCCCCGCTTTTTTACCGCACCACCCAGGATATGCTGGACCAGTTCGGCTACCTGCCGCCCCAAAAGGCATACGAGATCGTGGTGGAAAACCCGCGCCGGATCGCCGCCATGGTGGACGGCCGGATACGGGCCATCCCCAGGGGTACCTATCCTCCCTCCATGGAGGGGGCCGAGGAGCAGTTACGCGCCGCTACCTGGGCCCATGCCAAGGCCGCCTATGGCGACCCTTTGCCCACGGTGGTAGAGCAGCGGCTGCAAAAGGAGCTGGACTCCATCTGCGGGCACGGCTTTGCGGTGCTGTATATGATCGCCGTTAAGCTGGTGGCCTATTCCAACGAGCACGGCTACCAGGTGGGCAGCCGGGGCTCGGTGGGCTCCTCCGCTGTGGCGCATTTTTCCGGCATCTCGGAGGTCAACAGCCTGCCTCCTCACTATCTCTGCCCCAAGTGCAAACACAGCGAGTTCATCACCGACGGCAGTGTGGCCGACGGGTTTGACCTACCGGACAAGCTCTGCCCAAATTGCGGAACCAAGATGGCGGTGGACGGGCATGACATCCCGTTTGAGACCTTCCTTGGCTTTGACGGGGATAAGGAACCGGATATTGACCTCAATTTTTCGGGCGAGTACCAGAGCCAGGTGCATCGCTATACCGAGGAGCTGTTTGGAAAGGAGTTTGTGTTTAAGGCGGGCACGGTTTCGGGTTTACAGGATAAGACCGCTTACGGATATGTAAAAAAATACCTCGAGGAGCGGGGCCGGGTGGTGAACCGTGCCGAAGAAAACCGGCTCACGGCCGGCTGCACCGGGGTCAAGCGCACCACCGGCCAGCACCCGGGCGGCATGGTGGTGGTGCCTTCGGACCTGGATATCAATGATTTCTGCCCCGTCCAGCACCCGGCGGATGATAAAGAAAAAGGGGTTCTCACCACCCATTTTGAGTTCAAGTACCTGCACGATACCCTGCTTAAGCTGGACGAGCTGGGCCATGATGTGCCTACCATGTACAAGTATCTCGAAGAGATGACCGGCGTATCCATGGCCGAGGTGCCGATGAACGACCCCAAGGTCATCAGCCTTTTAACCGATACCAAGGCGTTGGGGGTTACCCCCGAGCAGATCGACAGCCAAACCGGCACCTTTGGCATCCCGGAGCTGGGCACCCCCTTTGTGCGCCAGATGCTGCTGGAGGCCCAGCCCAAAAGCTTCAGCGACCTTGTGCAGATTTCTGGCCTTTCGCACGGCACCGACGTCTGGAACGGCAACGCCCAGGACCTTATTAAAAACAAGACCTGTACGATTTCCGAGGTGATCGGCTGCCGAGACAGCATCATGACCTACCTTTTGCACAAGGGACTTGAGCCAAAGCTCGCCTTCAATATCATGGAGCTTACCCGCAAGGGCAAGGTGGCCAAGGGGGGCTTTCCCCCCGGGGCCGAGGAGGCCATGCGTGCCTGCGGCGTGCCGGAATGGTATATGGAGTCCTGCCGCAAGATCAAGTATATGTTCCCTAAGGCACACGCGGTAGCTTACCTTATTGCGGCCATCCGTATGATGTGGTTTAAGGTTTACCGCCCCCAGGCATTTTACGCTACCTGGTTTACGGTGCGCGGAGACGACATCGACTATGAGGCTGCTGTGGGCGGGCCCAAGGTGGCCCAGCAGCACTTGATGCAGGTCAACGCCCGGCTCAAGGAAGAAAAAAAGGCTAAGGATGAGGACATCCAGGTTTCGCTGCAGCTTGTTAACGAGATGCTGGCCCGCGGGTACGAATTTTTGCCCATCGAGCTGGGAAAAAGCCGGGCCAGCCGCTACCTGCTGGAAGACGGTAAGGTGCGCTTGCCCTTTACTGCTCTCAAGGGGGTGGGCCAGGCCGCAGCCGAGGCGCTGGAAAAGGCTACCTTTGCCGGGCAGACGTATCTTTCGGCGGAGGAGCTGCAGCAGCAAAGCGGCGTATCCAGTGCGGTGATGGAGAGCCTGCGGGCGGTGGGTGCGCTGGGGGAGCTGCCTGAAACAAGCCAGGTAAGCTTTTTTTGAGTGGCGGGCCGCCTCTTGGCACAGACGGGGCCGTTTTGCGGGAATGTGTGCCGGCCGGGCGGCCAAAGGAGGCTGCAACGGCTGCTTGGTTTTTGAGGACCTGGGGAGGGAACAGGATGGCCGAAGAGATATTGCATATCCGGCTTGTGGAAGAGTGGCCGCGGCTCTTGCCCGGCTGCTACGAGGCGCTGGATGGGCTGCTTGCAAAGCGCGAAGGCAAAACGCTGCCGGTCAGCGCGGCATATCTCTACCTATACGATGCCTGCCGCAGCCAGCAGCAGGCGGGGATGCTGGCCTCCGAGCTTACGGCCTGCTGGCTGTGGCAGCGGTCCGGTACGGTGAGCTGTTTTGGCCCCGAACGCACCGCGCTTCTGGCCCGGCAGGCGGCAGAGGACGGCAGCCTACGCATGCAGCCGGCGGTGCGGCTTTTGACCCTGCCGCAGATTACCTACTGCAGGGCCCCGCAGCTACTCGATATGATGGACGGCTTTTTCTGCTGGGTCAACGAGGAAACGGCCCGCCCGCCCGAGCTGCGGGTCCAGTGGCTTTCAAGCGACCAAAAACACTCGGTGGCGCAGGTGCTGCCCCTTGCGCAGGGGGCAAGCCTGCGGGACTGCTTTTGGGCGGCATTTCCCAAGGCGCATGAGCCGGAGGGAACACCCGGGCGACAACAAGCCAAAAGGATGGCAGATATGCTCTGGAAAGCCTTGCCCTTTGTTTGGGAGCTGCTGCAGGATACCGGGAAAGAGCCTGTACCGGCGTGTGCCGGGCCGGTGTTGCCGGCTGACGCGGGTACAAAAAGGAAACCGCCGTTTTGGCAGAAATGGAGAAAGGCGGGCGGGTAACCCTCTGTCCCGAGCCGCCCGGCCCTGGTTGCTTTGGCAGAGCCCGCCCTGTCGGGGAAAACATCGCAGGGCAAGGGTACGCATGGCTTTTGGGACAAGAGAAAAAGAGAGGAAATGCCGGGCGATATTCATGCCCGGATAAACGGGGCCTTTGCAAAAAAACTCCGCAGGACCGGCAGGTCCGGGCCGGCGGTGCGATGGTAAGGCAGCGTGCCGCGAAAATCCTTCCGATGTTTCTGGATTTTTTGCGGTAGCAAAGAAATTTGACGGGGATGGAGAACGCAAAATGGCTGAACGAGTAATTGACTACATTTCTGGAATGGAAGTCCCTGCAACACCCGAAGAAATAGAGGCAACACAGATATAATCAAACAGTGTTCAGCAGGTGTTCAATAAACGAAACGAGGCAAAAAATCTTATGAGAAGCACTATCCTGAATGTAACACCTGTTCATGATTTTGAAGAGGGTAGTAATTTTTTGACCTTGATTTGATGGAGGATAGCGTAATCTTAATATACCTACCGCCGCTTCCGAAATCGAACAGGCTTTTTGCCCGTTCCCATTCGCAAAAATATGCCCGCTTTCCTGGCGGAAAAAACAGATATAATGAAACCTGACGCACCCGTTTTCACCGCCAGCCGCATCAGTAGGTATAACATACCACATTTTGCAAGCAAAGTCGTGTGCCAAGGGGCTTGCCCCTTTGGAAATCCCGGACAACAAATAAGGGCTGAATATCTTGCACTTTCCCGGTGCTTGATACTCAGTCCTTATTTGTTGTCTTTGTTGTCGGTAGCTCCCGTTTTGTGGTCTGCGTGTAGTTTCTTGTAAGCCGACCTAATATGGATAAAAAACCTCCTGGCACGATGAAAGTGTGGTCGGCCGACTGCAAATTCAAAGGAACAGGAGGTCTTTTGATAACAGGAAAAGAGGCAGGGGCATTGCCCGGCAAAGGCATGGGTGGTTTTTGCGGCAAAGCAGGCAGCAGCGAAAAAGGCCCTCTTTGCCAAAACGAAAAAGGCTTTGCCTTAAAGGTTCCGCCGCCCTGCCGGCGTGGCGGCCTGTGTCAAAGGGTGCAAGGGATGCGGTATACCCGGTGGCGGCGCCGGTACCATACGGCGGATGCCGCCGGGAACCTGCAAAAGGCGGCCACTGTCAGCAGCTTGCACCACCCTTGACCGTTTTGCCCAGCACGGCGGCTTTGTCGATCTCGGCGTGTAGCAGCTTGTCGTTGACATACGCAAAACCCAGCCGGTCGATGGTGTCGGCAAACCGCTCGCCGGTTTTGCCCTCGTCCCTAAAGAGCAAAATCGCCCTTTCCACCACATCCAGCACCTCTTCTTCGCTGGTAAAGATACGGGCCAGGGGGTGGCCATGGGCAATTTTTTTACCCCAGCGCCCGCCGATGTATACCTTGTAGCCCTCCCGGTATTCCTCCAGCGCGCCAAAGGGGCACCGGCCCCGGCAGCGGCCGCAGTTGTTGCAGGCGGCGGGATCTATCTGGAGCCTGCCGTTTTCCAGCTTTGCCACTTGGATGGGACAGTTGGCCTCCACCTGGCACTTGGCACATCCGCGGCAGCGCGAAAGGTTGATTATCGGTACCCGCTGGCCTACGATGCCCAGGTCATTGAGGTCAGGCTTGACGCAGTTGTTGGGGCAGCCGCCCACCGCGATCTTAAACTTATGCGGCAGTGTCACGCTGTGGTAGCCTACATAAAACCGCTCGTGCAGCTTTTCGCCCAAGCCAAACGAATCCAGCAGGCCATACTGGCAGGTGGTGCCCTTGCAGGCCACCACCGGGCGCACCAGGCTGCCGGTGCCGCCGGTTTCCAGCCCGCGCTCGGCCAGCCAGGCAAATAACTCTTCTAATTTTTCGTATTTGACCCCCTGAATCTCAAGGGTCAGGCGGGTGGTCATGGTTACCGCGCCGCTGCCAAATTTTTCGGCGGCCTCGGCAATGTCACGCTGCTGCTGCGCGGTGATTTTGCCGTTGCGGGTGATGATGCGCACGTTAAAAACATCCGGGTAGCGTTTGTCCTGCAGGCAGCCAAGCCCTTTTACCCGCTTGATTTCGGCGGCGCTCAAAGACCCGCCGGCAAGGTTGGCCCTTATCTGGTTGACAAAGGCGCCGCCCTCCAGCACCCGGGTGCTGGTGTAGCCGTATGCTTTGAGGCGGTTCTGCAAAAAGTACCCGCGCTTGCCCTTGGCGCACACCAGCAGCAGCTTGGCGTCCTTGGCAAGCCCTTCGATGGGGCCGTTTACCTTGGCCAGGTCTACCCATAGGGCTCCGGGAATCTTAGGCTCGGGCTGGACGTCGATTACCTGCCAGCCGCGGGCCGAGCCGGCCAGATACTCGGCGGGCGTGATTGTTTCAAATGTGCCGTTCAGCTTGTTTTCCAGGATATAGCAGGCCTGTACAAACGGGTGGATGGCGGTGGAGAAGGGGGGAGCATAGGCAAAATCCATCGTGTCAAAGTCGTCAATCGCGGCTTTCATTGAGATACCCGCCACGGCAATGTCTACCATCTTGTCCACTGCGCCCGCGCCCAGTACCTGGATGCCCAGCAGCCGGCGGCTGGCCCGGTCGGCAATCAGCTTGGTTACAAAGCTGGATGCGCCGGGGTAGTAATGGGCCTTGTCGTCGGTGACGCAAACCACCGACACCGGGTCAAAGCCGGCGTCCCGGGCCTGCTGCTCGGTCAGACCGGTGCGGCCGGCGTTCCAGCCGGGCAAAAGACGCACCACGCCGGTGCCAAGGCAGCCAAAATAATAGGATGGGGCGTTGGTCAGGCATTTGGCGAGGCAGCGCCCGGTAATGTTGGCGGTAGAACCCATCGCCGACCACTGCCCCTCGCCGGTAATGCGGTTGCGTACCCGGGCGCAGTCGCCTACAGCGTATACGTCCATCAGGGTAGTGTGCTGTGCTTCGTCCACTAAAATCAGCCCGCGCTCCATCTCCAGGCCGCTGCCTGCCAAAAAACCGGTGGCAGGCCGTACCCCCATGGCAAGCACCACCACCTCGCCCGCAAAGTGGCCTACGCCGGTATCCACGCCGGTGGCACTGGTTTCGCCGGTAATCCGCTGCAAGGCTGCGCCGGTCACGATGCGCATGCCCGCTGCCTGTAGCTGCCGGCGGAGGAAATCGGCCATCTCGGCGTCAAACAGGTTGGGCATTATCTGGCCGGCCATGTCCGCCACCGTTACCTTTAGGCCCTGGGCCATCAGGTTTTCGGCAATTTCCAGCCCAATAAACCCGCCGCCTGCCACAACTGCGCTGCGGCAGCCGTTTTGCTGTATATATGCGCGCAGCCGGATGGCATCGTCCGGGGTGCGCATGGTAAAAACACCGGGCAGCCCGACGCCGGGCAGGTCCGGTACAAACGGCTCGGCGCCCACCGCAAGGATCAGCTTATCATACCCGACGGTCTCCTGTACGCCGCCTGATGTGAGAAAGTCGACCGTCCTTGCCTCCGGGTCGACCCGAACCGCCTCTCTGCCGGTATGTACGGCCGCGCCGGTCAGAGCGCTGAATTTTTGCGGGGTGTTGACAATCAATTCTTCCCGGCTCCCGATACCGCCGCCTACATAATAGGGCAGGCCGCACCCGGCATACGAGATGTCCTCGCTCTTGGTGTAGATTGCCACCTCTGCCGACCGGTCCTGCCGCAGGAGCTTTGCGGCCGCTTTGGTGCCTGCAGCCACGCCGCCTACAATTAAATACTTCACACGCAAGCCCTCCTTTTTGCAAGCGTTTGTTTTGTGTGGTTTGCCCGCGCCCGGCAGGGGCAGATGCGGCAAACAACCCAAATGAATAAAACCAATGAAAATATAGCATAAAACAACAACAAAATCAATTCCTAATGCAGGCGCATTTTTATGCATTATTACCCGGTCGTGGGCAGCGTACAGGGATGAAAAACAGGTTGCTTTACCCCGTTTTTTGCCGGGCATACTCTGCGGCGGCCGGGCAGGGCTGCGAAGCTGCGCGCATGCTGCCCGGGCCCTGCGCATATATCTTTGCAAGGACGGCGGCAGGTGCGTTTATGCCGCAGAGGGAGGGCGGTGGGTATGGAGTGGGTGATCCGGGCCAACCGCTGGCTGAGCGAACTGGTATTTGGCCCTGCGACCCTGCTGCTGTTGCTGGGCACCGGGGTCGTTTTTACCCTGCGAAGCTCTTTTTTTCAGCTACGGTATGCCGGGCTATGGCTGCGCAGCACCTGCCTCGCTGCGCTGCGCGGGGGAAAAACCCGGAAAAAGAATGGGCAGGATGGCATATCTCCTTTTGAGGCCATGTGCACCGCTCTGGCCGGCACCATCGGTAC
>CAJTSP010000036.1 GCA_910578965.1 uncultured Oscillospiraceae bacterium
GCATAGGGGTTGGACACCTGCAGGGACAAGCCGGCGCCCTGGGCCAGCAGGATGACCTCTACCCAGGGCGCCGCAGTATCCAAGGCGGCCTCGGCGGCGTTGTCCAGCAAAATGCCCAGGCAGCGGGCCAGGTCCCACACGTCCATCCCGGCCTGCTCCACGGGGTAAAGCACCTCCAAGCGGCAACCAACCCCCTTTTGCGCCATGGCCGCCAGTTTGGATAGCAGGAGGCTGCGCACCGGGGGCACCCGCACATTGCCCAATTGGGCACAGGCCCGGATCTTATCCCCGATGCGCTGGTCGAACCCCGCGTCCAGCTCCGACAAGGCGGCACGCAGCGCGTCGAGCTCACCCTTGCCCGCCTGCTCCGACAGGCCCGCCAGCAGGTTTTTATAGTCGTGGCGGAAGGCGCGCACCTCCTGGCGGATAGCCTCAAGGTCCCGTTCGTAGAGCTGCTGCTGGGCGATAACGTTCCGCTGGGCCTCCACCTTTTGGGCAGCGTCCAGCCGTTGGGCCAGGTAGATTACCAGCCCTGCCGTCAGCAAAGCCAATACCACGACCAGCAGATAATAGGCGGCCAGGTATCCGGGCGCGATCCCCGGCTGTAAAAGGAAGAACACCTCCATGGCAGTCTCCAGGGCAAAGAGGAGAAGGGCGATCCGGCGCCGGTCCGGCGCATCCTCGAGCAGCAGCCGGAACCAAGCGCCAAAACGCAGGCGGCGCAGCAGGGCGGCAGCGCAAAGCGCCATAGCAAAATAGATAGCCAACACCACTGCATCCCAACGGCTTTCGTTTGAAACGGGCAGGTTGAGCAGTATCCGGGACAGGCAGGTCAGCGCTACCTGGAATACCCCGCCCAGGCACACCGCGGCAAAAGCCCGCCAGAACCCGGCCCGCCACACCCACCCTGCCCACAGCGAGCAGGTTAGGATGATTACGAAGGAATGTATGTAGTGGCCGGCCGGCGAGGATACAGCGCCGTAATGCTGGCCAACTGCCGCCAGGGCCGCCAGCGCCGGGGACGGCAGCAGGGCAGGCAGCTTTTTCAGCCATCCCCAACCCCGTTCGTCCATAATGACAAGCAGGTAGAGCACCAGGGCGATATGGCCGAAAAGGGAATCTGTGAATGTAGACAGATAATAGGCCCATATGGACACAGCGGCCACCTCTTTTGGAATGGTCTCCCCGGAAATTTCGTTAAAAGTATAGCATAGCCGCCGCCAGCAGGCAAATGTCAGGAAACGGGGCGGCAGCGCAAAGCCCAACCCGGCGGGGGCCCTTGAGAAACCCCTGACGTTATGCTACAATAAATAGGCTTATTTGTATCAAGGATTTTTGAGGGATGTGAGAAACCATGAAATTAGGCATCGTCGGCCTGCCAAATGTGGGCAAGAGCACCCTGTTCAACGCAATCACCAGCACCAAAAATGCGGCGGCCGCCAACTATCCCTTTTGTACCATCGACCCCAATACCGGTATTGTGCCGGTGCCGGACGCACGGCTCGACAAGCTGGCCGAAATTTGGCAGACCAACAAAAAAACGCCTGCTATTGTAGAGTTTGTGGACATTGCCGGCCTTGTAAAGGGAGCGTCCAGGGGCGAGGGGCTGGGCAACAAGTTTTTGGGCAACATCCGCGAATGCGACGCCATCGTGCATGTGGTGCGCTGCTTTGAGGGCACCGAGGTGGTGCATGTAGAGGGCGGGGTGGATCCGCTGCGCGACATTGAGACTATTGACACCGAGCTGATTTTGAGCGATCTGGAGGTGGTGGCCAACCGGGGAGCCAGGCTTGCCAAGGCGGCCAAAACCGGGGACAAGAAGGCCGCCCCCGCCGCCGCAATGCTGGCCGCGCTGGAGGAGCACCTGGGCCGCGGGGCCAACGCCCGCACCTTTACGCCCGAGGATGACAGCGATGAAAACGCCGCTTTGCTGCGCGAGCTGGGCCTGCTTACCGCAAAGCCGGTGATCTACGCCGCCAACATGAGCGAAGACGACCTGATGGACGGCATGGGGCAGAACCCCCATTACCAGGCCGTGCGGGCGCTGGCCGAGAAAGAGGGGGCCGAGTGCATCCCGATCTGCGCCAAAACCGAGGAGGATATTGCCGATTACCCTCCCGAGGAAAAACGGGCCTTTTTGGCCGAGATGGGCATCGAGGCCACCGGGCTGGACAATCTCATCGAGGCCAGCTACCACCTTTTGGGGCTTATCAGCTTTTTGACCGACGGCAAAAAGGAGTGCCGGGCCTGGACCATCCGCCGCGGCACCAAGGCTCCCCAGGCCGCCGGCAAGATCCACTCGGATTTTGAGCGCGGGTTCATCCGGGCCAGCGTGGTGGCTTACGAGGATTTTGCCGGCTGCGATTACAGCATGGCAAATGTCAAGGCCAAGGGCTTGCAGCGTACCGAGGGCAAGGAATACGTGGTGCAGGACGGGGACATTATTGAGTTTTTGTTTAATGTGTAGGCCGCCGCGCGCGGGATAACGGCTGCCCCGGCGGGCCGGCAGGCGGCAGGCCGGGACAGGCAGGGAGGGGGATATCAATGACCTATGGCATTATGGGCGCAATGCCCGAGGAAGTAGCCCAGCTTTGCAGCAGGCTTACCGGCCGCACCGAGGAAGAGTATGCCGGGGTGCGCTACCACAAGGGAGCCCTGGGCGGCAAGGAGCTGGTGGTTTGCTGTGCCGGTATGGGCAAGGCCAATGCGGCCTCCACCACCCAGGTGCTGATTACCAAATACGGGGCCGAGCGGATCATCTTTTCTGGTATTGCGGGCAACATGAGCAGCGAGATCGGCATCGGGGATGTGGTGATCGGCAGCACGGTGGTTTACCACGACGCCGAGGTGGATATGATCTGCCAGAGCGCGCCTTTTTTGAAGGAGTACCACGGCGACCCCGAGATGGTCCGGGCCGCCATGGAAGCCTGTGAAGCGGCGGATACCGTGTACCTTGTGGGCAAAATTGCCACCGGCGACCGGTTTATAGGGGACGCCGAAACCAAAAACGCCATCGCCGCCGCGGTGGAGCCGGACTGTGTGGAGATGGAAGGTGCTGCGGTAAGCCAGATCGCGGCCCGCAACGGGGTGCCCTGCGTCATCCTGCGGGCTATGAGCGACGAGGCGGACGAGGAGGGCCGCGAACGGATTGTGGAAAAGGATTTCAGCATCGACGGGTATGTCAAAACCGCTACCGCTATCGTGGCAGGCATGCTGGAGCGGCTGTAGGAGCCGGCGGGGCGGCGCGGCCCTTCCCACGGGGGCGAAAGGCCGCCCTGCACAGAGCATGGGCCGGGGCTGCCTTGTTTTTGATCCCCCAAGGGGCGGAGATAAAAGGCGAAGGCCCGGCCTGTGCGGGCCGGCCGCAAAGCGGCAGGCAGGGCGCTGAGGGGGCGGCAGAAATGGCGGATACGCCACAATTTGTAAAGTTGGCCGGTTTTGCCTTTTTAAGGGCGAACAGGCACTATAGCGGCTCCTACGGGGGGCTGCAATACAGCGTGGACGTTGTAGACGGCGAGGCCGGGGACGAATTTGAGGCGGCGGTTTGGCCCGCGCCCTATTGTAGGGAGCAGACCGACCCGGCCCTGTGCAAAACCGCCCGCTTTGGGTTTGATGAGGCCGGGATGCGGGCCGCCGGGCATTGGGTCGAGGAACAGTACGCTGCCCAAAAAAGCCGCTGGGATACGGCGGCAGGGGCCTCTGTTTTGGATGCCGCGCCCTGGCAAAGGCCAAAGGAGCCCTGAGCCGGCAGCAGCCCGGGCAACCCCGGGCCGATTAAGAACCGTCAAAGCCCGCCGGGCGCCCTCCCTTTTTGAGGGAAGCGCCCGGCGGGCCTTTTGCGGATTTGGCGGCAACGGCCCGGCTTAAAAACCGCGGCCGCTTTACTTTTGCCGGAACAAATGCGGCGGCAATTCCCCCGCGCGCCGGGCAGGCGGCGGTTTCCTACCCCAAAGGCAGGTCTGTGGATTACAGATATTGCCGCAACTGCTCGGCGCCCTGCTGCTCCAGTCGGCAGAGCTCACCCGCCAGTTGTTTTGCACCGGCGCTGGCCTTGGGGCAGTCCTTTTGGGCCGAAAGGCAATCGGCGCTGCCCACATCGGCCCCCTGGATGAGCATTTCGGCCAGATGATGGGTGCTGCGGTCGGTCAGGGTGCCTGCGGCGATGCCCATGTGGGTGGCCATCCGGGCCCACTGGGTCTGGCCCTTGGCCTCCTCGCCCAAGGCCGCCAGCGCGGTGTGCGCCTTTTGGTTTAAGGCGCGGTACTCCTTTTGCTGGCGGTAGAGCTCGGCCTTGAATTCCCGGTCGTCGGTCATGGACAGTAGCTGCCCCAGGGTGTTTTTGCCCATCTCGCTGCCGCGCACCACCGCCTGCAGCAGGGCCTCGTTCTGCCGCTGCGGGCTGTGCTCCTGTTTTGCCATAAGAAATTCCCCCTTTGTTTCGGCGGCAGGTATGTCCCCGCGCCGTCCCTTCCGCCGCCCGGCCCTGCCTTGCGGCGCCCCGGCGGCAGACGTTTTTTGGCATTGCGCACTTTAAGCAGAATAAAAACCTGTGCCCGCCGGCCCGCCGGGCAGGCACAGGGCCTGCCCAAAAACGGTGCTTTGCAGTGTGGCGGATACAGGTTCTTAGTATACGCAAAGGCGGAAGGATTATGTGTCGAAACCGGGGTGCAGCAACCGGCCGGCCCAAGGCTTTGCCGGCTGTTGGTGTTTAGCGTGGCCGGCCGGCGCTGCGGCGGGCTGTTTTATTCAAGGCTTTCAGGGATGCCGGGGGCGGGTTCCCGGACCTTTTGCAGGGGCGGCCCTGTCCGCGGCTTTTGGGCTGCCGCGCCGCCCGGCTTATTCTCCGGCTCTCTTGAGGGCGCCGGCTCGGCCCGGCCAAACACGGCACAGAGAGAGCGGATTTCATCCGCCAACGCGCCGGTACAGGCGCCGGGCTCTGCCCGCCAGCCCCAGTTGCCGCCCAAAACCCCCGGCCGGTTGATCCGTCCCTCGGCCCCAAGGCCCAGCCAGTCGGCCAGCGGGATCACCGCCAGAAAAGCCGGGCTTGCCAGTGTGCCCCGCACAAAGCCGCGCACCTCGCTTTGCAGCCCCGCAGCCGGGTCCAGCCCAAAATAGGCCTCGGCCTTGGCCCGCTCGCCGGGGGTGGCCAGATGCTGCAGCCAATCGGCCAGGGTGGTATTGTCGTGGGTGCCGGGGTAGGCCACAAAGTTCCTGGCATGGTTGTGGGGCAGATACTCGCTGTCCTGCCCGGGAGTAAAGGCAAACTGCAGTACCTTCATGCCGGGGAAACCGCTCTCGCGCAACAGCTCCCGCACGCTGTCAAACAGCTCGCCCAGATCCTCGGCCACGATGGGCAGCTCGCCCAGCCGGCTGTGCAGGGCGTCGAACAGCTCGATGCCGGGCCCCTTCTCCCACCGGCCCAGCCGGGCGGTTTCGCTCCCGGCCGGGATGGCCCAGTAGGTATCGAACCCGCGGAAATGGTCGATGCGCACGATGTCGTACAGCCGCAGGGCACAGCGCAGCCGCTCGGCCCACCAGGCATAGCCGGTCTCGCGGTGCCAAGGCCAGTTGTAGAGGGGGTTGCCCCAGAGCTGGCCGTCGGCCGAAAAATAGTCCGGCGGGCAGCCGGCCACCCGGGTGGGGCGGCCTTCCCCGTCCATCTCAAACATCCGCCGCCCGGCCCAGGCGTCGGCCGAGTCGGCCGAGACATAGATGGGCAGGTCGCCCAGGATGCGGATGCCCTTGCCGTTGGCATAGCCCTTGAGCGCCGCCCATTGCCGGCTAAACTGATACTGCACAAACTTCCAAAAGCCGATCTCGTCCGCACGCCGCTCGGCCAGGGCGGCCAAAGCCTCTTTTTCCCGCCGGCGCAGCGGGGCCGGCCACTCGAGGTAGGAGCGCATGCCGCACTCCTCCTTGGCGGCCATGTAGAGGGCATAATCGTCCAGCCAGGCGTCGTTCAAAAAGCAAAAGCGGTAGTAATCGTCCGGGTAGGGGGTCTCGCAGCCCGGCAGCGGGCGCAGGGCTTTCCAGCGGGCATAAGCGGCGCGTAGCACCCCAAAGCGGTAGGTATATACCGCCTCGTAGTCGATCTCGCCCTCGGTTTTGCCCCAGGGCAAAAAAGCGTATTCCTCTTTCTGCAAAAGGCCCTCCCGGGCCAGGGTATCCAGATCGATGAAATAGGGGTTGCCCGCAAAGGCCGAACAGCTCTGATAAGGGCTGTCGCCATAACCGGTGGGGGCAAGGGGCAGTAGCTGCCAAACCCCTTGCCCCGCCCGTGCAAGGAAATCCACAAAGGCATATGCCTCCCTGCCAAAGCAGCCGATCCCGCCGGGGCCGGGCAGGCTGGCAAGGGGCATAAGGATGCCGCTTTCGCGTTTTGTCTGCATAAAAGCTCCGCTCCTATCCTTAAAAAGCCTGCCGTCCGTCCATAAAGGGCTCCCGCTTAAAATATAGCCGATGCCCTGTGGAAGCAGGCTGTTTGACAAAAAATTGCAGGGGCCGTACCCGCTTTGGCGGCAGGCCGGCAATCTGCCCCGGCCGCCCGGCAAATGGCCAAACGACCCGGCAGCATACCAGGCTGCCGGTTTCAGCCGGCGCCGGCCAGCGCAGCCAGCACTGCCTCCACATAGCCTGCCCGCTGATAAGGGTTCCAGCCGGCCTGGGGCAGCCAGTCGCGCACAAGGGCCTCGCTCGCCAGCAACTGGGCGCCGTACCCAAAGCCCTCGGCAAGGTCGGGCAGGGCTCGGCCGGCGCCGAGGGCGTCGGCCACCTCGCGCAGGACCGGGCTGCCCGTCCCGCCCCCCGCAATGCCTAAAAGGCCCATGGTATCCGCCAGCGCCTGCCGGCCCTCGTCCGAGGCAAAGAGCCAGAGCAAAAAGCCCTCGGCCCGCGCCCGGGCGTCCTCGCCGGCGCTTTCGGGGATGGCCAGCCAGCCGGCCGTCCCCACCACCGGCTGGTTGGCCAACTGCTCAAGGGTAAAGGCGGCATTTGGGCCAAGGTCGGTTTCGTCAAAGGGATATTTCAGCGGGATGAGAACCAGCCGGGCGGCATCCTCGCCGGACAGGTACGGCAGAAGCTGCCCGGTAAAAGCACGGCAGAACACCGCCTGGCCGCTTGCCAAAAGGCCGGCGACATCCCGCATGGTCTGGGCAGCGGCCCGCCCATCCCCACGGGAAATCGGCCCGTCCGCCCCGGCCATCCAGCCGGTTTCCAGCCGGAAGGCGCTCCAAAGGCTGCCCAGCGGGCCGGCCAGCAGCTCCCTGTCTGCCGTTACCTCGCCCGGGTCTGCAAAGGCGGTGCAGAGCACCGGGCTGAGGGCGCTGCCGGCAAACGCGCACGGCTCGGCGGCCGGTACCGCAAAAACGCCGGTGAGGTTTTGGGCGATGGCCGGTTTTTCGGCCGGCAGAAAAAAGGTCTCGCCCGCAAGGGTTACCGGCTGCTCCGCCGGCCGCTCGATCCAGCCGCCCAGGGCCTGGATCAGGCCGGTCCATTCGGCGCTGGACGCCCTTTGCAGAAGCCCGGGCTCAAATTCCTCGCCCAGCAGGGCCTCCAGCAGCTCCTGGTTGCCCAGGTAGCCATAGCCCCCAAAGCCAAGGGGCAGCGCCGGGCAGGGGCCGGATAGGTCCTGCCCAGGCAGGGCGGCCGCGCTCTGGATCAATACGGTAAAGAGAGGGTCCTGCGAAAGGTCAATGTATCCCTCCGCAGCGGGCCGGCGAGGCAGCAGCACAAGGTCCGGCTCCGCGCCCTTGCCGCCGCCCGCCTCAAGCAGCACGGCCTCGGCCCCCTGGCCGGCGGAATAGGTACGCAGCAAGGCGTCAAGGCCGGCGGGCCAGGGGGCCTCGGATAGGATGCAGAGGGACTGCGGGGCCGGGGCCTCGGCAGGGGCCGGGGTACCGGCGCTTTCGGGCGGCAGGCTGCCCGGCAAAAGGGCAAGCCTCTGCCCGGCGCAGCCCGCCAAAAGGCAGCCTGCCAGCGCGGCCGCCAAAAGCCGGCTTTGCTTTTTGCTGTTTTTATACACGGCCTGCGCCTCCTTTTTTGCCTTCCCGCCCGGGACCTGGCTTATACAGGCCCTATCATACCATATCCCGCCGGGTTTTTCCAGCGGCGCAGCCCGCCCCCCTCCCGCTTGACAAGCCGGGCAGGGGCCGGTATCATAATTTTAAGCAGTGGGCCGGGGCCTGCCCAGGCGGCCCTGGCGGCCCGCTGCGCTACAGCTTGCGCCGGGATACGCCCCCTGCGGGCGCACCGGCCGAGAGAAGGGTGCTGTTTCGTATGATGAACGCGTTACGTTGCGAAACCCGGAGGCTCTATTACGAGGACGCCGAGATGATCCATTTTACCGCGCAGGTGCTCAGTTGCGAGCCTGCAGGGGACGGCTGGCTCGTAGCCTTGAACGCAACCGCCTTTTACCCCGAAGGGGGCGGGCAGCCGGCCGATCACGGGACCCTGGGCGGGGTGCAGGTGCTGGACGTACACGAAAAGGCCGGCCGCATCCTGCACCTGACCGACGGCCCGCTCGCGGTGGGCGAAGAGGTATCCGGGGATATCGACCCGGTGCGCCGGGTGGAGATGATGCAGCAGCACACCGGCGAGCACATCCTCTCGGGTATTCTGCACCAGCTTTTCGGGGCCGAAAATGTGGGCTTCCATATTGGGGAAGAGACGGTAACCATCGATACCAGCATCCCGATTTCGGCCGAGAAGCTGGCTGAAGCGGAATACCAGGCCAATGTCATCATCTGGGCGGACATGCCGGTGCGGATTTCGTGGCCTGAGCCCAAGGCCCTGGCCGCCATGGAATACCGCAGCAAAAAGGAGCCGGAGGGCCCGGTGCGGATTGTGGAGATCGAGGGGGCCGACCGCTGTGCCTGCTGCGGTATCCATATGGACCGGGCAGGGCAGGTGGGGCTTATCAAGGTGCTGAGCCTGCAAAACTATAAGCGCGGCAGCCGCATTGCCATCGCCTGCGGGCGGCGCGCCCTGACCGATTACCGCATCAAATGCGCCGAGCAAAACGAGGTCAGCGTGCTGCTGAGCGCAAAGGCTAACCGGATTTCCCCGGCCGTGCACCGGCTTGCAGAAGAAAATGAGGCGCTCAAAGCGCGGCTTGCGGCGGCCGAAAACAAGCTGTTTGCCTGCCTTGCCGCGGGCACGGGGCCCGGCGAGGCCCCGCTGCTGCTCTGCGAGGGCCTTGCGCCGGACGGGGTACGGCGGCTCTGCGCCGCCCTGTGCGAAAAAACATCCGCCCCCTGCGCCGCCCTCAGCCCAAGTCCCCAGGGCGGGTATTTCTACGCGCTGGGCCAGGCCGGCGGGGCCGATGTACGCCCCCTGGGCAGGGCCTTGAACGAGGCATTTTGCGGGCGGGGCGGCGGCAAGCCCGGGCTGGTGCAGGGCAGCCTCGCGGCCGAGGGGCTTGAGAAGGTAAAGGCCTTTTGGAAGGAGCATACCGCCCCATGAGGATGCGCTTTAAGCCCTATGCGCGCGAGGAGCTGCTGGCCTGCCCCTTTTATGCAGCCGCCCCGCTTGCAAACCGGGGCGGCTGGCAGGGGCGGTTTGCCCGGCCGGGCCAGCCGATGCAACTGGAGCTTGGCTGCGGCAAGGGCGGCTTTTTAGCGGCCCTTGCCAGCGCCCACACCGAGGTCAACTACCTGGGCATCGACATCACCGACAAGGTGCTGGTGCTGGCCAAGCGTAAGATCGAGGCGGCCTACGCCCAAAAGGGCCTTGCGCCGGACAATGTACAGATCATGGGCCTGGACATTGAGCGGATCGCGGGGGCTTTTAGCCCAAAGGACGCTGTCTCACGCATCTATATCAATTTTTGCAACCCCTGGAACCGCAAGGCCGGCCATAAAAAGCATCGGCTTACCCATACCCGCCAGCTAACAGCCTACCGGGCTTTTTTGCAGGACGGCGGCGAGGTGTATTTCAAAACCGACGACGGGCCCCTCTTTGACGATAGCCTGGCCTATTTTGCCGAGGCGGGCTATGATGTGGTATGGCAGACCCGGGACCTGCATGCAAACGAGCCGGCCTGGAACATCCGCACCGAGCACGAGGCAATGTTTACGGCCGAAGGCATCCCCACCAAGGCGCTGATCGCCCAAAAGCGGGCGGTAAGCGAGGCGGAGCTGGCCGCCGGGCTTGCAAGGCGAGCGGCCATCGAAAAAGCGGCCGCCGCGGCCCGGCGGGCGGCCGCAGGGCAGGAGGCCGGCGGATAAACGGCCTAAAAGGGCCCGACAAAACAGCGTATTACAGAGGCGGAAAGGCGGGCAAAAAAGGAGACGGCTGCGGCGTTGAGGGCTGCGACCGTTCATGGCCTAAAAAAGGGGGAACATCCATGGCCCTGACCATCAACCTTTACGACATTTTCTGGTTTTTTATGATTTATGCGTTCCTTGGCTGGTGCGCGGAGGTGGCCTTTGTAGCCGTAAACACCGGCGAGCTGGTTAACCGGGGCTTTTTGAACGGTCCGGTCTGCCCCATTTACGGCGCAGGCATGGTGCTGGTGCTGCTGTTTACCGCCCCCCTGGCAAAAAACCTCTTTTTGCTCTTTTTGGGCGGCATGGCGGTGGCCAGCGCGCTGGAATTTGCCACCGGCTGGGCCCTTAAAAAGCTCTTTCACACCTCCTGGTGGGATTATTCCGACAAGCCCTTTAACCTGGGCGGGTATATCTGCCTTTCCTTTAGCATCCTGTGGGGGCTGGGGGTGGTGGCAGTCGTGCGGCTGCTGCACCCGATGATCGCCGGGCTGGTGGCGGCGGTGCCGCACCGGCTGGGGCTCGCGCTGGCGGCGCCCTGCAGCCTGGTGTTTTTGGCCGACACGGCGGTGACCGTGCGCACGATTGTTGGCCTAAACCGCAGCCTGGGCGAGCTGGACCGGGTGGCCGAGGCCCTGCACAAGGGCAGCGACGCCATGGCCCTGCGGCTGGGCAGCGCGGCCCTTGCGGCGGACGAGGAGCTGGACGAGGGCAAGGAAAAACTTTCTGCTGCCCTAAGCGAGGGCCGGCAGAAGCTGGCCGGCGGGCGGGCTGAGCTGGAGGCAAGGCGGGACCTGCTCCGCGGTCAGGTTTTGGACACCCGCCTGTTTGGCGCTGCGCGGCTGCTGCGGGCCTTCCCCGCGATGAAGCATGTGCAGCATAAGGAGCGGCTGGAAGAGCTGCAGCAGAGGCTGCGCGCCCGGCTGGGGCGCTGAGGCGGCTTTGGGGTTTTTGCTTTTTGACAAAGTTGGCAGGCTTGATAAAATCGCTCTGGCCGGCGGCATCTGCCTATTCCCTCCCTCACCGGGCTCCTCCAAAGCCGCGCTTGCCGGCCGGGCAGATACCTTCTCTGGCATCCTTTTTTCACCATCAGCGCAAGCTTCGATTGGCCGTGCCGTCCCTATACGGCATAGTGGTCCTGCGCTTTTTGATGCTTATCCGCAATTTTGTCTCAAGCGCAGAGAAGGGCGAGCGGGGCAGCCCCAAAAAGGGTTGCCCCGCTCGCTTTTTTGCACACGCTCTGCAACGCGCCCTTTTTTCTTGCCATTTCCCCTTTCCCGGCAAAATCCTGCTCCGCTGGCTTTTGCCGGGGAGCCGGTTTTCTATAGATGTACGTTTATATGCATGGAAGCGGGCTGTTGACGGGTGCAATTTATCCGAAATAACGGTTGTACTCCTCCATGAGCGCATAAAAGCCGGGCTTTGGCGTACCGTCTGTTCGAATGCAGCCCCAGGCGCATTCCGAGGGGCAGTCCGGCTCGCCGCACTGCCAGCAACGCTCCTGATCCTGCCACTGGAAGAACAGATCCCCGATGCAGTGCTCGTTCTCGGCAAAGATTTTCACACAATGGCGGATATATTCTGCCTGAAGTTCTTCGGTATGGTCCTTCCCCATCCATTTTTCCATACCAGGTGCGTCCCAGTCCTTCCATCGGCACACGTCCGAATTAAAATGACGGTTCCGGTCGCTTTCGGGCCTCGGTTCCCCGCGCTGCATTGTGGAGTATCCCCACTCCGAAATAAGAACCGGCTTGCCTGTGACACGGTGCGCGTCATCAATATACTGATGCCAGTATTCCGGCCGTCCCGGCATCCAGCTCCCAAAGTAGGCGTCCAGCCCGATGATATCAAAAGGTGAATTCTCAATGCAAAAGGTGCGCTCCAGCATTTCTGCCGCTGCAGGATGGACGCTATGGGTCTTGCCGGGCTGGCCGAGCTTGTCCAAACCTGCCAGATTTGTAATACACTTTGCCTGGGGGTTGCCTGCCTTGATGCCGCGCGCCGCCGTCAGAAGCCAGCGGATATTCTGCTCCGGGTCGAGCCGTCCTCGAAACACATCCGTATCGTTCTCGTTGCCGATCTGCCAGTACCTTACACGTTCTGCGTTGTCCTGCGCCATGAATTTGCAGCACTCAAAGAGCTGTCTGTAATACCGCTCCTCCTCCGGGCTTCCCATCCATTCCGGCGCATGGATCACACAGCTTACCGCCCCTGTATTGTCCACCATATACTGGCTGTCGTTTGTCACTGTGCCCATTGTCTCAATGCCGTTCTGGGCATACAGCTCTGCTACGGCCTTAAAATCCTTGTATGCCTCCTGCTGAATTTGCTTTTCAGCATCCGCAAACGGGTAGCCGCAGAAGGCGCGCACGATCCGGAGCCCGGCACGGTGCATTAGCTCAAAATTTTTCCTGCTTCTTCCAAAGCTGCTGCATCGAGTCTCGGGCGAGACGATAGGGATTGTTGTGCCGACAAGATATTCCCTTTTCATTTCAGATCCCCCCTATGCGTTGTATTCCCGGATGAACTGCTTCAGCGCAAAATAGCCCGGCTTGGGGCGCCCCTCTTTGTCGATACAGCCCCAGGCGGTTTCGGCGGGGCAGTCCTCGGCGCCGCACTGCCAGCACTGCGCCATATCCTGCCATTGGAAAAAGAGATTGCCGATGCAATGGGGGTGGCTCGCAAAAATCTTAAGGCATTCTGTGATATAGTTCGCCTGCATTTCCTCCGAATGATCCACCCCAAGCCACTTGACCGTATTGTTTTTGTCCCAATCTTTATAACGGCACACATCCGAATTGAAGCGGCGGTTTTGATCCTCTGCGGGGCGGGGCGCGCCGCGCTGCAGGGAGGAATATCCCCACTCGTTGATGATGACCGGCCTGCCGGACACCGCGTGGGCACGGTCGATGTAGGCGGTCCAGTTCTCCGGGCCGCCGTCTGCCCAGGAGCCAAAATAGCCGTCCAGACCAATGTAATCAAAATAGCTGTCCTTGCAGCGGTACAATTCCCGGATAAGCTTTTCCGCATAGGGGTGTACGTCGGCAAGGTTGCTGCCCCGTTCTTTCCGATCGCCAATCTCATAGGAGCCTGCAAGGTTGATCCCGCAGACAGCGCCGGGATTGACCTGTTTCACCCCACGCGCCAGCGTCTGCAGGTAGCGGACGTTCTGCTCGTGGGTAAGGGAACCGCGGAAGGCGTCCAAATCGTTCTCGTTGCCGATCTGCCAATAGCGCACCATGCCCGCCACATCCTCTGCCATCCGCTGGGCGGCCTTGCCGAGCACCTCGTAGTACAGGTCCCCGTCATAGCCGCCCATCCAGCCGGGATAGCATCGTACGCAGCTTACCATTCCGTCTTTGTCTACGCGGCTTTGTTCCGCCGTGCCGATCGCCGCCATCGTCTCGATGCCGTTTTTGTGGTACAGGCGTACACAGTCCAATGCGCGCGTATACTCTGCGGACAGCTCGCTCATGCCCTCATCCGCAAACGGGAACGGCAGGATCGTGCGGGCCAGCATCAGCCCGGCCTCCTTCATCAGCCGAACGCATTCCTCCGAGTGTGCAAAGGCGTTGGGCCCGTTGCCCTCAACCGGCGTAATGGGTGTCGTCGTCCCGAAAATATGCTCTTTTTTCATGGTTTTCTCCTTTCCATGGGGCATCCATCTCAAAAATTACGGCTCTTTTTCAGGGCCGGACCGCCGTCCCGTCCGGCAGGCGGGCAAGCAGCCAGCCCGGCTCCCGGTATGCGCAGGGATACCGCAGTGCCAGCTCCTCATTCAGCTCGATGCCGAAGCCCGGCTTGCCGTTTGCATACAGGTAACCATCCCGTACCTGCGGCGCGCCCCGGAAGATTTCCTCCTCCAGTGCGGAAAAGCCAAAAAACTCCTGGACCCCAAAATTGGGGCTGGCGAGATCCAGGTGGAGCTGCGCCGCAACGCCCACCGGGGTAATGTCGTTCGGCCCATGCCACGCGGTCCTTACGCCAAATGCGTCACAGAAATGGGCCAGCTTGATGGCGGGGGTGAGCCCCCCGATCATGCTGATGTGGCAGCGGATAAAATCAATCGCGTGATCCGCGACAAGCCCCTTCCATTCCATCGGGTTCACAAAAAGCTCACCCATTGCGATCGGGGTGGTGCAAACCTCCCGCAGGGCAGAAAACCAGCGGATCTGCTCGGTGGGCAGGACATCCTCAAGATAGAATAGCCCAAACGGCTCCATTTCCTTGGCAAAGCGAACCGCGTCCCCCGCCGCAAGCCTCTCGTGGACATCATGTAACAGCTCGATCTCCTCCCCAAGGTCTACCCGGAGCCGCTCGAAGAGGTTCAGCGTCGTGCGCATATACTGCTTAGGGTCATAGTATGCCCCCCCGGGCGCGTGCTCCGGCTTGCAGAAGGCCTGCTCTCCGCCGCCCATTGCACCTCCATAGACCCCCTGCTGGCACCGGACATAGCGGAAGCCCTGCTCTGCAAAGGCGCGGACATTCTCCTCGACCTCCTCGGGGCAGCAGCCGTCGGCATGCCGGTATACGGCGGCCGCCTCCCGGCATTTGCCGCCCAGCAGCTCGTAGACAGGCATCCCGGCCATCTTGCCCTTGATATCCCACAGCGCCTGGTCCAGGCCGGAGATTGCGTTGTTGTAGATGGGGCCGTTCCGCCAATAGCCGCTGCCCATCGCGGTCTGCCATATGTCCTCGATCCCGTTTACGCGCTTTCCCTCAAATAGCGGCGCGATAAACTCGCGGACGGTCGTCGTCACGGCGGCATAGCGCTGCGTATATGTGGCGCACCCCAGGCCGTACAGGCCCGGCTGATTTGTGTCCACCTTTACAAGCACAAGGTTGACGCCGTTAGGGGCTGTTTCAATCGCTTTGATTTTTGTAATTTTTACATCATTCATAACACTGTTTCCCTCAAAGTTCATACTCGATCTTTCGTTTGGGCGAAGCACCCCAGCCCGCCGCGGCCCCGCCGCCGGTTTCGGGCATTCCCGGCAGGATGAGGCCGCCGTCCACATGCAGGGTGACGCCCGTGATATACGCGGCGCGCTCGGACGCAAGGAAGAGCACGGCGTCGCCGATGTCCGCCGGGGTTCCGGACCGGCCCAACGGGACCGACTTCCCCAGATCGTCCCAGAAGCTCGGCGGCATCCTGCCCGCGAATTCCTTTTCAACTTCCTGCGCGGTCCGTATCCGCACAGCGCCTGGCCCAATGTTGTTTACCCGGATGCCGTAGGGCGCAAGGTCCAGCGCGATGGACTGGACCGCGCGGTTCAGCCCGGCCTTGATGCCCCCGTACACCGCATCGCCCGGATAGGCTCTGGCGCCGCGGGTCGAGGTGATGTTCACGATGCAGCCTTGAATCTCATGCGCCGCCATATAACGGGCTGCCTCCCGCATCAAAAGAAGGTAGTTCTTAAAATCCAACTGGATCAAATAGTCCAGATTATCCTCGGTGAGGTCAAGAATATCCTCGAAGATGGTTGCGCCCGCGTTGTTCACCATCAGGGTCAGCCCCTCCAGTGCGGCAACTGCCCGGCGGAACGCCCTAACTCCCTCTCCCGGTTTTTCCAGCGAGGCCTGCAGGCACTGACAGCAGGTCCCATAGCGGTTTGCAAGCGCGGCCGCAGCCTGCTCCGCATCCTCTTTTTTGGAATTGTAGGTAAACACCACATCGTAGCCGTCCGAGGCCAGCTTTTCAACGATCCCCCTGCCGATGCCCCGGCTTCCCCCGGTCACAAATGCTTTTTTCATTACAGCCCTCCTCTTTTCCGTCTGCCCGAAGGGCGGCCGGTATGGTTTTGCCCCGGATACGGCCAGACCTTGGCAGGCGCTCTCTTATAATATTGTCGTGCAAAAGCTGACCTGCGGCACCGCGGCGCGTGCCAGCAGCCGCCCCGGAACGCCGCCTTCGCCCATCGCGTAGACCAGCAGCTCACCGGAACCTTGGCAGGCCGCTGCAAAAAACCGGCCCTTTGGGTCCAGGCAGAAGCTGCGCGGGCCGGCCCCGTCCAGCCTGTGCCGCGCAATCCGGCGCAGCCTGCCGCTGTCCTGCTCCCTCGCAAAAGCCACGATGTCATCCGCGCCTCGGTTGGAGGCGTACAAAAAGCGCCCGTCCCAACTCAGATGGATGTCCGCGGCAAGATTGGCGCCTGCAAAATCCTCCGGCAGCAGCGGCAGTGCCTGCAGAAAGCTGGCCCTCCCCTCTGTTTCCTTCCATGCAAAGGCAAACACCCTGCTGCCCATCTCCGTCACGAGATAGAGGAACCTGCCATCCGGTGAAAACGCCATGTGCCGCGGGCCTTCGCCCTCGGGAACCCGCAATTGTGTGTCACCGTCGGTCAGCCGCCCGGTTTTGGGGTCGATGCGGTATACGAATATCCGGTCCAGCCCGAGGTCTGCCGCAAGCAGCCAGGCGCCGCCCGGCGACACAAGGGTAGAGTGGATATGCGGCCCCTCCTGCCGGAAGGCCTGGTCGTATCCTACCCCGGTGTGCTGCCTGTGTTCGGCGATCCGGGCCGGCCGCCAGCCGTCGGCCAGCTCAATTACCGCCAGGTCGCCGGTCATATAATTGCTTACGCTGGCATATTTTCCGCCGGGCCATACCGTTACATGGCACATCGCAGTGCCCGGTACCGCTACTCCGGCGCCCTTTTCCAGCCGCCTTCCTCCCTCCGTCCAGCGGTACCCGTCCAAAAAACAGGTGCCGACCTGCTCGCAGACGGCAAGCACGCCTTGCGGGGTGCAGGCGAGGAAGGAGGGGTTTTCGCTCCCGCCGTTTTGGGAAAGGAGCCGCAGCGCCCCGTTTTCGGGCTCAAAGGAAAACACCTCGATCCCCTTTCCGCCCGTTTTGCCGGGGAGGCCTAAAATCCCTCCGTCCGTATAACCGGAAACCATCAGCTTCACCATATTTTCCGCTCCTTATGCAGGCTTTGCGGCGATGGCCGCCTGCATCACGTTGGTCTGGCTAATATCCTCGCCCTGAAGCTCGGCTGTCACCGTCCCATTGGCAATCACCAGACAGCGGTCCGACATCGACACCAGCTCCGGCATATCGCTGGACACCATAATGATCGAGATTCCCTGCGCGCACAGCTCCCGCATGATGGCGTAGATTTCCGCCTTGCTCCCCACATCCACACCGCGTGTGGGTTCGTCCACCAGCAGGATGGACACGTCCTTGATCAGCCATTTGCCCAGCACCACCTTCTGCTGGTTCCCGCCGGAGAGGTTGGTGATCTGCGTATCCATCCCGGGAGCGCGCACACGCATCCGCTCGAACGGCACGCCCGCCGTCCGCCGCTCCTCTCGGAAATTGATGAAAAACCGGTGCGGGAGCTCCCGCAGAGAGGGCAGGGTCAGATTGTGCAGGATTGAAAAGGCCCATATGAAGCCGTTGATCTTCCGGTCTTCCGGCACCAGGCCGATACCCGCCCGGATTGCGTCGCGCGGGCAGGTGATGGGCGTTTCCTTTCCCCGCACATATATTTTTTTTCGCACCCCATGCGTCAACTGGCCGAAAACGGCGCCCAGAATCTCGCTGCGCCCTGCGCCCACAAGCCCGCCGATGCCAAGGATTTCGCCCCGGCGCACAGAGAAGCTGATGTCCCGCACGATATCCCGCCGTGGATAGGTGGGATGCGGCACGCTCAGGCCCTCCACACGCAGAAGCTCCTCCCCCAAAACGCCTGTGCCGGGCGCGTACATGTTTTCGATCCTGCGCCCGATCATCCCCTCCACCAGGTCCTCCTCGCTGACCTCGCCGACCCCTTTGGTAAAGACGACCTCCCCGTCCCGCATAACCGTCACGCGGTCGCAGACACGGTACACCTCCTCCAGCTTGTGGGTGATAAAGAGGCAGGCTACCCCTTCCCCGCGCATATCGCGCAGGAAATCCACCAGCAGATCCACCTGATCGCCGGTCAGAGCGCTGGTCGGCTCGTCCATCACAATGATCTGCGGCCTGCGGGAAATGGCGCGCATAATCGCCAGCATCTGCATCTGCCCGCCGTTCAGGGTACGCACGATGTCCTGCGGCTTAAAGTCCAGGCCCACCCGGTCCAGGATATCCTGCGTATCCGCATACAGCTTGCGGAAATTTACCAAGTGCTTTCCCGGCAGGTTTCCCACATAGATGTTTTCTGCCACCGTGCCGTCGAGCATCATGTTCATTTCCTGATACACCATCTCGATCCCGATGGCCTTTGCGTCGCGCACCGACGCAAATTCCTGCCGGTTTCCGCCCACATAGATTTCCCCCTCAAACTCATGGGCATTGTACGCGCCGCTCAGCACCTTCATCAGCGTGCTTTTGCCGGCGCCGTTCTCCCCCACAAGGGCATGAATCTCGCCCCGGCGCACCTCGATCGACACATTGTTCAGCGCCTTTACGCCCGGAAAGCTCTTGGTAATATTTCTCATTTCTAAAATCGTCTCGTTCATCTGCACGCCCCCTTTAGCCGCCCGCGCTTTTACTGCGGCGGTACCGGTCGATAAACAGCGCCAAAATCAGGATCACGCCGAAGACCACCTTTTGCCAGAAGGTCGAAACCCCCATCACGATCAGTGCGTTGGTGATCATCGCAAACAGGATGCAGCCCAGGCCGCTCCCGACCACGGTCCCGCTGCCGCCGAACATGCTGCTCCCCCCGATGATCACAGAGGCCATGATGGTCAGCTCGGTGCCCTGCCCCGCGTTGATCTGCGCGCTGGAAAAGCGGGAGGCATACAAGATACCGGTCAGCGCGGCGAAAAAGCCGACCGCCGTATACAGTTGGATATGCTTTTTGTCGGGGTCAATACCGGAAAGATATGCCGTGTCGCGGTTGCCGCCGACCGCGAGCACCTCGCGGCCGTATTTGGTCTTTTTCAGCACAATATGGCCGGCAATGCCGATCACCAGCGCATAAAGCACCACCAGGGACATATTGCCGAACAGGCGCGTCTGCGCGATGGCCTTGAAGGCGCCGTTCAGCCCGAGCACCGCGTTGTTGCCCGTGATGACGCTGATCAGGCCGTTGACGGCGTACTGCATGCCCATCGTGGAGATAAAGCCTGGCAGCCCGCACCGGACAACCAGGATCCCGTTTACAAGCCCTACAAAGGAGCCCGCCAGCAGCCCCAGCGCGAGCGAGGCAACGAGCGGAAGCCCCGCGTTGGAGGCAATCGCCGCGATCACTCCGCCAAACGCTGTGGTCGCGCCGATCGAGAGGTCCATCTGGCACGAGGCCATCAGGTAGGTCAGCGGGACAGCCAGGATAAAGGTGAAGCTTGCCGTGCGAAGGATGTCGAATATGTTCGCGGGGGATAAAAACGCCGGCTGGATGATCGTGGAGATCAGGATCATGATAATCAGCGGCACCAGCGCGCTCAGCTCCTGCGAGGCGATAAACTTTTTCAAGAGAGCCGGTTTCTTTTTTTCCATCGTTTCGTTCTCCCTATGGCATCTATTTCTTTGTACGGGCTGCCGGCGCCTTTTCTGTCCCGTAAAAACGGCGCCGGCAGCTTCGCGGCGTCTGCGCCGGCACTTCCGCCCCGGTTAAGGCCAGTTTAGTTCCGTCTCGGCCACGCCCAGCTCATCCAGCTTTTCCCGCAGGTTGTCCGCATCGAACAGGACCAGCCTGACCGGGATGTAATAGACCTCCGGCTTGCCGCCGTCCAGCAAGGTTTTGGCCGCCTCGGCACAGGAAATGCCCTCCCCGTAGCAATCAAGCTGCCCGCCCTGCGTATAGGCGCCGTCCAGTAGGAGCTGAAGGTTTTCCACCTCCGCGTCGGGCGTCGCACAATAGAATTCCCCCTGCAGGCCGTGCTCCTCCACAAACGAAGCGCCCGCCACCATGGCATAGGTCTCCACGCCGTAATACGCATTCATCCCCGGGTTGACCAGATAGGTTGCGTTGAGCTTGTCCTGCGCGACAGAGGCAGAGGAATCGTTGGTGTCTGCGCCAAGGTCGGTCACAGGGCCGGCGAAGGTATCCTTGAGCGCGTCCAAAAAGCCTTGCCGCTGATCGTCCTGCCCGGAGCCGAACATTGTTTGGATCGAGAAAAAATTACACTCGGCCACCCCGTCCTCGTTCATCATGTTGGCCATGTATTGCCCGCTCTCGTATCCCATCGTGTAGTAATCAGGCCCGACACAGCATTCCAGCAGCTCCGGCCCCATATCGGCGGCCACGCCCAGCACAATGCAGCCCGCCTCCTTTGCGCGGCCGACCACATCCGCCCACATATTGGCGTCCGTGCCGCACACGCACAGAATCTTGTAGCCCTGCGAGATGGCCGATTCGGCCAGCTCGATCATCTCGGTCTGGCTGTTCGTTGTTACCGGGGTCCAGTATTCCCCCTGCCAGCCATAGCTTTCGCATTGATCCAGCCAGCCCTTTTCGATCGGGGCCCAATAGGAGCCGCCCGCCATCACCGAGATCATCACAGCCTTGACCGCGCCGTCCTCCGCGGCGGGGAGGCTGCCCCCGGGGCTGCCTGCGGGCGCCGACGGACTGGCTGGGACACTCGCACAGCCTGCCATACCGAGGGTCAGGATCAGGATCAATAAAAATGCGATTTGCTTTTTCATACTATGCCTCCCAATTTGTTTGTTTTCAGTGGTTGATTGCGGCCGTTTTGCAAAATGGCTTGGCACTGCGCGCCCCATTCCGGGGCCTTCTTTTCCTTTAAGGATGTTTTAAGTGTATCACAATATGTTTTAGTAATCAATTAGATATGTTTAC
>CAJTSP010000037.1:0-15296 GCA_910578965.1 uncultured Oscillospiraceae bacterium
GCCCGGCTGGAAAAGGCAGATGTATCCCAGCTCGATGCGGGGGTCCATGCTGCGACCCATCCGCTCAAGCGCTGCGCCCAGATGCCGTATGGCCCGTACCGCTTCGCCCTGGGGCAGGCTCTTGGCACGCTGCAAATAGTTTTGCCGTTCCCCTTCATCTGCTCCAAGCAAAAGCTCCTCCCCGCCCGGCAGGCCGGCCAGCATCAGGCTGCGGTAGTGGCCGGCAAGCTCCTCGCACAGGCGCTTTAGATCCACCGACCGCTGCCGCAGCGCCGCAACCTCGGCCAGCGCGGCGGCGGCATCGCCGTCTGCCAGCGCATCACCGAGAGAAAACAGGTAGCTGCGGTCGGTTACGCCGGCCATCCGGCGTACCAGCTCCTCATCTACCTCGGCCGATACCCCGGCGCAGGTATCTAGGATGGATAAGGCGTCCCGCATCGCTCCGTCCGCCAGCCTGGCAATCAAGGCGGCTGCGCCGTCGGCAAGGCAGATACCCTCCTCGCCGGCAATGTAAGCAAGGCGCGCAGCAATGGCCTCGGGCTGGATGCGGGCAAAATCATACCGCTGGCAGCGCGAGAGGATGGTAGCCGGCACCTTGTGAATCTCAGTAGTAGCCAGAATAAAAATCACATGGGCGGGAGGCTCCTCCATGATCTTAAGCAGCGCATTGAAAGCCCCGCCCGAGAGCATATGCACCTCGTCGATGATATACACCTTATAACGGCAGACGCTGGGAGTATAGGCGGTCTCATCGCGCAGGTCCCGGATATTGTCCACCCCGCTATTGGAAGCGGCGTCAATTTCCACCACATCGAGGATACTGCCGTCATCGATACCGCGGCAAACCGGGCAGGTCCCACAGGGGTCGCCATGGGCGGCCGCGGGACAGTTTGCCGCCTTTGCAAAAATTTTGGCGCAACTGGTTTTACCGGTGCCGCGGGTACCGGTAAACAGGTAGGCGTGGCCGATTCGCCCGGCCTCGATCTGGTTTTGCAGCGCGGCAACAATGGCATCCTGGCCCACAACGTCCCTAAACCTCGTGGGCCGCCATTTACGATAGAGCGCGCGATACACAGACCAGCCCCCCTTTTGCAGTAAAGCCAAACGGATACAAAAAGCGGACAGGCCGGCGCACTGGCATGCGCCCTTGCGCTGCTTGGCATACGGATGCAGGCGGCCTGCGGCGCACAGAGCGATCCACTTAATGCTGCTCGGTTCCCCGCCTGACATGGTTCATGGGGCCCCGTCGCACAGGGCCCGCATCCGTATGCCGAACAGCGCAATCCTCCGGCTCTGTCCGAACATGTGTTTAGTATACTATAGCTTGCCCCAAATTGCAACCATACACGCCGGGCAAAACGGCGTATTTTTAGTCTCAAAACGGTGCCGGCTGGCAGCGGAACAAGAGGCAGCGCATTCAATCCAGCGAAAAATCCTCCGGCGAAAAGCTGGGAAGCTTGGGCGGGCGGCGCGGGATGCGCAGCAGGGGGTCGTAATCAAACCTTTTGCAGTGGTAATAGGGCGAAACAACCCCCCGTTTTTCGCACAAAATCATCCGCGGGTCGGATGCGCGGCGTCCAAACGAGCAGTACTCACAGGCGGGAGGCACATTGGCGCCAAACATGGGCTTGCGAAACACCGGCACACGCACCTCCCTTTTTTGACAGGCAATTTCACTTTACAGGTCTAAAGCCCTCTTTTTAGCCGTCCGGCAATCTGCGTCACGGCCATTATTATACTATATAGGGGGCGGGCTTGTCCAGCCCGCCTTTCCCCATATCCCGGCTGGGCAGGTGGTTCAAAAGAGCCTGAAGCGATAGGCAAAAGGGCCCTTTTTATATTATAGGGCTTGAGAACGGTACCTTTTCTAAGCTTTTTGCAGTATAGAAACGCTGCATAGAAAAGGCTCACATCCCTTAACAAGAGCCCGCCGGCAGGCAAACTTCTGCGGCAGGCCGGCGCCGCTGACACATAATACCGGAAATCCAGACAATGCCGCTACATTGCTCGGATTGCGATGCCTGCCCTTTTGGCAGCAGCCTTGTTGTTTTTGTGGGTATATCCTATAAAATTGTTAAAAAGCCATAATGAAGACAAAAAATGCATAGGCTTCCGCCCAGCCGCACATACTATGGGCAGAAAGAGGCTGCAACAGGCCAAAAGGGACCTTTAAGGCCACATTTCCCCGTACAAGCTTTTAGATAGGTCCGGCAAAGCCCAGCCCTTTCTGCAAAAAATTGCAAAGGAGCAACGCGCTATGTTGTATAACGAAAATGGGTTTACCGAGTACGAGCACCATGAGCAGGGTAGCACCAACGAGGTTGAGCCGGCCAGCATCCACACCCCCGGCAGCAAACCGCCCCGGATGGACAGCCAGGTAGAGCTCGCTGATGCCGTACAAGACGAGCTGGCCGCTGAGGATTACTTCCCCGCCCTGTATTCGGACGATTTTGCGGCGCAGAACAACTGCGGCTGCGGCCCGGATACCCTTAGCGATCACTGCGGCGGCACGCCCAAGGGCCGGGAGAACGGTTGCGGCTGCGGTGAAAAGAAAAACGGCGGCCGATAATTTACAATTTGGTTTCGGTACCAAAAAGCCTGTCCCAATCTGCAGCCCGAACCTTTTGCAAAAGCGAGGCGTGGCTCACAGGCCATTGCAGCTTGTAGCATATTCTCACGCAAAAAGCGCCCCGCAGCAGGCTGTCTTGCTGCGGGGCGCTTTTTCTGGTTTTCAGAATCCCGATTTTTTGCTGTCCGGCTCAAACAAAAAACGCCCTACATGCTATGCCCGCCGCCAGAGCAGCCGGTTATCCTCAAACAAGGTCTCCATCCTGCCGGTGTCCTTGAGCCAGGCAAGATAGGAGCGCACCGTACTGCCTACCAAAACATACTGCTCAAAATTCATGATAAGGCCATACTCGCAAAACAGCTTTTGCAAAAGCCGCTCAAAACAAAGCGGCTCGCCGCAAAAGGCCAGGATCTGCTCGGCAACCGCCTGCACCTGGTCGATGTTATACTGAGCAAGAGGCGCAATATCCCGGGTGGGCTCGGCATGCGCCGGCACAAACATTTCTGCCTGCATCGCTTTAACCGCCTGCAAGGTTTCGAGGTAAGCCGCCACATCGTAAATAAAGCCGATACGGTACTTTGCAAGGGTTTCACGGCTCGAAAGGCAGTCGGCCAAATAAACCACATCATCGCTTGTGCGAAAGCCCACCATCTCAAAAAAGTGGCCGGGCAGCGGGAAAGCTTCAAGCCCCTTGGGCAAAACGGCGTCGGCCAGCGGTTCGGCATTGCTTGGCTGGGCCATCAAAAACTTGTGCCGCAGCTCAGCAAACGGGTACCCGCCATATAAAAAAGAGGGCTCCAGTACCGGATGGCAGGTAAAGCCGCACTCGATGCCCGGCGCGTAAACCTTGCAGCCGGTTTGGCTTTGCAGATACTTATTGCCTCCAATATGGTCGGCGTTTGAATGGGTGTTATAGATTGCGGTCAATTTCCAGCCGTTTTTGTCCAGGACCTGGCGCACCCTGCGCCCGGCGTCCTTATCGCTGCCGCTGTCAATCAGGCAAGCCTCGCTGCCCTCCAGCCGTACCAACCCTATTTTGGCCGGGCTTTGGATATAATAGCTGCCCCCCGAAACCTTGTACAATTCATACATATTTTGCCCCTTTTCCGGCCTGCCCCGGCCGTTCCCAATAGGCTGCGCGGGACCAAACCCCAAAACCGCCTAAGCCGCCCCGGCAAATGGCGCCGCTTTTTGCAGCCCGCAGGCCGTTATCCAGCCTCGTGAGCGCAGCCGGCGCACAAACCGTAGAGGCTCAGGGCGTATTCCTCCACCTTTGCCCCTTTGTACTGGCTCCAGATGCTTTCCAGTGCGTCCGCATTCACCGGCACATCCAAAACCCGCCCGCAACTACGGCAGCACAGGTGCCCGTGCGGGTGGGTATCGCGGTCAAACCGGTCGGCCTTGCCCGGTACCGTCACGCGCAAAATATCCCCTTGCTGTACAAGGCCGTTGAGATTACGGTATACCGTACCCAGGCTCAGGCTTGGGCATTCGTCCCGCACAGCCGTATAAATATCATCGGCTGTCGGATGGTCGCACCGGCTCTGCACCTGCCGCAGGATCAGCTCCCGCTGGCGAGAATACCGCATCCCTAAACGCCCCCTTTTCTCTGCGCCCGACGGCGGGCCTTCACTTCCGCCGTTTTGCCAAATATGCCGTTTTATACTTTTTTGTCGCAGCATAATAGTAACTGTTTTTAGTTATTTTGTCAATCCTCCCGCTGTGCAAATGCCATCCAAAAACTGTAAAGTCGTTTTGCTTTTCAGTCGTTGTATTCGTTGTTGTAGACATGCTATTTCATGTTTTTTTGCCGGACCTGCTCCCAATAGGCACGGGCGGCCTGTTCGGCCTTGTTGAGGCCGTATTCATAATACCGTACCCCCTGCAGGGCGTCGGGTAGATACTGCTGCGCAACCCAATGATCCGGGTAATTGTGCGGATATAGATAATGCTGGCCCTTCACGGCAGCGTCCTCGCCGTCATAATGTTTGTTTTGCAACTGCCGTGGCACCGGCCCGCTTTTGCCGCGCTGCAAATCGGCCTGCGCACGGTTGATAGCCGCTTCTCCGCTGTTGGATTTTGGGCAGGTGGCAACCAGGATCACCGCGTCCGCCAAGGGAATGCGCGCCTCGGGCAGGCCAACCATGTTGGCCGCGTCCACCGCCGCCTTCACAATGGGGATGATCTGCGGCCAAGCAAGGCCGACATCCTCACAAGCGCACACCATCAGCCGGCGGCAGGCACTTACAAGATCCCCCGCCTCCAGTAAACGGGCAAGATAATGCAGGGCAGCGTCCGGGTCGGAGCCGCGCATCGACTTTTGAAAGGCCGAAAGGATATCGTAATGGTCGTCGCCCTGGCGGTCGTACCGCATGGCGGTACGTTTAATCACCTGCTGTACCATCCCGGCGGTTATCTGCTTGCCGGCCGGGCCGCGCTCGGCTGCGGTTACCGTAAATTCCAGGCTGCCAAGCGCCTTGCGCATATCGCCTCCCGCTCCCATGGACAAGAGCTCAAGCGCGTCTTTTTCCAGCCGGATCGGTCCGCCCTCTTCTGTTTCCAGCCGCGCCAGCGCATTTTGGATGCCTTGACGAATATCCGCCGGCTCCAATTGCTTAAACTCAAAAACGGTACAGCGGGAAAGCAGCGCGTTGTAGATGGTGAAATACGGGTTCTCGGTGGTGGAGGCAATCAGGGTAACACTGCCGTCCTCGATACATTCCAGCAGGCTTTGCTGCTGCTTTTTATTGAAATACTGGATCTCATCCAGGTAAAGCAGCAGGCCGCCTGCACTATGCAGGGTACCGATCTCAGACAGAACATCCTTAATGTCTGCCGTTGAGGCGGAGGTCCCGTTAAGCTTGTGCAGGCGCATCCCGCTGCTGTTTGCGATAATTTGGGCCACCGTAGTTTTGCCAACCCCGCTGGGGCCGTAAAAAACCATATTGGGCACACGGCCGCTGTCCATCACGCGGCGGAACACCTGCCCCTTTGCCAGCAGATGGCGCTGGCCGCACACCTCGTCAAGGTTTTTGGGGCGCAGGCGCTGGGCAAGAGGTTCAGGCATGGGCGGCATCCTCCCTGATGGGATGGGCCCAGGCCTGCTGCTGGCAACCGGCAAAGCCGGGGCAGAAAAACCGGTCGATGGCAATGGCGACACTGCGATCCCAAAATTCCCACTCGTGGGCGCCGGGCCACTCCATATAGGTGAAATCCAGCGGCAGGGCCTTGAAATGGGCACGCAGGTTCTGGTTCTGCTCGTAGATAAAATAGGGCTCGTGATCCTCGGTACCTACCGTGCACAGGATGCTGGGCCGGGCAGCCTCAGGCAGCCGGCTTACCCCCTCGGCCAGCCGGAAAAGGTCCCGTTCAGGGGGCAACTGCAGATGCTGGCCAAACACCGGCTGAAACAGCTTTGCTACCAGTGGGTGATCCTTCTGGCTCAGCACGCTGCCAAGGTCCACCCCGCCCGAAAAGCTGGCGCAAAAGGCGTACCGCCCGGGCTGGGTAAGCCCCAGCAGCAGCGCGCCGTAGCCGCCCATCGAAAGGCCGCACACCGCGTTCTTTTCCCGCTCGGGCGGCAGCCGGAAGATATCCGAGAGCAGCGTGGGCAGCTCCTCGGCCATCCAGGTGTAATAGGCCGAGCCAAAGGCCATGTCGTTGTAAAAGGAATTTGCACCGTCCGGGATGACGAGCGCCAGGTTGCAGGCAGCCGCATAGCGCAGCACTGCCGAGTTGTTCACCCAATCGTCACCGTCATTGGTGATGCCGTGCAGAAGGGTCATCACCCCCCGCAACGGCTGGCCGGCATTTGCGGCCAGGTCACCGGGCAAAAACAGGCGAACCGCCGTGGTACCGGCCAACGCCGTACTTTTGAACTTGCAGGTAATAAACGCCATATCGATAACCCTCATCCAATCTTACCGTTGCCCGCTGCCAAAAAGCATTGCCCGGGCAATCGATTTTGCCCCGTACAGCCCCTATCCCCCAAAAGCGCCCCGTAGCCGGATGTCCGCCGAGCGCGGGCAGGTAGGCTTACTCGTACAGCGGGAAACGCTCTACCAACGCTGCCACCCGGGCAGCCGTTTGGGCCTTTTTTCCCTCAAAATCGTGGATGGAATCCGCAATGCAGCCGGCCACCTCATCCATCTCTGCGGGGCCAAAGCCGCGGGTGGTCACAGCCGGAGTACCTACCCGCAGCCCGCTGGTTACAAAGGGGCTGCGTTTTTCGCCCGGCACGGTGTTTTTGTTGGCGGTAATGCGAACCTCGTCCAGGTTGTGCTCCAGCTCCTTACCGGTACATTGCTCGTTTGAGAGGTCGATGAGCATCAGATGATTATCGGTACCGCCGCTCACAAGCGAAACACCCCGGTTTTTGAGCCCCTCGGCCAGCGCCGCGGCGTTGTCCACAATGCTGCGGGCATACTGCCGGAACTCCGGCTTGAGCGCCTCGCCAAAGCAGACCGCCTTGGCTGCAATGATATGCTCGAGCGGGCCGCCCTGGGTGCCGGGAAAGATGGCCTTGTCAATCTTTTTGGCCAGCTCCTCGCTGTTGGTAAGGATCAGGCCGCCGCGGGGCCCACGCAGGGTCTTGTGGGTAGTGGAGGTAACCACGTCGGCAAAGGGCACCGGGTTCTGGTGCACGCCGCCCGCCACAAGCCCCGCAATGTGGGCCATGTCCACCATCAGGTATGCACCCACCTCCTTGGCAATGGCGGCAAATCGCTCAAATTGCAGTGCGCGGCAATAGGCCGACGCACCCGCAACAATCAGCCTGGGCCTCACCTCTTTTGCCTTGAGCAGCAGCGCATCGTAATCGATAAAGCCGTCTTCGTTTACGCCGTAAGGCACAAAACGGTAGTTTTTGCCCGACATGTTTACCGGGCTGCCGTGGGTGAGATGCCCGCCCTGCGAAAGATCCATGCCCAGCACGGTATCCCCTACCTCAAGCAGCGCAAAATACACCGCAAGGTTTGCCTGCGCGCCGGAATGGGGCTGCACGTTGGCAAAGCCCGCGTCAAACAGCCGGCAAACCCGGCTGATGGCCAGCCGCTCCACCTCATCCACATAGGCGCAGCCGCCGTAGTATCGCCGGCCGGGGTAGCCCTCGGCGTACTTGTTGGTAAGCACCGAGCCCATTGCGGCCATTACGGCCGGACTTACAAGGTTTTCGCTTGCAATCAGTTCGATATTTTGGCGTTGACGCATAAGTTCTTTCCGCATCGAAGCGGCAAGCTCCGGGTCGGCCATGGCTACAAACTCAATGGTATCCAGCATTTCACTATACATGATAAAACCCCTCCCTGCGCATTTTGGCTCCCGTATTCTGGGCAAGCGGGCCGCATCCGGCCGCATCATATTATACCGTGAACGCGCAGCGCCAACGGTATAATGGAATAATGGGCGATTTTGTCGTTTGCCCCGCAAGGGGCGAGGCAAACGCCATAAAAATACATGATAATAGCTGCCCTGCGGCTATTATACCCTACCGCCGGCGGTTAGGCAAGCGCCGGCTTGCCCGGCGGCAGCTTAGGTTTTCTTAGGATTCTTTGCCCGCCCGTTTTGCCGCCGCTTGCAGCGGCCGGACATCCATGGTATGATAGCAAAAAGCGATGTGTCGAAGGAGGCCGGGCTATGACGAAAAAGCAGCTTGCCCTTGAGGTGATCGGCCGCTTAAAAGGGCAATATCCTCTGGCAGAGTGTACCCTCGATTATGAGCATGCCTGGCAACTGCTGGTGGAGGTGCGCCTCGCCGCTCAGTGTACCGACGCACGGGTAAATCTTGTGGTGCAGGATCTGTTTGGCAAATATCCGGGCATCGAGGCGCTGGCCGCCGCCGACCCGGAAGAAATTGAGGCCATTGTGCGGCCCTGCGGGCTGGGACGCAGCAAGGCGCGGGACATCAGCCTGTGCATGAGGATGCTACGGGATACATATAAATGCCAGGTACCAGATACCCTCGACGAGCTGCTCAAGCTGCCCGGCGTTGGCCGTAAGAGCGCCAACCTCATTATGGGGGATATTTTTGGCAAGCCCGCCATTGTAACCGATACCCATTGCATCCGCCTTTGTAACCGCATCGGCCTTGTGGACGGTGTCAAAGAACCGCAAAAGGTCGAGATGGCGCTGTGGGAGATCATCCCACCGGAGGAGGGCAGCGATTTATGCCACCGTTTTGTGCTGCATGGGCGCGCGGTGTGCGACGCCCGCAAGCCAAACTGCGCCGCCTGCTGCCTGCAAGATATCTGCAAGGCCGGCAAAGCGGCCTGCCTGCCCGGTTAAAAGGCAGGGCGTACAGAAAGGGAGGGTTTTATGGACCAGCGCTTTTACGACGCCGTACTGTCCTCGCCGGTCATTGCGGCGGTAAAGGATGAAGAGGGCCTGCGGGACTGCCTGGGCTTGGAGCATATCCAGATCGTATTTTTTTTGTTTGGCGATCTATGCAGTATTTCCGGCCTTGTGGCCCGGGTAAAGGATGCCGGCAAAATTGCCATGGTGCATACCGACCGTATCTCCGGGCTTTCGCAAAACAAGGAGATCGCCGTGGATTTTTTGAAGGAAAGCACCCGGCTGGACGGCATTATCTCCACCCGTTCCAATTTTATCCGCCGTGCCCGCGAGCTGGAGCTGTTTACCGTTTTGCGCTTGTTTGCCATCGACTCGATGGCGCTTTCCGGCATTGACAAGTTAGAAGCCGCAAAGCCGGACTTTTTGGAGGTACTGCCCGGGGTAATGCCCAAAACCATCCGCCGGATCGTGGAAACCGCCCACACGCCCCTTTTGGCAGGCGGCCTAATTACCGACAAGGAGGATGTCCTGTCGGCTTTGTCTGCGGGCGCCGTGGCAGTTTCTTCCACAAACCCCGGAGTCTGGCGGATGTAACATCCCCCGCCAGGGCTTCCTGCCGCCGCGTCGTGCGCTTTTTCTTGCTGTTTGCTGCGATATTTTTTCTAAAATTTTGCCAAATTTGTTGCTTTCTTCTTGCAAATATGCTATAGTAAAAGCGGATTCTTGAAAAATGAATTATTTTGCCTTTGAGATTCGCGTGCAAGGTACTTGTAGCAGCAACGATGCTATGGTTCTTTTTGCGCGCTTTTTTTATTTTTCCCTATCCCATCCAAAAGGAGCTGAGCGACGCATGGCAAGGTATATTATGGCATTGGACTCGGGCACAACCAGTAACCGGTGCATCCTCTTCAACGAAAAGGGCGAAATGTGCAGCATGGCGCAAAAGGAATTTACCCAGTATTTTCCCAAGCCCGGCTGGGTAGAGCACAACGCCGAAGAAATTTGGGGCACCCAGTTGGAGGTGGCCAAAGCCGCTATGGACGGGCTGGGCCTTTGCGCGGCGGACATTGCCGCCATCGGTATTACCAACCAGCGCGAAACCGCCATTGTGTGGGACAAGGCCACCGGCCGGCCCATTCACAACGCCATTGTGTGGCAGTGCCGCCGCACCAGCGAATATTGCGACCTGCTCAAGGCCAAGGGCCTTACCGAGGCCTATCGCGCTAAAACCGGCCTTGTAATCGACGCCTATTTTTCGGCTACCAAGCTCAAATGGCTACTGGATCATGTGGAGGGTGCTCGTGAGCGGGCCGAAAAGGGTGAGCTGCTGTTTGGCACGGTGGAAACCTGGCTCATCTGGATGTTGACCGGGGGCAAGGTGCATGTTACCGACTATTCCAACGCTTCCCGTACCATGCTGTTCAACATCAACACCCTCGGGTGGGACGACGAGATTCTGGCCGAGCTGGATATCCCTAAATGCATGCTGCCCGAGCCAAAGCCCTCCAGTTGCGTCTATGGCGAGACCGACCCGCAATTTTTTGGCGGGCCTATCCCCATTGGCGGCGCGGCCGGCGATCAACAGGCTGCCCTCTTCGGCCAGACCTGTTTTACGGCGGGCGAAGCCAAAAACACCTATGGTACCGGCTGCTTTTTGCTGATGAATACCGGGGAAAAGCCGGTTTTTTCCAAAAATGGCCTTGTAACAACCATCGCCTGGGGGCTGGACGGCAAGGTGAACTATGCGCTGGAGGGCTCCATCTTTGTGGCCGGGGCTTCGATCCAATGGCTGCGAGACGAAATGCGGCTGATTGACAGCGCGGCAGACTCGGAATATATGGCCGGCAAGGTCAGGGATACCGGCGGCTGTTATGTTGTGCCCGCCTTTACCGGCCTTGGTGCGCCACACTGGGATCAGTATGCCCGGGGCACCATCGTGGGGCTCACCCGCGGGGTAAACAAATACCACGTGATCCGCGCTACGCTGGAATCGATGTGTTACCAGGTCAACGACGTACTGGGGGCCATGAAAGCGGATTCCGGCATTGCTCTGGCCTCCCTCAAGGTAGACGGCGGCGCGAGCGCCAACAACCTGCTGATGCAGATGCAGGCAGATATTTCGGGCGCGCCGGTCAACCGCCCTGTTTGTGTAGAGACCACTGCCATGGGTGCGGCTTATCTGGCCGGGCTTGCTGTCGGGTACTGGGCCAGCAAGGAGGATGTGTGCCAAAACTGGGCCACCGACCGTATTTTTACCCCTGCCATTTCGGAAAGCGAGCGCGCCGCGCGTATCCGCGGCTGGAACCGGGCGGTGCAATGCGCTTACGGCTGGGCAAAAGAGGATTGATCGCCTGTTTTTCCTCTTGAAGCACCCGCGGGTTTCCGGTATAATAGCCGCAGAACGGCTGTTATCGCTTATTTTATGGCGTTTGCCTCGCCCCTTGTGAGGCAAACGGTGAAATCGGCTATTATACTTTTTTTATGAAAGCCGCTCACAAAGCCTTTTTAGGCTACATCATCCCCTGGCCTTTTCAGCAGAGATTTCTGTGTACGCTGTGAGCCGGGCAGTCTTGGCCGTTCTCGAAGGAGCGGCTGCTGATGGGCTGCCCGGCTCTTATTGGAATAAGGGGGCAAGGGAGGCGCCATGCCTCCTTTCCCCCGTAACCTGCACACGCTGACCGCAAACATTCTAAAAAGGAGTGAACCACATGCTTGACATCGTAATCATCGGCGCCGGTGTTTCCGGCTGCGCCATTGCGCGGGAGCTTTCGCGGTACCGGGCAAAGGTGCTGGTGCTCGAACGGGACGAGGACGTTTGCTGCGGAACCAGCAAGGCAAACAGCGCCATTGTGCACGCCGGCTACGACGCCGCCCACGGCAGCCTGATGGCAAAGCTGAACGTGGAGGGCAGCCGTATGATGCCCGCGCTTGCAAAGGAGCTGGATTTCAGCTATGAGCAAAACGGCAGCCTGGTTGTAATGCTGGACGAGGCGGACCGCCCCACCCTTGACGCCCTGTACCAAAACGGCGTCGCCAACGGGGTGGAGGGGCTGCGCATTGTAGAGCGGGACGAGCTGCTCGGCATGGAGCCCAACATCAGCGACGAGGCCATAGCCGCACTGTACGCCCCCACCGGCGCCATTGTCTGCCCCTTTGGGCTCACCTATGCCATGGCCGAGAATGCCGCTAAAAACGGGGTAGAGTTCCGGTTTGACACCGAGGTAACAGGCATCTCGCCCATTGAAGGAGGCTGGCGGCTGGAAACCAGCGCCGGCAGCCTGGACACACGGGTAGTTATAAACGCTGCCGGCCTCTTTGCCGACAAGCTGCACAACATGGTTTCGGACGATGTTATGACCATCATCCCTCGCCGAGGCGATTACTTTTTGCTCGACCACTCGGCCGCCGGCCATGTGCACAGCACCATTTTCCAACTGCCGGGCAGGTACGGCAAGGGGGTATTGATAGCCCCCACCGTACACGGCAATATCCTTGTAGGCCCCACTGCCATTGATATGGAGGATAAGGAGTCCACTGCCACTACCCAGGCGGGTTTGGACGAGGTGCGCACAAAATCCTCGCTTGCGGTCAAAAACCTTCCGCTACGCCAAACCATCACCAGCTTTGCCGGGCTGCGCGCACACGAGGTACGCCACGAGTTTTTTATCGGGGAGGTCAAGCCCGGCTTTGTAGACTGCGCCGGCATCGAATCGCCGGGCCTGTCCAGCGCCCCGGCCGTCGGCAAAATGGTTGCCGGCATCGTGCAGGGCATCCTGGGCCTTGCCGAAAATCCTGCCTTTGACCCGGTACGCAAGGGTATCCTCGACCCCAAGGCTCTCGACGCCGAGGCCCACGCGGCCCTCATCCGTCAAAACCCGGCCTACGGCACGGTCATCTGCCGGTGCGAAACCATTACCGAGGGCGAGATCATCGACGCAATCCGCCGGACACCCGGCGCACGCAGTGTAGACGGCGTAAAGCGCCGTACCCGCGCCGGTATGGGCCGCTGCCAGGGCGGTTTTTGCAGCCCTCGCGTGATGGAAATCCTGGCCCGTGAGCTGGGCATCGACCAGAGCTCGGTAACCAAGTCCGGCGAGGGGGCCGGGCTGATTGTTGGCGTCAATAAGGATTCCATTTGAGGAGGGGCTGACCATGAAAGAATACGATCTCGTCATCATCGGCGGCGGCCCCGCAGGGCTTGCCGCGGCTGCGGCCGCCCATGAGAGCGGCCTGCGCGATATTTTGATCTTAGAGCGGGACAACGAGCTGGGCGGTATTTTGAACCAGTGTATCCACAATGGGTTTGGGCTGCACACCTTCAAGGAGGAGCTGACCGGCCCGGAATATGCCGGCCGCTACATTGAAAAGGTGCAAGAGCTGGACATCCCCTACAAACTCAATACCATGGTGCTGGACCTTGCGGCCGACAAAACCGTTACCGCCATGAACCGGCAGGACGGGCTGTTTCAGCTACATCCCAAGGCGGTGATTTTGGCCATGGGCTGCCGCGAGCGCCCGCGCGGCGCCTTGAACATCCCCGGATATCGGCCGGCCGGCATCTTCACCGCCGGAACCGCCCAGCGGCTGGTCAACATGGAGGGATACCTGCCAGGGCGCAAGGTGGTCATCCTTGGCTCGGGCGATATCGGCCTCATCATGGCCCGCCGTATGACCTTGGAGGGCGCCAAGGTGCAGGTGGTAGCCGAGCTGATGCCCTACTCCGGAGGGCTCAAGCGCAATATCGTGCAGTGCCTGGACGATTACGGTATCCCCCTCAAGCTCAGCCACACGGTCATTGACATCCAGGGCAAGAAGCGGGTGGAGGGCATCACCCTGGCCGAGGTGGACGGAAAGGGAAAGCCGATCCCCGGTACCGAGGAGCAGTACGAGTGCGATACCCTGTTGCTTTCCTGCGGGCTCATCCCGGAAAACGAGCTGAGCCGCGCGGCGGGAGTGGAGCTGAGCCCGGTTACCAGCGGCCCCCTCGTAAACGAAAGCCTGGAAACCAGTATCCCCGGGGTGTTTGCCGCCGGCAATGTACTGCATGTGCACGACCTTGTGGATTATGTATCCGAAGAGGCCGGCGCAGCCGGCCGGCATGCGGCGGAATATATTGCGGCGGGCTGCACCGAAGCAGAGTACCGCACCCTACCGGTGAAATGCGAAAACGGCGTGCGGTATACGGTGCCGGCCGCTATCCGGCCGGATGCGGCAGGCGACACTATTACCCTGCGTTTTAGGGTAGGCAATGTGTACAAAAATAAAAAAATTGCCGTTTATGCGGGAGACGCCTGCATCTTCAGCCGCAAGCGCCCGGTGCTGGCTCCCGGCGAGATGGAAACAATACAGCTCAAAACCGGCCTGCTAAGGGATTGCCCTGAAGCAGCCGGCATTACGGTGACACTGGAGGAGGCGTAAAGGATGGATAAAATCGACCTAATCTGTATCGGCTGCCCCCTGGGCTGCCCGGTGAGCGTTACCATGGAAAACGGCGAGGTCAAGGAGGTTACCGGCAACACCTGCAAGCGGGGGGATGCCTATGCCCGCAAGGAGGTTACCGACCCCACCCGTATCGTCACCAGCACCGTCCGGGTAAAAGGCGGCCGGCTGGCGATGGTGTCGGTCAAAACCGCGTCGGACATCCCCAAAGATCGTATTTTCGATTGTGTAAAGGCTTTGCAGTCGGTGGAGCTGGCGGCGCCGGTACGCATTGGGCAGGTAGTACTTGAAAACGCCGCCGGCACCGGCGTGCAGGTGGTAGCTACCAAAAACGTACCAGCGGTGTAAAACGCTGCGTCATACGATAAAACAGCACGGTATACAACAAGGGGGGGGCGGCCTTTGGGGCGGCCTCCCTTTGTTTTTATTTGTTTTGGATGTATAAAATCAGTTTGTTAGAAGGCGGGCGCCTTGACATTTTTTTTGCAGAAGCTTATACTGTGTACGGACATAAAAACAGGGGCGCTGGAAGCTTTTCCGGCTGAGATTGAGGCGAATTGCAGCCTCAGGTCACCTTGAACCTGATCCGGGTAATGCCGGCGTAGGAAGTTTGACCAATACAGTCATACGCTTTTGCGCCTGCAAAAATTGCAGGCGCATTTCTTGTTTTTATGTACTATTATCATAAAGCGAGGCATTGTAGTATGACCCCAACCTATTCCAAAACCCGTGTGCTGGTGGAGGGCGCGCTGATGATCGCGCTGTCCACAATTCTTAGCTTCATCCCCATTATGGAGCTTCCGCATGGCGGGTCCATTACCCTGCTCAGCATGCTGCCTCTCATCGTAATGAGCTTTCGGCACGGGGCCAAGTGGGGGCTGTTTACCGCCTTTGTACACAGCCTGCTGCAGCTATTTTTAGGCATTAAAAACCTGGCCTATTGCCAAACGGTGGGAGCGCAGGCAGGCTGCGTGCTGCTGGATTACCTGCTGGCCTATAC
>CAJTSP010000037.1:15306-19835 GCA_910578965.1 uncultured Oscillospiraceae bacterium
GGCCTATACCGCGCTGGGCCTTGCCTGTGCGCTGGCAAGGCCCATTAAAAACAAACCGGCCGGTATCGCGCTCGGCACCTTTGGCGTCTGCCTGGCGCGCTATCTGTGCAGTACCCTCTCCGGCTATGTGGTTTGGAAGGATTACGACTATGCCTTTGAGTGGATGGCCCAATTTGGCTGGGGCGGCATGATTGCCGGCATGGGCGAAAGCGCCCTGTGCTGGCTGTACAGCGCGGTGTACAACGCCACCTACATGCTGCCCGAAGCCATCCTTACCACTGCCGGCGCAGTAATCCTTTTCAAAACGCTGCCCAGGCTGTTTGAGGCCCAGGCGCGGTAAAGCCATAACTGCGGCCTATCCTTAAAAGCGCCCCCCTGCCCTGCCGCAGCCGTATTTTGCGAAAGCCCGCCCCTGCTACCATAGGTTGCCGGATCGACAAGTTTGGTTTCTGGCTATTTTCCCCGCCGGCTGTTACAATAGGGATGTATCACACGCCGAGACTGTCTAAAGCAGAAAGCGAGGGGATTATCCTTGACCATTGGCAATCGCATAGCCGCCGCCCGCCGCGCGGCCGGGCTTTCGCAGGAGGGACTGGCCGAGCGGATTGGGGTCAGCCGGCAGGCCGTGGCAAAATGGGAAGCAGACGCCAGCCTGCCCGGAGCGGACAACCTACAGGAGCTCGCCCGCGCCCTGAGCACAAGCTGTGACGAACTGCTTACCGGCACGCCTCCTGCGGCGGGCGGCGGGGCCGACCTTTTGCCGTTGCTCAAAAGCATGCAGGCCCTTATTGAGAGCCAGGAGGCCGGCCGGCGTACCGCTCGCCGGCGTACCCGCTGGGCAGTGGGCGGCGTCTGCCTTGCCGCTCTCCTTTTGTTGGGCGCGGCAGGCGGTTATTATGCCAACACCCTCAATGCACTGCGCAGCCGGGTGGAAAAGCTGGACAGCCGGATGGCCGGCATTGACGGTGCAATCGACAGTCAGCTTGCAAGCTTACGCGCCAGCATTGAGCACAGTTTGCACCAACAGGCCAGCATTGTGGCAAGCTACGACTGGCGGGTCGAATCCTCCACCTCACAGCAGGCCCGGCTCTGGCTTACCGCAACCCCCAAGGAGTCCGCCGAGGGGCTGGCTGCCAGCTTTTCGCTTACGCCGGATGGGGGCGAACCGATTGTGGCCGAGGGCTCCCCTGCTCCCGGCGGCAGCTTTACCGCTACCATCCTGGTACCGCTTAAAAATGAGTACAACAGCTTCCGGGTACTGGTGCAGTTTGCCCGCGGCGAAACGGTGCAAAGTGAGGAGCTGTTTAGCGAATATGGCTTTGTAGAGCAGTTTATGCCCACTGTGCACCTTTGGGGCGAGGGGATTACCGGCAGCGCCACAAACGTGGAGCAGGGCGGCCGGGTCACCCTGCACGGCCGATACAGCCTCGAAATACAGAGCGCCAGCACCGATGCCGGCGGCTGGCCGGTGGAATGCGCAATGGAGCTTTTGGAGGACGGTATGGTTGTTTGGAGCGAACCGGTAGACGTGAGCGATTTTGCTCCGCGTCAAACAGGGGCCGACACGGCCGAACAGATCAGCGGCATAACCCTGCCCGGCCAGACATTACCGGATCTTCTGCTGGATCCTGGCAAAACTATCCGGCTGCTGGCCAGGGTCACCTCCTCCACCGGGATGCAGGCCGAGGACAGCTTGTTACTTTGGCAGGCAAAGTAAGGCGGGGGCATTTTCCCCAGGCCGAGATATGCTGCCGCCTGGCTTTTTGTGCCCCGGGCATCGGCGCTTCCGGGCCTTTTACGGCCCAACCAGCCTCCGGTAGCCTATTTTTTGAGCAAAAGCCGCCAATTTCCTGTGTTTTACAGAAAAAACTCCCCGGTTTTGTATTGTGCCGGGGAGATTTTTGCGTTATAATGATGTGGATTGGTTAGAGGAGAGCTTTCTGCTCAGCGACATCGGAAATGTTCCGGGCGGCGTTTTACGGCCCGCCAGGCGGTTGTACCTGTGCGTTTTACCGCCGCCTTGCAGCGGGGTGTTTTTTATTGCCGCTTTTTGTTAAAATTTTATCCGCTCCCTTGGGCGGCGGCTTCACAAAAAACAAATTTGCAGGTTCTGCAAGCTCTTTGTTTTTATGCCACCACTGCTTTCCCCTACCCGTTTTGCGAAAAAATAGCGGTACTGCTATTTTGGGACCAACCCATTATGTACTACAGAAAGGACTGGCGGTTTTGATGTATCAAATCGTGGAGAAACAGGCGCTGAACCCAACGGTGACCAAGATGGTCATCACAGCGCCGCTGATTGCCAAAAAGGCGCAGCCCGGGCAGTTTATCATTGTGAGGGCCAAGGAGGATTCCGAACGCATCCCCCTCACCGTAGCCGATTACGACCGCGAGGGCGGTACCGTTACCATTATTTTTCAGCTTGTGGGCGCCGGCACCATCGAGCTGGACAGCCTTGCCCAAGGCGACTGCGTGCACGACTTTGTTGGCCCGCTGGGCCGCCCCAGCGAGCTGGAGGGGCTTAAAAAGGTGGCCGTTGTGGGCGGCGGCGTGGGCTGCGCCATCGCCTACCCCATTGCCAAGCAGTTGCACGAGACGGGCTGCGAGGTACACAGCATCGTAGGCTTCCGCAACAAGGACCTTGTGATTTTGGAGGACGAGTTCCGGGCCGCCAGCAGCAAGCTGGTGCTGATGACCGACGACGGCAGCTACGGCGACAAGGGGGTTGTGACTGCCCCGCTGAAGGAGCTGATCGAGGCCGGCGAGCAGTACGACGAGGTGATCGCCATTGGGCCGCTGGTCATGATGAAGTTTGTCTGCGCCACCACCAAGCCCTTTGGGGTCAAGACGGTGGTTTCGATGAACCCCATCATGATCGACGGCACCGGCATGTGCGGCGGCTGCCGGCTGACCGTGGGCGGCAAGACCTGCTTTGCCTGCGTGGACGGTCCCGACTTTGACGGCCACGAAGTGGATTTTGACGAGGCCATGCAGCGCGGCAATATGTACCACGCCTTTGAGGCCGAAGCCCGTGATTCGATGTGTAATCTGCTCAAACAGGAGGTGCGGTAAGATGGCAACCGATCGCAATATGAGCCCCACCAAATGCCCCATGCCTAGCCAGGAGCCGGATGTGCGCAACAAGAACTTTGGCGAGGTGGCCCTGGGCTATACCTATGAGATGGCGGTAAACGAGGCAAAACGCTGCCTGCACTGCCCCAAAAAGCCCTGCCAGGGCGGCTGCCCGGTGGGCATCGACATCCCGGCCTTTATTGCCAAGGTGGCCGAGGGAGACATTGAGGCCGCCTATACCATCCTTTCCAGCGCCAGCGCCCTGCCCGCCGTCTGCGGCCGGGTCTGCCCGCAGGAGACCCAGTGCGAGGGCGTGTGCGTGCGCGGCGTAAAGGGCGAGCCGGTGGCCATTGGCCGCCTGGAGCGTTTTGTGGCCGACTGGCACCGCGAGCACAATGCCGCCAAACCCCAAAAGCCCGCCGCAAACGGCCACAAGGTGGCCATCATCGGCGCGGGCCCCAGCGGCCTGACCTGCGCGGGCGAGCTGGCCAAGGCCGGCTACGCCGTGACCATCTACGAGGCGCTGCATCTGGCCGGGGGCGTTTTGGTCTACGGCATCCCCGAGTTCCGCCTGCCCAAGAGCATTGTGCAGCAGGAGATCGACGGGCTCAAGGCCCTGGGCGTGGACATCGAGACCAACATGGTTATTGGCAAGGTGCTGACCATCGACGAGCTGATGGGCGAGATGGGCTTTGAGGCGGTATATGTGGCCAGCGGCGCCGGCCTGCCCCGGTTTATGGGCATCCCGGGCGAGAGCCTCAAGGGCGTGTACAGCGCCAACGAGTACCTGACCCGGGTAAACCTGATGAAGGCCTATAAGCCGGGCAGCAAGACCCCCATCCAGCACAGCCACCGGGTGGCCGTGGTGGGCGGCGGCAACGTGGCGATGGACGCCGCCCGCTGCGCCAAGCGGCTGGGCGCCGAAGAGGTGTTTATCGTCTACCGCCGCAGCATGAATGAGCTGCCGGCCCGTGCCGAAGAGGTGGAGCACGCCCAGGAGGAGGGCATCATCTTCAAGACCCTGACCAACCCCGTGGAGGTGCTGGGCGACGAGAACGGCTGCGTGCGCGGCATGAAGTGCGTGGAGATGGAGCTGGGCGAGCCGGACGAGAGCGGCCGCCGCCGCCCCAAGGTCAAGGAAGGCAGCGAGTTCACCTTAGAGCTGGACACCATGATCATGTCCATCGGCACCAGCCCCAACCCGCTGATCCGCAGCACCACCCCCGGCCTTGAGACCAACAAGCACGGCTGCATCGTAACAAACGGCGACGACGGCCTTACCAGCCGCGAGGGCGTCTACGCCGGCGGCGACGCGGTGACCGGCGCGGCCACCGTCATCCTGGCCATGGGCGCGGGCAAGGCCGCGGCAAAGGCCATCGACGAGTACATCCAAAAGAAATAACCTTTCATAAGATCATCCAGGGGAGGCCCCGCCGCCGGCGGGGCCTCCCCTCTTT
>CAJTSP010000038.1:0-12655 GCA_910578965.1 uncultured Oscillospiraceae bacterium
CCATCTACAATGTGCAACGCACGCGCATCCACCCGCAGCCCCTCGTAGCTCACAAAATCCACCTGTGCAGGCTGACGGCCCAGAGCCAAAAGATCGGCGCTCATGTATTCGCAGCTCAGCACAATGCGGGCAAGTCCCGCACCTTCGTCCAACTGTACGCTTTCCACAATTGCTGGCCGGGGAGTGTCCGCATGGCCCGGGAAGCTGATATTTACCTTACTGCCTTCAGCAAATTTTTGGCTCTGCTGCACCGTGCACAGGCCGTAAAAATGCCAGGAATAGCTTGTAACCACCTTACCGGCAAGCCCGCCGGGCTGCTGCTCTGCTCCCTGCTGCAAAAATGCAGCAAGCTCGGCAGGCGTCTGCACGGCTAAGGTTTCGGTGTCGGCCGCAAGGAAAGCGGTGTCGGATGCCGCCACAAAATAGCCGCCGGCAGGGGCGGAAATAGCCTGTGGGCTGCCCAGCAGCGCCTGCTGCTGGGCAAGCTGCTCCTGCAAAAGGGCAATCTGGTCGGCAAAACTGCCGATCTGCCCGGTCATGATCTGGAGCTTATTGGCCGCAAGGAGATATTCTTCTTCATCCTTTTCCATGCCGGCGTAGTCCTGTCGATCAATCCGGTCAAGAATATCGTACACCGCGCTCTGCATATCGCCCTGTTGCGCCGAAAGGTCCGTACCTGCCGCGTTTTGGGATTTGCTTAGCAGGTCGATCTGGCGCGAAATGCTTTCCATCTGGGCGCGTGCAAGGCCTTGCGCGGCATCGGTATATATTTCGGCAACCGGCGTGCCGGCGCTTACCCGTTCCCCGCTGGCAACAAGGTAGCCAAGGGAGCCCTCACCCAAAACCGGCTGCTCTTCAAAGCAAAGCACCCCGTCCAGCTCCAGGCTGTCCGAAAGGGTGTACTGTATCGCCGTTTCGGTGCTGAAGGGGCGGTCCAACACAAGGGCCAGTTGTACAAGGATATAAACGGCAGGCACAAGCAGCAGCAATAGCAACAGCCGCCGGATCGTTTTGGGCTTCATAGCGTCTTGCGCCCCCTTTCTTTTACATATACACAAAAAACAAACGCCTCCGCCCGAAGCCGTACATCACAAAAAGATCAGAGCGTTTGATCCGGCCAGTGCTGCGCTGTAAGGGCAAGCGCCTTTTCCAAAAGGCGGGGGTCGTCGGCCTCCAGCCAAACCACCCCCTCGCGGTGCCTAAACCAGGTCAATTGGCGTTTAGCATAGTTGCGCGAGGCTTGCTTGAGCTTTTGTACGCATTCTTCCAGCGGTTGTTCCCCTGCAAAATACCCAAAAAACTCTTTATAACCAATGGCCTGTACGGCGGTAGGGTATTCAAATCGGTGCAGGTAAACCTTCTGCGCCTCCTCCAAAAGGCCGGCGGCCAACATCCGGTCTACCCGAGCATCAATCCGTCGGTACAGCGCCTGCCGGTCGTCAAAGGTCAGGCAGAATAGCAGCGGGTCATATACCGGCTGCTTGGGCCGGGCAAGCTGCCTTTGCCGGCTGGCGGGCAGGCCGCCAAATTCGCAAACCTCCAGCGCCCGCAGTACCCGCGCAAGGTTATTGGGGTGGATGCTTTTGGCGGCCTCGGGGTCCCGCTCGCACAGGCGGCGGTACATGGCCTGCGCGCCCTCCTGCCGGGCCTGCCTGCGCAAACGCTGCCGCAGCTCCTCCGGCGGTTTTTGGCCCGAAAAACGCAGCCCATCCATCAGGCTGGACAGGTACAGCCCCGTCCCTCCTACCAGGATAGGCAGATGCCCCCGCGCCGTAATTTCGCAGACCAGCCGGCCGGCCTGCAAGACAAAATCCGCAACGCTGTAGGGGGCGGTAGGCGGCAGGCAGTCGATCAGGTGATGCGGCACCCCCTGCATTTCCTGCGGCAGCACCTTGGCGGTACCGATGGTAAGGCCCTGGTATACCTGCATGGAATCGGCCGAGATGATCTCGCCTTGCAGTTGCTTAGCGAGCGCCACCGAAAGCGCGGTTTTTCCGGTAGCCGTAGGCCCGCCCAGCAGCAGGATGCGCGGCTTATCCCATTCTGCCAAACTGCTTTTCCAACTCCTTCTTGGTCAGCTTCAGCACCACCGGGCGGCCGTGCGGGCAGAAGGGCGGCACCCTGCCGGCCAGGATATCCTGCGCCAGTTGCAGCAGCTCCTCGCGGTGCGAGCGGTCGCCCGCCTTTACCGCGGCGCGGCAAGCGATGGAATGGAGCACCCATTCGGTCTTTTCGCTTACAGCGTCCGCCGCCCCCCGCGCAAGCTTGCTGGCCAGCTCCACCAAAAGATCTTCCAGGTCTTTTGGCAAAACATCGGCCGGCACCGCCCGCACCAGCACGGTACAGCCGCCAAAGTCCTCGGCCTCAACGCCCGCGTCCCGCAGCAGCTCGTTATATTGCAAAACCGCCTGTTTTTCCTCGGCCGAAAGGGTTACCGGCACCGGCTCCAGCAGCATCTGGCTGCTGACCTTACCATAGCCTTTGGCCAGTTTTTCGTACAGGATGCGTTCGTGGGCGGCATGCTTGTCGATCAGGCAGAGGGAATCGCCCCACTGGGTGATGATATAGGTTTTAAAGGCCTCGCCGATGTACACAAGCGGCGGCTGCTCCGGCGCCGGAAAAAAGGCCGTTTGCTGCGCCGGTTCGCCCGTTTCTGGCCGGGGCTGGGGTCCGGATTCTACCGGCCGGGCAGGCCTTGTCAGGTCGTCTTTTTGCAAAGGCTGGGCTTTATCCTTTGCCGGCGCGGCAAGCCCCGGCAGCTCCTCCACCGCAAGGTCCAATACCGCTTCGCTTTTTACGCTGGGCGTCCTGCCCGGCGCTCGGCCGGATATGGCCGGTGCATCCCAGCTAAGCGGCGCCGAATGCAGTGTGACCCTGCCGCCTGTAGCAGGCATACGGCGGGCAGACGCCTGCCCGCCGGACGGGCTGCCCAAAACAGCCTTCGCCCGCCCTATGGATATTTCCCCTTTTGGGAATGGCTGGGGGAGCAAAGCCGCAGCGGCCGTTTCTGCTGGCAGGGCCGGCCGGCCGGGTGGTTCGGGCACCGACCCGGCCGTAAAAGGGCCTTGCTTTTCGTTATATCCTGCCGCCGCATCCTGTTCATTTTTTGTAAAGGCAAATAGCTTTTCACCGCTGCCGGGCGATGCAAGGGCTTGCCGCACTGCACGGTATACCGCGTCAAATACATCCCGCTCGCGGGCAAAACGCACCTCTGTTTTGGCCGGATGCACATTAACATCCACCAACTCCGGCAGAATCTCGAGGGACAGCACGCAGCCCGGGAACCGCCCCTGCATTACGGTGCCCTTATAAGCGTTCTCCAGCGCGGCCATCATAGTGCGGTTTTTAACAAACCTGCCATTGACATAAAAATGCTGCATTCCCCGACTGGCCCGGCAGCCCCGTGGCGGGGTAACAAGGCCCTGCGCCTTATAGGGTGCTTCCGCATATCCAACCTCTAAAAGGTCCTTGGAAAATTCGCGCCCCAGCACGGCGTACACCGCATTGCGCAATATGCCGTCGCCTGTGGTTTTAAACTGCAGCCGACCGTCCCGCACAAACCGGAAGGATATTTCCGGGTGAGAGAGGGCAAGGCGCTGTACAGCCTCGGCCACAAAAACACCCTCGCTGGAATCCTTTTTTAAAAACTTCATCCGGGCCGGGGTATTATAAAACAGCTCCCGTACCGAGATGGTGGTACCGGCCCCGCGCGCCGCAGGCTCAAGGCCCAGTTCCTGCCCGCCCTCGATGCGGTAGCGGCTGGCAAATTCGTCCTCAGGGGTACAGGTCAGCACCTCTACGCGGGCCACGCTGGCGATAGAGGCAAGCGCCTCCCCGCGGAAACCCAGCGTAGCGATACGGGCAAGGTCCTCCCCCCGCTCGATCTTGCTGGTGGCATGCCGGATAAAGGCGGCGGGCAGGTATTCGGCCTCAATGCCGCTGCCGTCATCCGAAACCTCTATAAGGGCGACGCCGCCCCTCTCAATGGATATAGAAATTTGATGCGCACCGGCATCTATGGCGTTTTCGGCCAACTCCTTTACCACCGACGCGGGCCGCTCTACCACCTCGCCTGCCGCAATCAGCTCGGCGGTGTGCCTGTCCAGGATATGGATCACAGCCATTCTGTTCCGTTTCACCTGCCTTTTCACCGGCTTATCAAAAAACCAACCCGCAGGCTCTGCGAGCGCCTTTATGTACTGCTTTCCGCCGCTGCTTAAAGGATTTGCTTGAGTTCATAAAGAAAATTCAGCGCCTCAATGGGGGTCAGGGTTTCCACATCCAGCCGTTTAAGCTTTTCGGCAACCTCGCTGGGCACTACCGGCAAATTGTACTCCTCCAAGGCGGCAAAATCCAACTGGGTTACCGCTCCGGAATGGGGTGCAGCCCTCTCCAACTGCTTTAGGATGCTTTTGGCGCGCCTTGTTACCACATCCGGCAGGCCGGCCAGTTTTGCAACCTCAATCCCATAGCTGTCGTCTGCCGGCCCACGAACGATCCGGCGCAAAAAGGTAACGCTGTCTCCCCTCTTTTTTACCGCAATGTTATAGTTCTTGACCCCATCCACACTTTTTTCCATCTCGGTAAGCTCATGGTAGTGGGTGGCAAAAAGGGCCTTGCAGCCGGGGCCGGCCGCTTTGTCACAAACATGTTCTACCACCGCGCGAGCAATACTCATGCCGTCGAACGTAGAGGTCCCCCTCCCGATCTCATCCAAAATTACCAGGCTTTTGGCGGTGGCAGCCTCAAGGATTTCCGCTACCTCGGTCATCTCAACCATAAAGGTAGACTGCCCGGCCGCAAGGTCGTCCGATGCGCCCACCCTGGTAAAAATCGCATCCACCACGCCGGTATGGCAGGCCTTGGCCGGCACAAAACTGCCCACCTGCGCCATCAAGGCAATCAAAGCGTTTTGGCGCATATAGGTAGATTTCCCCGCCATATTGGGCCCGGTAATAATGAGCATACGGTTTTCGCCACAATCCAGCAAGGTATCGTTGGGCACAAAGGCGCCGCCCTTTTGGATCTGCTCGATCACAGGGTGCCGTCCCCCGGTGATGACCAACTCATCCCCGCCGTCTACCTCCGGCCGGATATAATCGTTTTCCGCCGCAGTCTGCGCAAGCGAAACAAGTACATCCAAGGCCGCCACCGCTGCGGCGGTGGCCTGGATGCGCGGCAGTTGCGCCGAAACATCCGTGAGCAGGGCGTCAAACAACTGGCGCTCCAGGGCAATGAGCCGTTCGCTGGCTCCGAGGATCCTGTTTTCGAGGCTTTTGAGCTCCTCGGTAATGTACCTTTCGCCACTTGCCAAAGTCTGCTTGCGCACAAAGCTTTCGGGTACCTGGCCGGTAAAGGAACGGCTGACCTCAATGTAATAGCCAAACACCCGGTTGTAGCCAATCTTGAGGGTGCGGATGCCGGTACTTTCCCGCAGCGCCGCCTCCATTTTGGAAAGATAGCCTTTCCCGCCGTGCACGATATCCCGCAGCTCATCCACCTCAGGATTGTATCCCTCGCGAATTACCCCGCCGTCCTTGAGGGTTGCGGGCAGCTCCCGATCCTGTAGGGCAGAGGCGATCTGCCCCATCACATCCTGCAGCGGGTCGATCTGGCCGGCCAGCCGTTTCAACGCCGGGCATCCAGGCCGGGCCGCCAGCTCTTTGAGGCCGGGCAACTGGCGGCAGGTTGCGGCCAGCGAAAACACCTCCCGTGGGTTGGCCGACCCGTACACGATGCGGGTCATCAGGCGCTCCAGATCGAATACCCGGCTCAGCAGCTCGGCGGTCTCGCCCCGAGTTACAGGGTCTGTAACCAGCGCCTCTACCGCATCCAGGCGGGCATGGATGGCGTTAAGGTCCACAAGCGGCTGTTCCAGCCAGTTGCGCAACAGCCGCTTGCCCATGGCAGTGCGGGTCTTGTCCAGCACCCATAAAAGGGTACCCCGCTTTTCACGCCCGCGCATGGTTTCGGTAAGCTCAAGGTTGGCCCGGGTAACCGGCGAAAGGCGCATATATTGTGCCTGGACATAGCGGTGTACCGTGCCAAGCCGCTCCACTCCCTTTTTTTGAGTGCGGTGCAGATAACGCAAAAGGCCTCCCAGTGAAACCCGCGCAGGGCTGCCCGGGGCAAAGCCCGCGCCGTCCCAGTCGGGGCCAAACTGCTCCTCCAGCGCAGCGCAAACGGCCTGGGGCCGCCAATCTTCGTCCGCCAGCAGGTTTACCGCGCAGTGCATCCGCTGCTTGATGTAATCCGTAACCTCTTTTTGGTCCAGCAAAGCGGGGTTAAACAGCAGCTCGCTGGGGGTATAACGGCAGAGCTCGGCAATAATCTGCCCGGCCACCTTGGGCTCCTGCAGCTCGGTGGCATGCACAACCCCAGTGGAAACATCCGCAAAGCAGACGCCCACGGCCACATCCTTAAAAAAGATACTGCCGATATAGTTGTTTTTATCGTCTTTCAGCATGCTGTTTTCGATGACCGTGCCCGGCGTGACCACCCGGATGATCTCCCGCTTTACAATGCCTTTTGCCGTGGCGGGGTCTTCCATCTGCTCACAGATAGCCACCTTGTAGCCCTTGGCAATAAGCTTTGCAACATAGCTTTCATAGCTGTGAAAGGGCACACCGCACATAGGGGCGCGCTCCTCCTGGCCGCAGTCCCGCCCGGTAAGGGTAAGCTCCAGCTCCCGGGAGGCAAGCAGGGCGTCATCGTAAAACATCTCATAAAAATCCCCCAGACGGAAAAACAAAATCTCGTCCGGGTGATTTTGTTTGATTTCAAAATACTGCTGCATCATGGGCGAAAGCCCTGCCGCGCTTTTCAACTGTCCTGGTTTCTCCTTTTCACCTTGTTTTTTGCTTTTTACTTCTCTGCCAAAGCCGGGCAGTTTTGGCGCCGTGCCGCAGGCGCCGCCCGCTCAGTGGCAGCCCGAGCAGGAAGAGCAACTGCCGGTACAGCCGCTCTCGGGCTGTTCAACCAGCATTGGGTCCCCGCCGTTCATGGCGGTATTGATAATGGCGTCAATATGCGAGACCATCGCCTCAGCCTCGGCCTTGGCCTGGTTGTAGCGCACCATCCCCTCGTGGGACATAATATCGCTGTACAACTGGTTGACCCTGCGGTTGAGCTCGGCCACCCGGTTTTCATCCCGCTCCTCCTTGCCGATCTCATTGTTCAGGTCCATGCGCACGAGATTAAATTCGCCAATCAGGTTTTGCAGCTCCTCGTCTGCGTCATTGGCACGGCGGGCGGCATCCAGTGCAAGGTAACGGTCATCCGTCTGCATAGCTACAGCGGCTTTTTTAAAAAGATCGATTGCATTCATGGCTTTTGCCTTCCCCTTTCGGCTTTAGCACCCCCACCGCCGTTGGGACGGTAAGGCGCCTTTTGTTCTGTTTTTTGTGACAAGTTATTTACCTTGTCAGCTCTGCCTGTAGCATTGTGCCCCGCGCTCCGGTAACAAATACCCGGGCATATCGGCCAATCCATTCCTCCCCGGCCGCAAACTCCGCCACAAGGTTGTTGTCCAGCCGGCCGCAGAGGGCCTTTTCCTGCCGCCCAAAGCCCTCTACCAGCACCTCGCAGGCCTGTCCCACATGGGCTGCGGCAATGCTACAGGCGATCTTGTCCTGCAGCGCCAGTAGCCGGGCCATCCGCTCGGTTTTTTCTCTGCGGGGGGTAATGTCCTCCATTTCGGCTGCACGGGTACCGCTGCGGCGGGAGTAGATAAAGGTAAACAACTGAGCGTATCCCACCTTTTGTACCAGCTCGAGGGTTTGGGCAAAGTCCTCCTCGGTTTCACCCGGAAAGCCTACAATGATGTCGCTGGAAAAGGTAATGCCCGGAATTTTTTGGCGTGCATAATCGATCAGCTCCAGGTATTGCTCCACGGTATAGCGGCGGTTCATCCGGGCCAGAATTCGGTTGCTGCCGCACTGCACCGGCAGATGCAGGTGCCGGCAGACACGGGGCTCGGCCGCAATAACGTCGATCAACCGGCGGCTGGCATCCTTGGGATGGCTGGTCATAAACCGGATATGATAGTCGCCCGGCTCGGCGCATAAAAGCTGCAAAAGCCCGGCAAAGTCTATAGGCTCTTCCAATCCCTTTCCGTAGCTGTTTACATTCTGCCCCAGCAGGGTGATCTCTTTGCAGCCGGAAGCAACCAGTTCCCTGAACTCGGCCAAAACATCCATCGGGCTGCGGCTGCGCTCGCGTCCACGCACATACGGCACAATGCAGTAGGTACAAAAATTATCGCATCCGTACATCACCGGCAACCACCCGCGAAAGGCCGATTCCCGATGAACCGGGATTTTTTCCACAAGGTCCTCGCGGGCTTTTGGGGGCTTTAAGAGCCTCTTGCCGCCGTTCTGCCATTTTTCCAGCAGCAAAGCCGGCAATTGGTCAATAGCGTTTACCCCAAACGCCAAATCCACAAACGGATAGCTGGCACGCAGCTTTTCCACAATCTGGGGCTGCTGCACCATACAGCCGCACAGCCCGATAATCAGCCCCGGTTTTTGGGCCTTAAGGCTTTTGAGAGCACCCACGTTACCAAATACCCGCTGCTCGGCGTGTTCGCGCACGGCGCAGGTGTTAAACAGGATCAGGTCGGCATCCTCGGGCCGGCTGCACAGGCCGTAGCCGATGTCGATTAAAACGCCCTTAAGACGCTCGCCGTCGCTCACGTTCTGCTGGCAGCCATAGCTGTGCACAAAGGCAAGCGGCGGGGTCTCGTACCGCTCGGCCACCGCCTTGGCAGCCGCCTCGTTGTGTATAAAATGGATCGTCTGCAATCTTATTTCCGCCTTCTGGCCGCGGGGGACGGTTTTGGGGCCGGCACATCCGGCCGCCTCCCGGCATGCCTGCAATGATTTTGCTTTCTCAGTATACAACATTTTGCGTTTTTGCACAAGCTAAAAAGCCTGTACACCCAAGGGACTGTACGGCGGGCAGAGCCCCGGCAAAGCAGTATAAAAGGGTGCCGCGGCAGCGCAAAAAAACACTAAAACGGCGGATGGGACAGCGTATCCCATCCGCCGCTTTGGCAAATCGTCCTAAAAAGCGTAACCGGAGGCCGCAGCCTTCGCAGCAGGCCCGCAAAAGCAGGGCCGCACCGTTTTTTGCCGGTGTATGCTCTGCAAAACCACCCGCTACGGCTCCCCCTCTTCGGGCTTCCAAAGGGTCTCATCCCCAAACATCATGTCGTACTGCATCATCCAGTGCCCGTCAAACCAAGCCTGCTGCTCCTCGGTAAGCTCGGCCTCCCGGGCAGTGCCGTCCGGCAGCACCGTAACGCCTAAGGTACGGCTGCGGTAAACCTTCATCTGCTGTAAAAGGTACTCAAAAAAGGGCGGCGTTTCAAGGCCGTACAGCTCCATCATCACCGGGCTGATTTCATATGTACCAATCGTCCCAAGCTCTACCTTGCCCTGCCAGTAATTGCTCCAGATGAGCAGCGGCATACCGTGCAGCCGAGGGTCCTGGCTGTCGGCGGAGGCGTATCCGGTTGAGGTATACGCCTCGTACCCGCTGCCGATGGGGTTGTAGTGGTCGCCCCAGAATACAAGGATGACCGGCTCCTCCACCGACGAAAAATAATCTGTAAGGGTTCCGAGCATAGCATCGGCATCCCGCACGCCGGTGGCAAAATCGCGTAAGGCGTCCCGGGTCTGGGCTCCCATCCCGGAGGGGGCCTGTAAAATATCCACCAGCTCCCCCACAGGGTAATTGTCCTTATGATAAGTAGTGTGGTTCTGCATGGTCACCGCGTGCAAAAAAACCGGCCGGCCTCTTTCGCACGCCTCATAGGCGCCAATTATCTGCCGGGCCATCTCGGCGTCGGTCACAAGGCCGCCCTTCCAAAAGACCCCGCGCTTTTTTTCGGGGTTTTCCATATCCTCAAGCCCAATAAACCGGTCAATGCCCAGGTGCGGATAGGCCGTGCTGCGGCTCCAAAAGCGTTTATAATAGCCGTGCACCGCAACGGTCTGGTAGCCTTGGTCCTTTAGGTAGTTGGGCAACGCAAACATATCATGGGTTACATGTTGCTGATAGGGCTTGCAGCCCCCGGGCAGAAATTCCACCGAAAATCCGGTCAGCGCCTCAAACTCTACATCGCAGGTGCCGCCGCCAAAGCTGGGGCTGTACGCCCTACCGTAAGCCGAGGTTTCGGCCAGCCTGTGCAGGTTGGGGGTGAGCTCCTCGCTGTAGGTCACGCCAGGCAGCTCGCCCGCGTCCCAAAAGGATTCGTCCATTACAAAAATAATGCTGGGCTGCTTAACGGCTCCATCCCCTTTTGCGCGGTAGCTCCCGACATAGCGGGGCGCCGCGCGGTTTTCGTCCGCCTGGCGTGCAAGGGTCTGCACTGCTTCGGGGCTATATCCTTCCGGCGCAGCAATGTCCAGTACCTGCAGGTTGGTCATAAAGCCGCTCACTACCCCATAGGTACGGTAATATCGGTTTTGCATCCACATATCCGGGTAGATGCCCAGCGCGTTTGTTGCGCCGGGCTGCAGGTACACCCCCAGCACCAGAACCATCAGCCCAGCGGCCGGCCCCAAAATCCGTGCAGTACGCTGCTTCCAGCCCCAGCGCGGGCGGCGCACAAGGCAAGCAGCAGTAGCCAGCGCCAAAAAGATCAGCACGCTGCCAGCCATAGAGGGCTGCAGCCGGATGCCGGATTTCCCGGCAACCTGCATAGCCTCGCCCACCTGCGAAAAATCCCACGGAAAAAGCGGCTCGCCCCGCAGCTTGAGCTTAAAATAGGTTACTGCGGCGGGGATGCAGCCCACTGCGCCGGTGCATACTACTGCCAAGGCCGGCAGCCTTGTAAGGCCATCCACAAGGCAGTACATGCCCAAAAGTAGCAGCCAGGCCAGCAGGTATGCCGGCAGGTGCGCCCCAAGGCTGTCCCGCCAGAAGGTTAGATCCAGGCTGCCGCGATGGATCCATTCGCCGCACAGCAGCGCTACGGCTGCCGTTACGGCCGGCAGCATGAGTATGCACCAGCCCGGCAGCACGGGACAGCGCGGATGGGCTTTAATGCCCAACAGCCCCTTTTTTGCAAGGTTTGTTTGCATGGCAACTTCCCTCTTGTATTATGATCCGGCGGCGGCCCGGTCCTTTTGGGCACAACCGGCCCCGCCGTTTTTTACAGCTTTTTCGCCAAACGAAGGTTATCGTATCCGATTTTTTTAAAAAATGCAAGTTTCCGCTTTCTGTATCCCAAATCGGGGGGCGGGCCATTCCGCTTCCCTATCTTGCATCTTTTTTGCGGCCCCGCCTCCAGGGCCGCCGCCCTCTGCAAAACGCTATTGAAACAGCCAGCCCAGCACGCCGCCCCGCGGCTTGTGCGCCGGCGTGGGCAGCTCACTTTTCACCAGCACGACGTCCGCGCCGATGCTCACTACCTCGTTCCAGGGGATCGACACATCCTCCTCCCGCCCCAACAGGCCAAACAGCTTTGGGCGGCCAAACAACACCAGCGCACAGAGCTTCGCATCGGCCGCATCAAAGCACAAATCGTCCACACGGCCAAGGTTTGCCCCGCTGGCTACCTGGATCACATCCTTTTTGCACAGTTCCGCCAACGTCATAAAAATCCCCTCCCTGCAGCTTACCGCCACCCTGCCCTCGGCGGGCGGCTTTCTTATTATATATATCGCCGCAGAGTTGTCCAATAGTGATGAACTTTTGCAAAAATTTGTATCCTGGGCCAATTGGTTGTATAATGGGATAAACAGCGGGGGCGCAAAAGGTTTTCCCTTTTGCCCAAAACCGGGCAAACGCCCGTGAAAGCAGGGAGCGGCGGACGGTATGTTCAAAAATGTAATCTTTGACCTTGGCGGCGTTGTGGTGGATTTTAAGCCCCATGATTTTTTGCTGGAGCATTTTTTTGACGCAAAGGTTGAGCAGATGGTTTACGACATCACCTTTGGCAGCGAGGAATGGCCGTTGCTGGACGCCGGCGAAATTACCCGCCAGCACGGCAACGAAATCATGATGGAAAAGGCCCGCAAAGCCGGCTGCGCCTTTGAGGTACAGAGCGTTTTGGACGACTGGATCCGCTCGCTGCGCACCCGCGGCAGAACCTATGACATTATGAAGCGGCTGCACAAGATGGGGTTTCGGCTGTTCTATCTGTCCAATATCCCGGAGGACGCTTTAGCTTACCTCAAGCAGCAGGAATTTTTTGCCCTGTTTGAGGGAGGGGTGGCGTCCTGCCAGGTGCACATCAACAAGCCGGACCCCCGTATTTACAGCGCCTTGATGCGGTATTACAGCCTTTCGCCCGAAGAAACCATCTTTGTGGACGACACCAAAGAAAACGCCGCCGCTGCGGTGGAGCTGGGTATCACCGGCATCCAATATAAGGGCAGCGGTTCGCTTATCAAGGCGCTGAACCAGTGCGGCATCCCGCTCAAAGGGCATCTGCTCTGGAAATGAAAACGAACCAGTGCCGCAGATTATTACATGCCATAGTTTACAATTTTTTACAAAAAGCACCATGCAAGATGCGGCGGGCTAAAAAGCTCCGCCACCTTTATGCGTGGTGCTTTGTGTTGATGCATTTTGCCAAAATGGGCTTTTTATCGCCCTTTCATCGGGTTATATTTGTTTTTTTATTCGTCCCATCGCGCATTTTTCC
>CAJTSP010000038.1:12665-19472 GCA_910578965.1 uncultured Oscillospiraceae bacterium
TTTCCAGCCGGCTTACCTGCGCCTGGCTGATGCCGATTTCCCGTGCAACCTCCACCTGTGTTTTGCCCGCAAGATAACGCAGCGCCATGATTTTTTTTTCGCGATCGGTCAGCGCCTTGACCGTATCCCGGAACATGATGCCGCTGATCCAGCTTTCTTCCCCGCTGGCATCGCCGATCTGATCCATTACATAAATCGTGTCGGCGCCGTCGCTGTAAACCGGCTCGTATAGGCTGATAGGATCAACCACCGATTCCAGCGCCAGGGTAACCGTACTCTGCGCAAGGCCCACCTTCTCGGCAATTTCGTCCATTTTGGGTTCGCGCCCCAGTTTTTTTTGCAGCTCCTCCTTGGCCTGCATAGCCTTATAAGCAATATCCCGTACCGACCGGCTCACCCGCACGGCGTTGTTGTCGCGCAGGAAGCGCCGTATTTCGCCGATAATCATCGGTACGCCATAGGTAGAAAACCGCACGTTCAGGCTGGGATCAAAATTGTCGATTGCCTTAATCAGCCCAATACACCCTACCTGAAAAAGGTCGTCCAGGTTTTCGCCCCGGCCGGCAAATTTCTGTACAACGCTCAAAACAAGCCTGAGGTTACCTTGGATCATCTGCTGGCGGGCCTCCTTATCTCCCTGCCTGGCTTTTTTCAGCAGCTCGGTCTTTTCTTTTTCTTTCAGCACCGGGAGTTTGGCCGTATTTACCCCGCAGATTTCCACCTTGTTGCAGTACATCGTAAGCTACACCCCGCTTGGCTTTTTGTTCAAGCAGAGTATGGCCTTGCCGCTGCGGATAAAGTCATGCCCGGCCGCTGGGAAAATAAGGGGATGCCGAGGCCCTGGCAAAAAGGCGGTTCCCGGGTACCCTGAGCTTGTATCAAGGCCTTCTCACGGCTGCCTTTGCCCTTGCATAGGATAGGTGGAGGAGGCGATATACATGACGACCGAGCAGATCATTTTGTTGCTGCTGCTTTTTAGCCTTTTGCTGATTGGAATCCTGATTGCCTGTTTGCGCGCGCACGGCGGGGGCTCTGAGGACGACCGCATCCCTTACGAAAAACCGGATTTCCGCGACCGCGCCGGGTTTGAGGTGAGCGACCTGCCCGGCGACGAAATCGTACAGCTACAGCAATGCTTTTTATGCCACCGGCAAACGGTTGGAGAGCTGGAGTTTTTGGTTGAGCCGGCCTGGAAAGCACTGGTACGGGTTGCCCGCGCTGCAAACAGCCTGCACCTGGAAGACTTTTCCGGCCCATATGATACCAACCGGGTACTGTATCTGGACGGGGTGCGGGTTTTGGTGCGCACAAGCCCGGGCGGGCGGTATCTCGGTAGCTGGACCAGGGGCGATTTCCATTACGCGCTTTATTTTGAAGCGGGCGAGATGGGTATGGCTGGCGGGCTGATGGATGATTTTGTGCGTGAAATGGACGCTGAGGCGGGCTGAAAGCGGGCAAAACGGCCGGCGCAACCGCCGGTTGACAAATTGAAACGCACCGGTTGGTGGCCTGCAACTTGGTTTTAGGGTAGGATAAGCAACACAGGGCAGCGGCTTTGCACCGATACACCGCCGCCGAAAGAGGCTCTTTTGTTTATAAAAAGGGAGGAATATAAACATGATCTTTGCCGATAAGCTTATCCAGCTTCGCAAGCGCAACGGGTGGTCGCAGGAAGAACTGGCCGAACAGCTCAGGGTCACCCGGCAGTCGGTTTCAAAATGGGAGGGCGGGCAGTCAATTCCAGACCTTGACCGGCTGCTCGCGCTCTCACAGCTATTCGGGGTAAGCACCGATTATCTTTTAAAGGACGAGCTGGAGCAGCCGGACGCGGAGGCGCGCACTCAGGACGAGCCGCGTTTTCCCGCACTGCGCCGGGTATCTATGGAGCAGGCCAGCGCGTTTCTCAAGGTCAAGGGGGATACCGCACGTCCGGTGGCATACGCTACCTTTTTGTGCATTATTTCCCCTATCTGCCTGTTTTTGCTGGCAGCGGCCAGCGAACAGCCGGGCTCCCGCCTTTCGGAGGGGCTGGCAATGGGTGTGGGATTGATTGTCCTGCTCTGCCTTATCGCGCTTGCTGTTGCGATTTTTCTTACGGTAGGCAGCCGGACCGCAGAATTTTTGTTCCTCGAACAAGAAATTTTTGAAACCGAGTACGGCGTTGCCGGCATGGTCAAGGAGCGCCGGGAACAGTTTAAGCCCCGCCATACCCGCTACAATGTGCTGGGCGCCTGTCTGTGCATCCTCTCGCTGGTGCCGCTGTTTGGCGGGATGATGGTGGATGAAAACAACGATATGCTCATGATGGCAATGTTTTCCGTTACCCTGTTTTTGGTGGGGATTGGGGTAATCTTCTTTATCCGGGCCGGCATCCCTTGGGAGAGCTTTGACAAGCTCCTGCAGGAAAACGATTATACCCGCCAGCGTAAGGCCCGGCACAAGGTCGCACGCACCATCGGCATCGTCTATTGGCTTGCGGCCACCGCCATCTTCCTTGCCGCGAGCTTCTATTCGATGGACTGGGAGCACAGTTGGATTGTCTGGCCGATTGCAGGGGTGCTCTTCCCCGCCGTTATGGCCGTTTACCATACCTTCGACCAGAAATAGCGCATTGCATCGCCCATACAAAACCCCGCCGCCGGCTGTTTTGCCGGCGGCGGGGTTCCTTCTCTTTTGGGCTTTTGGGGCGTATCCTCCTGCCATACTGGGAGGCTCCACCCCTATCCCATTTTTTCCAGCTCGCAGCGCAGCCGTTTGATGATACGCTTTTCCAGCCGCGAAATATAGCTTTGCGAGATGCCAATGGCGTCCGCCACCTCTTTTTGGGTGTGCTCGTTGCCATCCAGCAAACCAAACCGCATCTGCATAATCTGGCGTTCCCGCGGGGCCAGGCGGGCCACTGCGGCAAGCAACATGTCCTTCTCATCGTCCTGCTCGAGCTGGAGGCCAATCTGGTCCTGGTCGCTGCCAAGCACATCCGAAAGCAGCAGCTCGTTGCCCTCGCCGTCGGTATTCAAAGGCTCGTCGATACTGGACTCCTGCCTCCGGTTTGAGCTTTTGCGCAAAAACATCAGAATCTCGTTTTCAATACAACGGCTGGCGTAGGTAGCCAGCTTGATATTTTTAGAAGGAGCAAAGGTGTTTACCGCCTTGATGAGCCCAATCGTGCCGATCGAGATAATGTCCTCCACTGCAACTCCGCTGGATTCAAACTTTTTGGCAATGTACACCACCAGCCGCAGGTTATGGGTAATGAGCATATCCCTGCAGCTCTGCCGCCCCTCCTCCAGTCCGGCAAACACCAGCTTTTCCTCCTCGGGGGTCAAGGGCGGCGGCAGGGTCTCCGGCCCATTGATGTAATGTACCGCGCTGCCTAAGGCAAGCCTCCGGTACAGCCGCACCCACCAAAGCCTCAGGCGCAGGACGATTGTTTGTATGTACATATCGCTTCTCCTTCTGCATGCTCAGTACTCTTTGTGTGGCAAGGTTTCAGCCCAGCCCGGCCGCAAGCTCGCCGCCGAACAGCGCGTCGAACCCTCCTTCCTCAAACCCACGGCGGCAAAACGCCACGGTCACACGTGTGCTTTTGACCGGGCAGCCCGGCCGAGTAAGGCGCAGCAAAACCGAGCCAATACCGGGCAAAAGCTCTTCGCCGGCCGCGGTACGGCATAAAACCGGGCGCAAAGCAATACCGGGCGGAGGCTGGGCCAGCAAGACCGACTCGCCCAAAAACCACGCTTTCAGGTAGCCGCTCAAAGCCTTGGGAAGCCGGGCCTTTACGGCCGGGTAGCTCAGCAGCACAGTTTGCCCGCCGGAAAGCGGATCGCGCAGGAAAAACCCGGTATCGCATAAGGCCTCCAGCCGCAGTGTCCTGCCGCCGATATCCAGCTCCAGTTGCCAGCCTTCGGCCGGCTGAGGCGCCCCAAACAGCAGCGATACAAGCCGGACGGCGAGGTACACGCAGAGCACGCAAAGCAGGAGGGCAAGGGGCGAAAGGTTTACATAAACCGCCATATTGTTGGTGTGTACGCCTGTAAGCCCATACCGGAAAATACCAAGGCTTACCGCGCCCGCCAGCAGCATATTGAGGAGTGCATACCAAAGCGTCCGGCGTGCAAAGCCCCTCCAGCCCTGCCAGAAAAAGGTACAACGCACCACCACCAGGGCGCTCATAAGCTGGTAGAGCAGTTGCACAGCCGCCGGCTGCGGGGGCATGAGCAGCGCAAGGCTTGCCAACGCTGCTGCCCCCGCCCCCAGCAATGCACGGCCAAAATGCGGCACGGCCCCCGTGAGCAGCCCGGCGGCCCTGAGCAAAAAATAGCCGATCAAAAAGTTGACCAGCAGCAGTATGTCCAGATAGATCACCGTTTTCATGCCCCATCGCCCCCGCGTTTACAGTGTACCGCGCCGGGGCAAAAAAGCATGTCAAAAATGGCGGATCGAATTTGATTTGCAGCCTTTGCTTTCTTGGCCTGCCGCCGCTAAAGGGCGGTGATTTATGGAAAAAAACATAAAGGGCAGGCCCTTGGGTGGGGTCTGCCCTTGTGCGGAGTTATCGTTGTTTGAATCTGCAAAAAACTGTAAAGGTGTACAAAAAACGTCGAAAATCGTCTTTTCAAGAACGGGGGCCGCGTTTTCCGGGTTATTTGAGCTCCACCACAGTCACACCGTCCTCCCCCTCGCCGTATCGGCCCAGGCGGTAGCTCTGCACGTTTTTATGCCCCCGCAGATGGGTGTGGATGGCCTTGCGCAGCGCCCCGGTCCCCTTGCCGTGGATCAGGTACACCATCGTCTGGCCGCTCATCACCGCGTGGTCAATAAACTGGTCGGCCTCCATCAGCGCTTCGTCCACCGTTAGCCCTAACAGGTTGATCTCCATCGAGGAGGTGCGCTCGGCCCTGTCCACCGTGGCGGTGCGCGCCGGGCGCTGGAGCATGCCGCTTTTTGCGGATTTTTGCGGCTGGGCAGCGCGCTTATCCGGGCTTTTGAGCCCCGAGAGCGGTACCTTGGTTTTGAGGATGCCGGCCCGCACCTCCACCATACCGTGCTTATCCGGCAGGCTTACCACCGTAGCGATCTGCCCCAGCTCGGCAATCTCCACCTCCTGCCCGGCCCGCACGCTTTTTAGCGGCACAAACTCCCGCGCCGGGCGATGCACCGGATCGGATTTTGTGTAAAGCTTTTCAGCTTCACGCCGGGCGATTTCCCGAGCACGGATGGCGCGCTGGGCCGCGGCGGTTTTGTCGTCCTTTTGCAGCCTGCGCAGCTCGTCGGTAAGGGCGTAGGCCTCGGCCTGCACCTGTTGGGCCATCTCGTGCGCCTTGCGCCGCGCAGCCTCCAACTCCTGCTCGCCCTGGGCAATCAGCGCGTCCCGCTTTTTGCGGGCGCTCTCCAACTGGCGCTCGGCCTCGCCCCGTAGCCGTTCGGTCTCGGCCTGGCTCGCTCCCAATTGGGCCTTGAGGTCGTCCAATTGGGCCAGCACGCTGTCCAGCCGCTTGTCCTCGCTGGATAGGTGCTCGTTTGCCTTTTGGATGATGCCGGCGGGCAGACCCAGCCGTTCGCTGATGAGAAAGGCGTTGGATTTGCCCGGCACCCCCACGCTGAGCCGGTAGGTGGGCCGCAGGCTCTCCACATCAAACTCGCAGCTTGCGTTTACCACGCCGGGCGTTTCCAGCGCAAACACCTTCATCTCGGCATAGTGGGTGGTGGCCATAACCAGCGCGCCGCGGCGGCGCAGCTCCTCCACAATGCTCACGGCCAGCGCCGCGCCCTCAGCCGGGTCGGTACCCGCGCCCAGCTCGTCCAGCAGCACGAGCGAAGAGGATGACGCTCGGGCGAGGATGCCGGTGATGTTTTTCATATGTCCTGAAAAGGTCGAAAGGCTTTGCTCGATGCTTTGCTCGTCGCCAATGTCTACCAGATACTCCGAAAAAGCACAAACGGTGCTGCCCTCGTGCGCGGGAATCAGCATCCCGCACTGGGCCATGACACAGAGCAGCCCGGCCGTTTTAAGGCTCACCGTTTTGCCGCCGGTATTTGGCCCGGTAATTACGAGGGTGTCATAATCGCGCCCAAGGGCAATGTCTACCGGCACAGCCTTTGCGGGGTCGAGCAAGGGATGGCGCGCCCCCTTAAGGCTGAACCACCGCTCGTTTGTAACCTGCGGACGCCAGGCCTTTTGCTCCAACGCAAGCTGTGCCTTGGCTAGCAGCATATCAATGGACAGCATCGCGTCATAGCTAAAGGTGAACATCGGCTCGATGGCGGCCGCCTGCTCGGTAAACCCGGTAAGGATCCGCTCGATCTCGGCAGCCTCCTGGCTGCGGAGCTGCATAATCTTGGCGTTGGCCTCTACCACGGCAGTAGGCTCCACAAAAAGGGTCGCCCCGGTACTGGATACGTCATGGATCACGCCGCCCACCTCGCCGCGGTGCTCGGCCTTTACCGGTACGACAAACCGCCCGTTGCGCAGCGAAACAACAGCCTCCTGCAAATATTTGCCGGTGGCCTGGTTTTTGACCAGCGCATCCAGCTTATCGCGGATAGAATTTTCGGCCGCACGGATCCTGCGGCGTATCTCATAAAGGGTATTGCTGGCGGTATCGGCCATCTCAGTGGGCGATAAAATAGCGTCGCTGATTGCCTTTTCCAGCCCCGGCTGAGGGCTGAGGGCGTAAAACAGGTCGTCCACCGGCAGCGCGTCGTGCTCGCTGATGCCGTACCACTGCACCAGATTCTGGAAATTGCGCAGGGCCGCGGCCACCAAAAGCAGCTCGCCCATCGAAAGCACCCCGCCCTTGACTGCCC